>CAZBNE010000005.1:0-58435 GCA_964493155.1 uncultured Pelolinea sp.
TTGAACCACTACCAGCCAGGCATGTCGATACCGGGATGGGTTTTGAACGCATTGTATCTGTACTCCAGAATGTTGATTCAAATTATCGAACAGACTTGTTGTTACCACTCATTGAAAAAGTCAGAGAGCTAAGCGGCCATTCTGAAAAAGACCGGGATGAAAATTTTACGCCATACCGGGTTATCGCTGACCACGCACGTGCAGCCTCATTTTTGATCGCTGATGGTGTTGTACCTGGAAATATTGGGCGAAATTATGTATGCCGAATGATCATCCGCCGAGCGGCAAGGTTTGGCTCAAAACTAGGGTTAATAGAACCTTTTCTTGGAAAAATTGCCGAGATTGTAATCAAGCAATATGGTGGGGCATATCCGGATATTATTAAGAATCAAAAGGCCATCATTAACAACCTTACCCGTGAAGAAAAAAGATTCCAAGCAACTGTGGAAAGTGGTCTTTCCCACCTGGAAGATGCAGTACAGGACCTCAATACAAAGGGCAAAACAAAATTGGATGGCAAGTTGGCTTTTGATCTTTACGCTACGCATGGCTTGCCTTTGGAAATAACCAGGGATGTTCTTAAGGAAAAAAACCTGGAAGTAGATCAAACAGGCTTTTTCAACGCAATGGAGGAACACCGATTAAATTCCGGTGCAGGTAAGGAATTTGGACCGTTGGGAGGAGAGGACGCCGAGTTTTATTCTAAAATAGGCGATGAGTTAAGAAGAGAAAACCGGTTGAATCAGTTCGGTGTGGAATATGACCCATATGGTTTATCAAGAACCGAATCAGAGATCGCCGGTCTTATAGTTGATTCAGAATCAGTGGACGAAATTTCTAAAGGTCAAGATGCAGGCATTATTCTGTCCAAGACCGGATTCTACATTGAATCTGGCGGCCAGGTTTCTGATTTGGGTGAAATAGTCTCACAAGATGGAAAAAATATTTTTGAGGTTGTTGATGTTCGAAAACCCGCACCTGGGATCATCGTCCATTTCGGAAAGGTAAAGCAAGGAAAATTTTTAATATCTGAACGGGTGTTTGCCGAAGTTGACCAGAAAAGGCGGCAGGATATCATGCGCAACCATACCGCAACACATTTATTGCATGCGCAACTACGCAAAGTGCTCGGCGACCATGTTCGCCAGGCTGGATCGCTGGTAGCCCCAGACAGATTGCGTTTTGATTTTACGCATACTGCTGCATTGAGCCAAAAAGAACTCCAAATGATCGAAACGGGCATCAATGAGAAAATATTAAACAACTATTTATTGACCATGACAAAGAAGAAGTTGTCAGAAGCGCTTGAGGAAGGTGCAACCGCGCTGTTTGGAGAAAAGTATGGCGAAGAAGTCAGGACGATCGCCATTGGTGGAGAAAAGCCATTTTCTTATGAACTTTGCGGAGGTACGCATGTATCAGAAACCTCGGAAATCGGAACCTTTTTGATTACCAGTGAGGGAAGTGCTGCTGCGGGAATTCGCAGGATCGAAGCTGTTACAGGACGAAAAGCTTATGAGCTTGTATCCAAAAGGCTTCATGATCTTAATGAAGTGAAAAATCTTTTAGACACGTCTATCGATGATGTAGTTTTCTCTACAAAAAAATTGATTCAGGAAAAGGAAGAATTATCCAAAGAAATCTCACATTTCGCTGTTAGTAAAGCGAAGGCTGAATATCAAGAAGCAAAGGCAACCGCCCGGCAAGTGAATGGCAAAGCACTATTAACCCTTTTACTTGAGAACACAGATCAAGGCACGATGCGTGATTTGGCAGACTGTTTCAGACAAGATTTTGCATCTGGAATAGCGATTTTTGCCAGCTCAAATAACACAGGAAATATACAAATAATTTCGACAGTTACTGATGATTTAATACAAAAAGGAGCTAGCGCAGGCATGATCGTTAAAAAAATTGCTGCAGAGATAGGCGGAAGTGGCGGGGGGCGCCCGCAGTTAGCCCAGGGGGGTGGATCTGATCTTCGTCGATTAAAAGAAATATTTGAACAAATTTCTGATTACATAGAATAATCAAAACGCCGCTGATGTTCAGCGGCGTTTTAGGATCAGTTCTATTCCGGTCTTCGGCAACACAATACAAGATCCTTTGCGGCTTTCACCTCATCCAGCCTGCCGACAGGCGTATTATGCGGCGCTTCGTGTAGTAATTCAGGATTATCATGCGCTTCTTTTGCGATCTGCAGCATAATTCTGGCAAATTCATCCAACGTTTGCTTGCTTTCAGTTTCTGTTGGTTCGATCATCAATGCTTCTTTGACAATCAGCGGGAAATAATTTGTGGGAGGATGAATGCCATAATCCATCATTCGCTTGGCAAGATCCAATGCATGAATATCTGGCAGCTCATCCCAGACACCTTCAAGCACAAATTCATGTTTGCAGGTGCGATCATAAGGCAAGGTGTACGCTTTTTTGAGAATTTCCATCAGGTAATTTGCGTTCAAGACCGCATATTCCGACACTTTTCGGAGGCCATCAGCGCCAAGCATAAGGACATAGGTTAGCGCACGCACAATGATACCAAAATGGCCGTGGAAAGCTTTAACCCTGCCAATAGAATCTTTGGGTGTAATAAAGCCATATAACGGAGGGATTTCCTCATTGCCTTCTTCGACAATTCCAACCACGGGATCGGGCAGAAAAGAGGCAAGATGTTCGGCGACAGCAACCGGACCAGCTCCAGGTCCACCTCCGCCATGTGGTGTTGAAAAAGTTTTGTGAAGGTTAATATGCATGATATCAAAACCGAGCTCGCCTGGTTTTGTGATACCCAGGAGAGCGTTCAAATTTGCTCCATCGCCATAGACCAGCCCGCCGGCAGCATGAACAATTTTGATCACTTCAAGCACATTCTCTTCAAAAAGTCCCAATGTATTGGGATTGGTCAACATCAATCCGGCAGTGCTTTCATCACAAACAGCTTTCAGCTTTTCAAGGTCTATGTTTCCGCGTTTATCTGAAGGAATGTTTACTGGCTCGAAACCGGCCATTGAAGATGTAGCCGGATTTGTTCCATGCGCAGAGTCAGGAACAAGTATTTTGGTGCGTTTTTCGTCTCCTCTTTTTTTATGAAAGGCACGCATGATCAGACCGCCCACCAGTTCTCCATGAGCGCCAGCAGCTGGCTGTAATGATACAGAGTGAAAACCTGTGATCTCTTTAAGCCATTCCTGAAGGAGAAACATTGCTGCCAGATTGCCCTGGATCGTTTCCAAAGGTTGGAATGGATGGCTGTTTATGAAACCCGATAAGCGTGCTGTGACTTCATTAACACGCGGGTTATATTTCATGGTGCAAGAACCCAAGGGATAAAAGCCTTCATCAATGGAATAGTTCAATCTGGAAAGACGCGTGAAGTGTCTGATCACATCAACTTCAGATAATTCCGGCATTGGTAATTCTTCGCGGAGTAGATTTTTCGGCAATTCTTGCAAGGGAACGTCGGAATCGGGAAAGCGAACCCCGATACGTCCAGGTGAGGACAGTTCATAGATAGTTGGCTCAGCCATTCACCACCTCCTGTAGAAGTTCAGTAAAAAGATCTATCTCCTCTTTTGTGTTTTTCTCTGTTACCGCAACGAGAAGGCAATTTTTCAAATCCGGATAAAAGTCACCCAGATCAATGCCTCCGAGAACACCTTCATGGAGCAAAAAGTCAATTATCCTCTTTGGATCCTGTTTGCATTCAACAACGAACTCATTAAAAAAAGTCCATTCATTTTTAATGGTAAAGCCAGGAACTGCTGCGATCTGGCTGGCCGCGTAATGGGCTTTTTGATAACATAACTCGGCGACTTTACGTAATCCGGATTTACCTAAAAGGCTCATATAGATTGTTGCAGCAAGTGCCATAAGCCCCTGGTTTGTGCAAATATTGGAGGTCGCTTTTTCTCGACGAATATGCTGCTCGCGGGCTGTGAGGGTCAACACATAGCCCCGATTGCCCTTCCCATCCACAGTTTCGCCCACAATGCGGCCAGAAATTTTTCGGATCAATTCACTTCGCGTAGCAAAATATCCCAGATAAGGTCCACCAAAACTCATTGGAATTCCAAGGGGCTGGGCTTCACCAACCACAAAATCCGCACCAAATTCTGAGGGCGGTTTTAATAATCCGAGCGAGAGAGGATTGGCAGCAACAGCTAACAGCGCGCCAGATTCATGAGCCTTTTTCCCAAATCTTGTAAAATCAACAATCCGTCCCAAAAAATCTGGGTACTGGACAATGACAAGAGCTGTGTTCTCATCAATCTCTTCCCACATGAAATGCGGATCAACTTGGCGGATGGAATCATTATTTTCAACAATTACAATTCCATCAAGCGCACCCAGGTAAGTGTGGATAGTTTCGCGATAATGTGGATGAAGGGCAGGAGAAAGAATAAATTTCGTGCGTTTTCCCCTGAAATGATGGTATGCGGATAAGCAGGCTTCAGCGCATGCTGTCGCTCCATCGTAGTGAGAAGCGTTACTGACTTCCATGCCTGTCTGATTAGCGATGAGCGATTGAAATTCGAACACTGCCTGCAGTGTTCCCTGGGAGATCTCAGGCTGGTAGGGCGTGTAGGCAGTGAAAAAATCACCACGTCGAAGGAGCATATCCACAGCAGCCGGGATATAGTGATTGTATGAACCCGCGCCAAGAAAACAGATCAATTCGTCACAGGAATTGTTTGCGTCGGCAAGATTGGAGAGTTCCTGCAAAGCTTCCATTTCAGATAAAGCGGGAGGCAGATCAAGCTTTGGGAAGCGAAAATTTTCAGGAATGTCAGAAAACAAGGATTCAAGACTATCTTTTCCAAGGATCTTGAGCATCTCCTTGCGTTCTGAATCAGTATGAGGGATATACATTAATGCCTTCCGGCGCAGTAAGTTTCATAATCCTTGGCGCCCATTAAAGATTCATTATCCACTGGTTCACTTACCTCGATTTTGCAGATCCAGCCTTTCTCATAAGGATCATCATTAAGCAATTCTGGTTTGTCAGACAAAACCATATTTACCTCTTTAACCGTTCCTGTTATAGGAGAGACAACTTCACCTGCTGCCTTGACTGATTCGATGGTCGCGAGAACTTCATCTTTTTTTATAGCTTCACCCACATCCTTGTTAAATTCAACATAGACGATATCGGATAGTTGATCCTGGGCATAATCAGAGATGCCGACTAACGCCACATTCCCTTCCAATTTCACCCATTCATCGGTCTTTGTGTATTTCAGGTTCTCTGGTGTTTTCATAATTTTTTCTCCTTTGTGAATTAAATTAAAAAGCAGGCAAAAAAAAATGCCTGCCCTGTCGTTTACCTGAGAGATTCACCCTATTCGAGTTTGCCCCTTCGGCGCGATATGCTTTTCCAGGGTTTATTAAACCTGGGGTCCTTTTACCTGAGAGATTCATCCAATTCTGGATTTGCCCCTTCGGTGCTGATGGTGATTTCACCAGTCTCTTCCCAAAGTTTTCATTGATAATTTTATTTTATAAACCAAAAACTGTTGTGTCAAGTTAAAAGTAAATTCAAGTATAATCTTGAAACCAATTGGGAATGGTAGCGCCTGATTCCGCAATAATTAAACAGCGGAATGACGAGGAGAGGGTTCTTCATCGCGAGGTGAAGTTAACCGAAAATGCCTTCGGGAAAATCGATCGATCGGCGGATGCCCTCCAGGAAAAATCCCTGACCTTCCTAATCATATATTCTGTTATGTCAGATAACCTGCTGACAGAATAAACACGTTCATATTTAAGAATCAGGAGAAAATAATGTGCGGAATCGTAGGATATATAGGTGATAAAGATGCAACACCCATTATTCTTGAAGGTCTAAAAAAATTGGAATACAGGGGTTATGATTCTGCGGGGATAGCAATTTTAAATGGAAGCTCTATCCAGGTTCGGCGAGACTCTGGAAAAATCGCTCATCTTGTCGATCTTCTAATGAAAGATCCAATCCACGGGAATCCCGGTATCGGACATACGCGTTGGGCGACGCATGGCGAACCCAGCGAGAGAAATGCCCATCCGCATATTGGGTTTAATGGACAGGTCGTCATTGTTCATAATGGTATCGTAGAGAATTACCTCGAATTAAAGCAAGAGTTGGTAGATGAAGGCATCCAGTTTAATTCCGAGACCGATACCGAAACTATTGTCCATTTGATAGAAAGTTACCTGACTGCAGGAGAACCTCTTCAGTTAGCTGTGCAAAATACTCTGGCGCGGATCAGAGGCGCCCATGGAATTGTCGTCCTTTCCACGCGTGAACCGGACAAAATGATCGCTGCCAGAATAGGAAATGCCGGCGGGGTTGTCATTGGTTTGGGAAAAGGCGAGAATTTTATCGCATCCGACATTCCGGCAATTTTGGAACACACTAATGAAATGATTTTTTTGGATTCTCAGCAGATGGCAATCATAAAAAAAGAAGAAGTGAGGGTGATGACCTTGGATGGCAGCGCTATTGACGCCAAGGTTGAGAAAATCAACTTAGATCCTATTTCAGCGGTAAAAGGTAATTTTCGACACTTTATGCAAAAAGAGATCCATGAACAAGTCCGCAGCCTTACTGACACATTGGCGGGAAGGATCGATTTTAGTAATTCATGTGTCCGGCTTGATACCTTGAATAGCGACAAGCTGGAAATTAATAAAATTAAAGGGATAAAGGTCATTGCCTGCGGCACTGCAGCGCATGCAGGTCAGGTAGGGAAGTATCTGATAGAAAACATCGCAAGGATTCCAGTTGAAGTGGATATTGCTTCGGAATTCAGATACAGGGATCCCCTGGTAGATCAGAGCCAGCTTGTGCTCGCAATCAGCCAATCCGGTGAAACTGCTGATACTTTGGCAGCTATGGAAGAGGCTCGACAAAAAGGGGCGCACGTCTGGTCGATTGTCAATGCAATAGGTTCTCAGGCAATGCGCCAGGCTGATGGTTTCATATCAATGCAAGTAGGACCTGAAATTGGAGTGGCATCAACCAAGGCCTTTACCGCGCCTCTTGTTGATCTTTTTCTTCTGGCGATATTACTGGCGGATAAAAAAGAGTTACTTTGCGAAGATAGTCGTAAAAAATTGATCAGTTTGATCAGCATGGTGCCAGATCTGGTCGGAACCTGCCTTGAACGTGAGCATGAGGTATCTAAGATCTCTCAGAAATATAAAGATATTGAGCACATTCTTTATCTTGGGAGGGGGATCAATATGCCCATAGCGTATGAAGGCGCGCTGAAATTGAAGGAGATTTCTTATATTCATGCCGAAGCTTATCCAGCAGGCGAAATGAAACATGGTCCGATCGCTTTGATTGATAAACAGATGCCGGTTCTTGCGATTATGCCAAAAGATCAATGGTATGAAAAAATGCTCAGTCAAGTTGAACAGGCAAAAGCCAGGGGAGGGAAGATCATTATTTTGGCAACTGATGGGGATTCTCGGGCAGAAGAATTGGGTGACGATGTTCTATGGATACCTGAAGCAGCCTGGTTAATCAATCCGATCCTGGCCGTGATTCCACTTCAAATATTTGCTTACCATATCGCCACGATGAAAGGCTTGGATGTTGACCAGCCCAGAAATCTCGCGAAATCAGTTACTGTGGAATAGAGTCCTCGGGATAATAATAGATCCCACCAATTTCATCCTGAAAGTCAACCTGAAGACCAGCTGTCAATGTATTGAGCAGCTGATCTGAATTACTTCCGTAATAGTTCCGAAATTCCGGAAAAATAAGGATCAGCGCCGCTTTCTTTTGACGAAATGGTTTCTCACCATAGGAATTTCCTGATCCAAAAGAGTGGTTTGGAAATTGTTCTACCGGATAAGGGAAGCGATTGGTATGAAAAAGAACGAATGCCGCAGAATTCGAAATCATCTGTTGATCTGAAGGTAACTTGACCAGTTGATGCAAAAAATCGGATTGCATGAATTGACGGGAAGTATATCCTTTTCCATTACTATAAAGTTCTCTTACATAGCCCAGACTGGAGAGCAAATAAAATCTAGTTGAAAAAATCGCAACAAGAAGCAGAGTAATCCCAATGACCCTTGATTTTCCAAGGTACGCATTACTCAATAATCCAAGAATCAGGATCAGGATTATGAAAGGATAAATAGGAGCCATCATCCGATCTATGATATCAATCTTGGGAATGGTCAGGTTATGTGTAAAGCCTATAAATATTACATAGGCGATTACCAGAAACAAGCTAAGTATAAATAAAAACAGGGAATCGTCAGATCTCTTAAGGTTTTTTTCCCTGATTGCGATTATTCCATGAACAACCGATGTGAGAAATAGTCCAATGAAGAAGATCAGAAACGCGTTATTTAGAATCCTGTTTGAATATGTGCCTGAATAAGGGATCCAGCTCAAAAGAACCTGAAATTCCTGTTCTATACTACCAAAAAAGTCTTTAATAATTTCAATCTTAAACAGAAAACTTTTACCTCCCACCTTATTTAAATTGGTAAATTGATTAATAAACCAAATACTGATCGGTGTAAGCGCGGCCACCAAGTAAAGGAAAAAGGTTGGAAGTGATTCTCTGATTGTCTTTTTTCCAAAGAAAAGCAGGCTGAAGCTTAGGCAAAAAATAAAAAGTAATCCGGCATATCGAATCAACGGAAGCATCGCAGAGGCCACAATGGTCAGAAAGAAAAATAGTTTATTTTGCGTTTTGATAAATTTGTAAATATAGAATACAAGAAATAAAAGTAATGAAATAAAAATAGGCTCAGACATAAATCCGGAAAAAGTATCAACCATCACAGGGGAAAAGGCAAAGAGGGCAGTTGAGAAAAAAACAGCAAGCAGATTTCCGGATGTTTGATAACATAACAAACCTATCATGAATGTACTTAAAAAGAAACAAAGGATATTGATCCACCTAGTTGTTGCGACAAAATCTCCTTTAATTGGAGTAAAAATATTTATGATAACAGGAAAAAAAGGGGGGAATTCCGTTACTGGTGTAAACGTACCGTTTGAATTATGGATAACGGCACCATTACCGGATTGAATATTGCGGGAAGCACTCAGATAAGCTGATGAATCGCTGAAAGCCCAAGGTCCCCAGCTGGTCGCCCGGAAAATTAAATAACCACCCATTAGAGCAATAAGGGTGGTCAGAAGAAAAAAAATATATATACTTTTTTGATTGATGCTCAAGGTTATTGGACGATTTTATCGGCTACATCTGCCGCCCAGGAACGGATCTTTTCCCAATCGCGGAAGTCACTTTTTCCTTTATCCGTATCCATGCTTTTTTTCATAGATTCGATCATTTTTTTTACCAGAATATTTAATTTTGAAAACTCTTCACTGTCAGTAACTGAAGCGCCTGCAAAGAATCCCAAGGAAACCGGTTTGATATCGGGGAATTTGGAAAGCGACTTGTTCAGCCAACCTAATGTCTCCCCCCTATTCTTCTCATTGTCTTCGATCATATTGAAACAGACTACAAAGATACTTGAAACCTTGCCAGATAATGCTCTTTGAAATCTTTTTAAAAATTTGTTGAAATCCCCGGTCATGCTACCCATATGAATGGAAGTCCCAAGAATAACTGCCTCGTAATCCGAAATTGATTTTACATCCTTTGATGGCATTACAGTGACTTGAAAGTGATGCCTGGATAATTCTCCTCCAATTTCGTTGGCAACCTGATGGGTTGCACCCGCCCAAGTGGAATAAGCAACCAATACCTTTTTCATAAAAACACCTTAATCGAATCTATCCTTGATTTTTACAATTTTACTTCATCATCTTTGAGTGGAAGAAAATTATTAGGCAATATACCCTTGTGTTAGAATTGCTTACCTGAGAATAAGTAATGATTATTAAAAAGAAAGTTAGAAACTAAATGGCAGAGAAAATTACAGAAAAGCAGATTCTGAAACAATTAAGTACTGTCATGGATCCCGAACTAAATCGGGATCTGGTCAGCTTGGGAATGATCAAAGATATCGAGTCTGATGGCAAAAATGTCAAGTTTACAATCGAATTAACAACGCCTGCATGTCCGCTTCGTTCCAGAATCGAGGCTGATGCGCGTAAAGCCGTTGAGGTTATTGAGGGAATCGGCACCATAGAAATTAAGATGTCAGCGCGAGTTCAACAGAGCCAGCAGCTGAAAGAAAATCCGAACTTAAACATTAAGAATATTATTGCTGTTTCCTCTGGAAAAGGGGGCGTCGGCAAGACAACCGTAGCGGTCAATCTGGCTATCGCTCTTTCGCAAACAGGCGCATCAGTAGGCATAATGGATGCAGATATCTATGGACCGAATGTTCCAACTATGATGGGTATTAAAACTCTACCTAATCCCAGAGATAACAAACTGATTCCGGCTGAAGCTTATAACGTTAAAATAATTTCTATTGGTTTTCTTGTTAAAGATGGGCAACCCTTGATCTGGCGAGGTCCTTTGCTGAACTCAACTATCAGGCAATTCCTGACTGATGTGGATTGGGGCGAGCTGGACTATCTGATCGTAGATCTTCCACCGGGAACTGGAGATGTACAGCTGAGTTTATCTCAGCATATTCCCATTACTTGTGGGATCATAGTGACAATGCCACAGAAAGTTTCACTTGACGATGCAATGCGTGGTATTGAAATGTTTAAAAAGCTGGAAATACCAATCGCTGGTGTGATCGAGAATATGGGAGCTATGCAATTACCCGATGGTACCATGCTGAATGTCTTTGGAGAGGGCGGCGGTGAAGCAATGGCCAACGCTTACGGATTGCCATTTCTTGCGCGAATTCCCTTGAATCCTGATATTAGAATAAATAGTGACTTAGGGACTCCTGTTATCATCAGCCAACCTGATTCACCTGCAGCTGGTATTTTTTCTTCAATCGCATGTGAAGTTGCCTCTTTCATATCACAGCAAAACAAAAAATAAAATTATGGATTCGATCGAAAAAGTTCTGCCGAAAATCGTGGGGATTAGATTTTCCAAAATTGGGAAAAACTATTATTTCGACGCTTCAAAATTGTCAGAAATCCACATAGGGGATTCATTAATTGTGGAAACAAGCAGGGGATGGCAAATTGGCGAGTTGACAGAAATAATCACAGATCCGGAAATTCTTAAAAATGCAGCTTATAAACCTGTTGACCGCCTTGCATCACACGCTGATTTGATCAAAAAAGATGAATTAAAAGAAAAAAGTGAACAGGCGCTCGAAATATGCCGTTCTGAAATTCGTAAGCAAAAGTACGAGGGTATTAAACTTGTATCTTCTGAAATAAGTTTTGACGAAAAAATATTATCCTTCCTTTTTTCAAGCGAGACAGAAGAATCTCCCAATTTCAACAATGTAAAAAAGGTTTTAGGAAAGGATTTTCCAAATGCCCGTATTGATTTCCATAAAGTAGGCCCAAGGGATGTTGCCAGATATTTAGGCGGGATGGGCTCATGCGGGCTTGAGACCAGATGCTGTTCGCAATTCCTGTGTAATTTTGAATCTATTTCGATA
Organism: uncultured Pelolinea sp.; assembly: GCA_964493155.1. GTDB lineage: Bacteria > Chloroflexota > Anaerolineae > Anaerolineales > Anaerolineaceae > Pelolinea. The sequence goes on from CAZBNE010000005.1 coordinate 11,508, forward strand.
CGTATGGCCAAGAAACAGGGCATATCATTGACGCCTGCAGATATCACGGGCATGTGCGATCGTCTGCGCTGCTGCCTTGGATACGAATATTGCCAGTATGTCGATGCTCTAAAAGATATGCCGAAAAAGAATAAAATGGTCTTGACTCCCAACGGGAAAGGGAAGATAACCGATGTTGCACCATTAAGAAAAACTGTCTATGTTTATATTGAAGAGATTGGAATAAAAGAATTTGATTTAAACGATATTCAGGATGTTGTTCAGACAAAAACAGATGGTGACAATCCGGCTGAAAACAAGCCTAAAACGGAATTTCGAAGAGATGAACGTAGAAACAGGCAGAATAAAAGGTAATTAAATGGCTTTTTGGGATTTAAAGCAAAATATTCTGGTCATTTTAGCTCATCCAGATGATCCAGAGTTCTTTTGCGGGGCCACCATTGCAAAATGGACTGAAGAAGGCCATCATGTAGCTTACTGTTTATTGACCAAAGGTGATAAAGGTGTCAATGACCATTTCACGAGTGTCGAAAATATCAGAGAGTTGCGTATAGGAGAACAGTATAATGCGGCAAAAGTGATCGGGGTTTCTGATATCATTTTTTTAGACAACGAAGATGGTTATTTAACCCCAAACTTAGAATTACGGAAAGAAGTAGCAGGTGTAATTCGAAAAGCAAAACCAGACATCGTGGTCACTTGCGATCCGACCAATTATTATCTACGAGATTCTTATATCAATCACCCTGATCACCGCGCTGCGGGGCAGGTAGTCATTGACGCAGTATTTCCGGCTGCGCAAAATTTTCTTTTCTTTCCCGAATTGGAAAAAGAGCAGCATCTGGAACCTCACCATGTAAAAGAAGTATGGATATCATTGCCAAAAGAAGCCAATATTGCTATCGATGTAACCGATACATGGCCTAAAAAACTTGAAGCGCTTACGAAACATGCTTCACAAATTGGCGAAATTGACCAATTTTATAAACGAATGCGATCACGCCACACAGAAGACTCCAGCGATGACACCCCGCGTTATGAGGAAGTATATCGCCGAATTGTTTTCACTTAATTTCGAACTGCCTGATTATCATCCCTTTTTGATTACATTCTCTAATTACTTAAATTTGTAATATCGCGATAAAATATCATTAATCAGATTAATTATATTAATGGTTAAGCGAACAATACTTTCAGATAAACAACGTGGCTTATTGGATTACCTGATCGATAAAGCCAAAGACCCTAATTCCCCGATACCTGCGATACAGAAGCTAAGTTCCGAATTAGGAGTCAGTGCCGCCTGCCTTAGGGAGCAAATGGAGTTGGCAAAAAATTTGGGAATCATTTCAACCCAACCGAGAAATGGCATTGAAATCCTCCCTTATCAATTTAAACCCGCGGTTGAAAAAAGCCTTTATTATGCAATAAACCTTGATCAAAAATATTTTCACCAATATTCAGAGCTTCGAAACCATCTGGAGCGAGTTTATTTTATTAAAGCTGCTCAAGAGCTTGATAAGAACAGCCTTAATGAATTGAAAAAATATGTTGTTCAAGCGTATTCCAAATTGAAAGGCTTTCCTGTCCAAATTCCGCATCAGGAACACCGTAATTACCATTTAACTTTTTTCAGACCTTTAAAAAATGTTTTCCTTATGGGTTTACTTGAAAGCTATTGGGATATGTATGAGCAAGTTGGATTGGATCTATATAACAACCTGGATTACCTAATTAAAGTTTGGGATTTTCACCAGCGAATAGTTGAAGAAATTGAGACAGGAGATTATCAAAAGGCCGAGAAGCTTTTAATTGAGCATATGGAATTGATCGATATGCGTAATAAAAAAATTTGAGGAAAAATGGTATCTACCAGGTCAAAGATAAATGATTTTGGTATTACTTTCAGCACGATAAATGGGTCTGGCAGTGCAACTGCCAATAATACGATCCAGAAAGCTATTTTTAGAATGGGGATTCCGGTTGGAGCAAGAAATATATTTCCTTCAAACATTCAAGGTATGCCTACCTGGTATTCTATGCGGATCTCAAAAGATGGTTATCTTGGAAGACTGGAAAAGGATGATATTTTGGTTGAGATGAATCCGGAATCAGCACTAAAAGATATTGCCAACTTAAATCCCGGCGGAATTTTGCTTATCAATAAAAATATATCTGTCACGAATATTCGGGATGATATCACTATTCACGCTATGCCTGTTGATGAAATACTGAAAACCAGTGAAGTACCATCGAACCTTACAATTTATCTCGCAAACATGGTTTATGTTGGCATCCTGGCTTATCTGATTGGCATTGAGATGGAAAAAATAGAATCAGCTCTGGACCAGCATTTTAATGGCAAAAAGAAAGCAATCGAACCAAATTTAAAGGTTGTAAAGAAAGCTTTTGAATGGGCACTTGCGAATATAAAGAGACAGTCTCAATTCACTTTATCCCCAATGCAAGCAACTCAGGGAAAAATAATGATTGATGGTAATACCGCAGGGGCTTTGGGGGCATTATATGGTGGATTACAATTCGCAGCCTGGTATCCCATCACCCCTGCTACAAGCCTGGCGGAATCATTAATTGATTTTGTGCCACATTTACGGGTGGATCCTGAAACAAACAAGATTACCTGTGCGGTTATTCAGGCAGAGGATGAATTGGCTGCGATCGGCATGGTTATTGGAGCAGGATGGGCAGGATTAAGATCGATGACATCCACATCCGGCCCTGGTCTTTGTTTAATGTCTGAATTCCTCGGATTAGCTTACTTTACTGAGGTGCCGCTGGTTGTTTGGGATGTGCAAAGAGTTGGACCCAGTACTGGAATGCCGACACACACCTCGCAGGGAGATCTCTCATTCTCATATTATATTAGTCATGGTGATAAGGATTTTGTGATCCTCATGCCTGGAAACATGAATGAGTGTTTTGAATTCGGCTGGAAGGCCTTGAATATTGCCGAAATACTACAGACACCTGTCATCATTCTCAGCGATCTGGAAATGGGGATGAATATTTGGATGGCAGCTCCGTTACAGTACCCTGAAGAAGAAATCAACCGTGGAAAAGTGTTATGGGATTCTGACCTTGAGAACTTTATCATGCAAAAACAAAAAGAATGGGGGAGATATGTAGATTTTGATGGCGATGGTATTCCTTATCGAACAATTCCAGGCAATTTGAATCCAAAGGCTCCTTATTTCACACGAGGAACCAGCCATGATCCATATGCAAATTATAGTGAATCTTCAAAGGGTTGGGAAGAAAACCTGAACCGGATCAAGAAAAAATTTGAGACAGCGAAATTAATTTGCCCGCAGCCAGAAATTATTGACAACAATAATGAGTTTGCGCTAATCACCTTCGGATCTTCTACTATGCCGGTGATTGAATCAATCGAATTACTTAAAAAAGAATCATTTATAACTGATTATTTACGGATTCGATCACTTCCGTTTTCTAAAGAGGTAGATGATTTTATTGAAAAGCACCAGCGATTCTATGTGGTAGAAAACAACCGAGATGGACAGATGAAACAGTTGTTATGTGTCAATTATCCTGCGCATGCCAGCAATTTTATAAGCATTGCACACTCTGATGGGCTCTCTTTAAGCGCACAATGGATTTTTGAAAGAATTCTTAGTGACGTAAAGGCAGAGGTTAAATAAATTGGCAGATCTCTTTAGAAAAGAAAGCACCAACACCGTCGGATTAACTCGTAATGATTACACTGGAAAGCCGACAACGTTATGCAAAGGCTGCGGTCATACTTCCATTGCAAACATGATTGTTTCAGCTTGCTACGAATTGAACCTGCCTCCTGAAAAGATCGTCAAATTCAGCGGAATAGGTTGTTCGAGTAAATCTGCCGCATATTTTTTGGAACGATCCTTTGGATTCAATGGTTTGCATGGCAGAATGCCCTCAGTAGCTGAAGGAGCGCTTTTTGCAGATAAAAGCCTGATCGGTATTGGAATTAGTGGGGACGGAGATACAGCAAATATTGGACTCAGCCAGTTTAAGCATCTGGTAAGGCGAAATGTGCCTATTGTCTATATTGTTGAAAATAATGGTGTATATGGTTTGACTAAAGGTCAGTTTTCAGCGACTGCGGAAAAAGGATTAACATTAAAACGACAGGGTGAAAATCCTTACCTACCAGTTGACGTTGCACTGGAAGCATTAGCCGCGAATGCCTCCTTTGTGGCTCGTTCATTTGCAGGAGACCCAAAACAGGTTAAGGAATTATTAAAGGCTGCCATCAGTCATCGCGGGACTTCAGTTCTGGATATTATCAGCCCCTGTGTGACATTTAACAATCAGGATTATTCCGTTCATTCGTATTCATGGGTAAAAGGACATGAAGCACCCCTGCACGAAGTAGAATTTGTAGCACCTCGTAACGAGATCACACTGGATGATTTTGAACGTGGCTCCATCAAAGAAGTTTCCATGCACGATGGGTCAATCATAGTTTTTAAGAAGCTGGCCCGCGAATATGATCCCACAAATCGCACTGAAGCAGTAAAAATGCTGGAAGAAGCAATCCGTAGAAACTGGCTGATCACTGGATTGATCTATGTAGACCCGGATTCACCCAACATATATGATATGTATCCGATAGGAGAACAACCCCTGAACAGGCTTGCAACAGAAAAGATCAGGCCTGACAGGAAATCTTTGGAACTGCTTAACCAAAGTCTGATGTAAACCTAATCCGGTTTGATGCTGCCGATCGTGTGTAGCAAGGCTAAATTTGTTGAACGCATTTCATTGATCGGAAAACCTGAAATAAGAACAACTTTTTGTCCAATTTTTAATTCACCACTAGCCGTAAGCGCTTCTTCAACATGAATGATCATCTCCTTCAATGTTTCAGAGAGTGGCACAAGATGTGGAACTACACCCCAATACATGCTCATCAGGCGATAAGTTGCTTCATTGGGCGTGAAAGCCAGGATAGGTACTTCAGGGCGTGCTTTGGATTGCAGAAAGGCTGAACGTCCGGATTTAGTAAAAACAGCAACAGCCTTTACCTGCCGATCGTGTGCCAGCTCCCTGGCGGCGATCGAAATTGCATAAGCATCATCCTGATTGTTGCCAATGGTTGATTTATAGTAATGGCCCCAATCTTCAATATTATTCTCTGCTTCGGTTATGATGGCATCCATCATTTGAACACTCTCCAGCGGATATTTTCCACTGGCGGTTTCTCCCGAAAGCATAACAGCATCAGTTCCATCAAAAATAGCGTTTGCTACATCTGATGCTTCCGCGCGGGTAGGACGTGGATTCTCGATCATGGAATCAAGCATCTGTGTGGCCGTTATGACCATTTTTGCCTTGCGATTGGCAGCCTGAATGATCTCTTTTTGAATAATCGGAACTTCTGCTGGTGAAGTCTCAACTGCCAGATCCCCACGTGCCACCATGACACCATCAGCAGCATCCAAAATCTGGTCAAGATTCTTTACTGCTTCTGGAAGTTCAAGTTTGGCTATAACTGGGACATCCCGATTGGTGTTCGACTGCTTATTAATAAATTCTTTTACACAAAATACATCACCAGCTGTCCTTACAAATGAAATCGCAACCGCGTCTATGCCATTCTTGATCCCAAAATCAAGATCCTGCATGTCTTTATCTGTGAAGCCGGGAACATCGAGACTGGTACCTGGCAGATTGACGCCTTTATTGGAGGTAAGCAGACCGCCTAATAAAACTTTCGCATTAAAACCATGTTTATAGATTTCCTGAATTTCGAGTTCCAGTTTGCCGTCATCGAGCAGGATCCTTCCGCCTTCTTTCAGGCAATGGATAATGTCTGGAATCTCCAGAAAGATTTTCTTCTGTTTGCCATCCTCAAAATCGATTTTATGGTCATTAATATCCAATTCCATCGAAATGATTTCGCCGGCTTTTAGCAAAACACCTTTTGGAGGCAAATCTCCAACCCTGAGCTTGGGGCCTTGGAGATCCTGAAGAATGGTTACAGGTTTATTTTTTTTAATTGACAATGAGCGAACAATATTTATTAACTCAAGATGGGATTCGTATGTACCATGTGAAAAATTTAACCGAGCGACATTTATGCCTGCCTCAATCAGCGCTTTAATAGAATTTATAGTATTGCTGCTTGGACCCAGTGTAGCGACAATTTTAGCTTTTCGATCCATGGATTCCTGTTACCGAGATAAAACTTCTTTAATGCGTGGAAGCGCCCAATCGATCGTTTCTCGATCGATAATCAACGGTGGAGCAAACCTGATGGTTGTTTCATGAGTCTCTTTGGCAAGAATGCCTTTTTTCTCCAAGGCTTCGCAATAAATTCTGGCATTACCGGATTCTTTTTTAAGTTCAACACCGATCAATAATCCCCTGGCACGAATTTCCTTTATATTCTTCTGGGGCATTTCGTATAACTGTTCAGTAAAATATTCACCCATTTTTCTGGCGTTCTCAATCAGGTTTTCGTCAATGATGACCTTCAATGCGGTTCGTGCAACTGCTGATCCAAGCGGATTGCCGCCGAATGTGGAACCATGTTCGCCAGGTGTGAATAATCCAAGGACAGATTTGTCAGACAGGACAGCCGAAACTGGATAAAAACCACCTGCAAGGGCTTTACCAATTATCATAACATCCGGACGAACTCCCTCATGATCACATGCAAACAGTTTACCGGTTCTTCCCAAACCTGTTTGTATTTCATCTGCGATGAAAAGGACATTATTCTTTTTACAAATATCTGATACCTGTTTTAAATAATTTTCCGGGGGTATCAGGACTCCGGCTTCACCCTGGATTGGTTCCAACATGACAGCAGCTGTGTTTTTATTGATTGCCTTTTCAATTTCTGAGGCATCACCATAAGCGACATTGATAAAACCTGGTGTGAATGGGCCGAAATCTTTTTTATAAAGATCTTCTGATGAAAAAGAAACGATTGTCACTGTACGGCCATGGAAATTACCATCAGCCACGATTATTTCTGCAAGGTTATCCTCTACATTTTTAATTTTATATGCCCATTTACGGGCGATTTTTAAAGCTGTCTCAACCGCTTCGGCACCGCTGTTCATTGTTATGGCCATTTCATAGCCGGTTAATTCGCATAATTCCTTAAAAAGCAGCGGCAGCTGGTCATTTCTGAAAGCGCGTGAAGTCAACGTCAATTTTTGCGCCTGTTCAAGGAAAGTTTTCAAGATCCTGGGGTGTACATGTCCCTGATTCAAGGCGCTGTATGCGCTTAGACAATCCAAATAGCGGTTGCCGTCAATGTCATAAACCCAAACGCCTTCTCCCCGTTCGATTATTACATCCAGGGGTTTATAGTTTTTGGCGCCAAAGGTATCAGAAATCTGAATATAATCTTGCGTCTTCATATTAACTCCTTGGATAAAAGATTGACCAGAATTGCTTTTTGTGCATGCAGGCGATTATGCGCTTGAGGGAACAACATTGAGTATGGCCCATCAGCGACTTCATCCGTGATTTCCTGACCACGGTGGGCTGGCAGACAGTGCATAATGATCACATCCTTGCTAGCCAGGCTGACTAATTGATTGTTGACCTGGTAAGGAGGAAATACCTTTTTCCTTTTTTCAGTTTCCTCTTCCTGTCCCATGCTTGTCCATGTATCAGTATAAATCACATCCCTTCCTGATACAGCCTGTTTTGGATCACGAAATTTGGATAACCTGGATCCACTGGCGGCAGCAAATCCTTCAGCCAGCTTCCAGGCGTTATCATCTATATCATAGCCTTCAGGTGAGGTAATTGAAAAATCCAGACCTAATTTAGAACAGATATGCAATAGAGAAACAGCGACATTATTGCCATCGCCGACATAAACAACTTTTAATCCCTTAAGCTTACCGAATTTTTCATAGATCGTCATGATATCAGCCATCGCCTGGCAAGGGTGGTTGTAATCGCTTAAACCGTTAATAACTGGCACTGATGACCATTTTGCCAATTCTGTAACATGTGAATGGGCAAAAACACGCGCCATGATCCCGTGAATATAGCCAGACAGGACTCTGGCTACGTCAGCAATTGATTCACGCTGACCTAAACCAATTTCAGCGGGAGAAATAAACAAGGCATCACCACCCAGATGGCGCATAGCCATATCAAAACTAATGCGTGTCCGCAGGCTGGGCTTATTAAAGATCATCCCAAGCACCTTGCCTTTTAATATCGGCTGGTTGCCTTTTAAGAAATACTCTTTTTTTAGTTCAATGGCAAAATCCAGCATTTCTTTCAATTCTTCAGGGGAATAATCAGCAATGGCAATAAAGTCTCTTTTCATAAACACCTCTCAAAAGGATAAATACCCTTAAGAGTATAGCATTGATAGGAGAAGAACATAACTTACGGAAGTCAATGAATGAAGGTGAAGAATATAAAGAATAAAAAGAGTTGTAGACCTATAACCTTTTTTTCCAAAACAATTGAGAAGTAATGAATGAATCAATAAATGACATGCGTGCGCGCATTTTCTTATTTTGATTAACAAGATATGCGGCTAAATGATAAAAGTAAACACCAAATAAGGGCGCGAGTAAATTGAGCAGTTTGCCTTCAAATCCAGGAATAATCGTAAATCGTTTTCGCTTCATCCCCTTGATGATCGCATGAGCTACCGATTCCGCTTTCATCACACTTCCGGATTGATTAATTTTCTTTGTAATTTCTGGAATAATTGTATGTTCAAAAGCAAGTTGAGGTGTGTCTGTGTCAGGCGGAAGTACAACCGAAACATTAATCCCATGAGGCTTGACCTCGGAGCGCAGGCAGCGTGAAAATCCTCTAACAGCATATTTTGAAGGAGCATAGGCAGTATATCCATAAATTCCAATCAACGCCGCAAGAGAAGAAATATTAACTATATAACCGCAGCCCCTTTCGATCATCTCCGGCAAGATTAGTTTTGTTAAAAAGACAGTACCAAGATAATTAACATCCATTATTTTTTTAAAGATCTGAGGATCTAGATCAACGAATTTGCCAGGATATGCGATACCGGCAGAATTGATGAGAACATCATAAGGAGTTTTATCATTTGATAATATATTTTTTAAATCCGTAAAATTGCTCACATCTGCAGAATGCCATAAAAAAAGTTGGCTGGAATTTAAAGCACAATTCTTAATTTCAACCAAAGACTTTTCCAGCAAATCTTTCCGACGCGCAAGTATGGTGATATTAGCCCCCAAAGCAGAAAATTCTTTTGCCAACGCCAGACCAATCCCGCTTGATCCACCGGAGATGATGATGTTCTTGCCTTTAAAATCCATTCATCCTCAATGACCGCAGGAAGAACACGAACCGCCAGAACAACCACCGCATCCACATGATGATGCAGAAGATGATGAAGCGGATGATTTGGATTGACCATGTGCGAAAAAGGTTGATAGCATCCTTTTAGAATCATTTTTATGACATTGAGAACATACGATCGGCTCATCAGCAGCTTGTACTGATCGAAGCGCATCAAACGAATTCCCGCAATTATTACAGCGATACTCATAGATTGGCATAGTAAACCTTCTTAAATAAATGATGATGAAATGATAACAGCCGTTATGTATTTTGACAAATCAAGGTTAATTTACCTGGGATATAATATCAATAAATATTCATATTATGAATAATCTTTCTGACATTTCTTTGCTCGGATTTTTGATGGAAAAACCCATGCATGGTTATGAACTGCATAAACAGGTAGTTGATTTATGCGGCTTTGGAATTGTCTGGAATATTAAGATTGGAAAATTATATGCAATGCTAAATCGATTGGAAAAGGAAGGCTTTATTAGCTCGACAATTTCCAGGGAGGGTAATCGTCCAATAAGAAATGAATTTTCAATAACTCCAAAAGGAAGAAGTACTTTTACCTTATGGTCTGTGTCTCCTGTAAAACGTGGAAGAGATTTTAGAATTTTTTTTCTTTTGAAATTGTATTTTGCTTTAAGGACCGGGGCAGAACAAGCCAATAAGCTAATCACTTCACAAATTGATATCTGCAATTCCTGGTTAGCCGCCAGAAATGAACTAAATTATAAAAGTCAAGCTGCTATAGATCAAAATAAATTTCCTACTATTGTGAATTCGTATCGTAAAAATCAAATTCAGGGATATCTGTCCTGGCTTGAATGGTGTAAAAAATATTTATTGGATGGTTAAAAAATGAAAAGAATTATTTCAATTTTCGTTGGTTTCGCCTTTTTGATTTCTGGATGCTCACGAGCAACTACTATTCAGATAAATCAAAAAAACGTCATCGATGCTTTGGGAAGGGAAGTAACGTTGAATGGTGAACCTTCAAGGCTAATCATTATTGGTAAACAGGCACCAATGTTAACGAATTTTTTGTATTTGTTCAAATCCGCTGATAAGAAACTGGTTGGCCTGGAAAAAAGGTCTCAATCCACAGATGATTTTTTGAAATTAATAAACACCAACATTGGTGAAAAGTACATACTTGAAAAGGGAGCGGGTGCCGAACAAGTTGTTCCGTTAGAACCGGATATGGTGATCATGAAATCTTCCATGCGGGATACTATCGGAAAACCGTTTGAAGACCTATCAATTCCGGTTGTTTATGTTGAATTCGAGAATGTAGACCAAATTTACCGTGATATTAGAATTCTTGCCGATATCTTGAATGAAAAACAACGCGGAGAAGAGCTGATCTCCTCCTATCAGAAGTATTATGAACAACTACAAGATAGAGTAATGAACAAACCTGCAGAAGAAAAGCCAACCATTTTAATTCTTCAAGCCGAATCTGAAGATCAAAAATACATCTTCAAAGTCCCTGCAGCAAATTGGCTGCAAACTGACATGGTGGAAAGGGCAGGCGGAATGCCGGTTTGGATGGAAGCTAATCCAGCGGGGGGATGGATGGAAGTGAATATGGAACAAATTTCTAATTGGGATGCTGAAATGGTTTATGTTATCAATTACCAGGGTCAAGGTCCTGAGATTGTTGACAATTTAAGGAATGATACGGTCTGGAAAAATCTGAAAGCTGTAAAGAATGATCATGTATTTGCTTTTCCATATGACTTTTTAAGTTGGGACCAGCCGGATCCCCGCTGGATTTTAGGTTATGGGTGGTTGACTCTAAAGCAGAATCCAAAAGAAATATTTTCCTCGGAAATTCGGCTGATGGTTAATGATTATTATGAAATATTTTACGGACTTGACAAATCAATAATCAATGAAAAGATCTTTCCCAAGATAATAGATTATTTGAATTAGTATGAAGGAAAAAAGGATAATAGGTCTAATTGTCTGCCTGATCCTGATTACGTTTGCTTCATTCTTTATTGGAAGGTATCAAAGTGTTAATCCTTTCGAACTTTTTTCAAAAAACGATCTCTTCAGACAGCTATTTGTTCAATTAAGAATACCGCGCGTATTCACTGCCTTGTTAATTGGCGCAGGATTGGCATTGGCGGGATTGGTAACTCAAATAATATTTCAAAATCCATTGGCAGATGGCGGCCTTTTAGGCGTCAGTCAGGCTGCAGGATTTGGTGCTGCTCTAGGTATCCTCATCTTCAATAGCAACACCATCTACGTTCAATTATTCGCCTTTGGTTTTGGTGTTTTGGCTTTATTTATCTCTATGCTTATTTCGGGAAGGATCAGGGGAAATAAAATTCTTTCACTGATATTTGCAGGAATAGCAGTGTCCGCGGTATTTTCCGCAGGAATTGGTATTCTGAAATATCTGGCAGATCCCATTGACCAATTACCTGCGATTGTTTTTTGGCTGCTTGGAAGTTTGGCAAATTCAACCTGGCCAGTCCTCATCAGAACAGCAATTATTATTTGTCCGATAATGGTTTTCTTCTGGTTATATCGCTGGAGGTTGAATTTACATGCGATGGATAGGGAAATCGCTTTTTCGCTTGGCTTGAAGAATAAATTTGAATTGTGGGTGAGTCTTTTGGCAAGTGTTTTGTTAACTTCCTCAATAATTTCAATATCAGGAATCATCGGCTGGATAGGTTTGATCATTCCCAACTATGCCAGAATGATCGCAGGTTCTGATACAGCAAAATCGATACCCGTGACATTGCTTCTGGGAGCGATTTTTACTATAATCTGCGACGATCTGGCAAGGGCTTTGCTCCCGGGAGAAATACCGCTTGGGATCTTTACTGCTTTTTTGGGCGCGGTAATGTTCCTTGGCCTGCTTGTTAACAGAGGACGGATTTCATGAAAAGCGATGTAATAAAACTCTATAACATATCCTTCTCGTACCTTGGCAGAAGAGATAGTGTCATCCAAGATTTCAATTTTGAGATCCCAATGGGTTCCAGAACAGCTTTGTTAGGGTTAAATGGAACCGGAAAAACAACCCTGCTTATGCTTTTATTGGGTTTTATCACTCCCCTGGTGGGAAAAATCATAATAAAAAAGGGTAAGCAAGAGAATTCCATAGCCGAACTAAAGGGATCTGTCGGCTTTTTGTCGCAAAACGAAAATATTCCTTTTGATTACACTGTGCAGGAATTTGTTATGTTAGGAAGAGCTCCGCATATTTTGAAATTTAATATACCTTCCGAGAATGACTTTTCAGTCAGCCGGCGAATAATTGAATCACTTGAATTAACTGCTTTGGCAAATTGTAAACTGGGAGAAATCAGCGGAGGGGAATTACAGCGAGTACGCATAGCAAGGACTTTGGCTCAGGAACCAGAGATCATCCTAATGGACGAACCGATGACTCATCTCGATTTAAAGAATAAGAAATATTTAAATAACTTGATAGCCAGCCTAAAAACCGACGGAAAAACGATTATTTACTCAACGCACGATCCCCTGGATGTATTTAATAACAGCGACCTATGTATCATAATGGGAAAGAAAAATAAATATATGGCAGGCGAAACCAAAAAAATATTTCACAGTAAAACTCTGTCAGATTTTTTCGAGATACCTATAACAGTAAGCAATCAGAATAACAACAAATCAATCATCATCCATTAGTAATCGAAAAGCATGAAGAACATATTTTTGGTAACAGGAGAAATTGGGGCGGGAAAAACCTCATTAATTTCCAGTCTGATAAGTGAAATCAAAACTTTAGGCATTGAAGTAAAAGGTATTTATTCACCGCCAAGAATTGAAAAAGGAGAAAAGACGGGAATCTTCGCGATAGACATTGCATCAGGAAATAAAAAATTATTGGCATTTTATAAACCTGGCTGGGATCCTGATAATCCCAATCGAGAATGGAAAATGGATACAGAAATATTAGATTGGGGAGATGATATTATTCGGAACTCAATACCTACTAATGTATTGATAATTGACGAATTGGGGTACCTGGAATTTGAAAAAAATTCAGGATGGATATCAGCATTTTCGATTCTTGCGGGAGTAGATTATAAAAGCGCCATAGTTGTGGTCAGACCATCTCTGCTCAATCAAGCCCTGGCAAGATGGAATACAGCGAGAGTAATAACTCTTGAAGATCCCAGGCTGATAAGTGATCACACCGCCTTGTTGATCTCTCAGATCCTGGCAATTTGAATCAGATGAAAGGCAGCGATCCCAAAAGCAACTGAGACATTAAATGATTCTTTTTCCCCTGACATAGGGATAGCGACTACCATATCGCTTAACTCCTGAATTGCGGGATCAATCCCAAGATTCTCATTACCTGCGACGAGACATATCTTTCCATATAAATCTTTCTTATGAACTTTTTCTATTGGAAGCGCTGACCTTGTGCTTTCCAAACTAATTATTTGATAACCTTTTGACTTCATATCGGTGACTGCTTTTAAACCATTATGTAAATAATGCCATTTGAGTTTAGGAATAGCACCTAAACTGGTCTTGTTCATGCGCGGATGGTCTGGGGTAGGCGTTATGCCTGCCAAGATAATTTCACCAATCCCCAATCCCTCGCAAGTCCGGATGATTGAGCCAACATTGTAAACACTGCGGATGTTGTCTAGCAGAGGAATCATTTCAGGATTACCTTCTGAAAAACAATGCTTGTTTGATTCTGAGAAAACTGTGCTGGATATCGATGCCAAAGCACCGCATTTTGGACAATATGCAATATCCGGATCAGACTTTAGATCAGGAAAACGGAAGGCGCATTTTGGATTGGAACACTCTCTAAAGCATCCCAGTAATTCAACTTTATTCATGAAAATGAACGGATGCCCTTTCAAATTTACAGGCGGCGGGATCAATACCAAGTTCCCTGATAACTTCATCCGGACGTCCGGTTGCACCCGCTCTGGCTAGCAGGTGCATTTGAATTTGCGGAAGATGATCATTTGTTAACCTTAATTCCAGATTACCGATCAAAGGCCGTAGATCATAATGTTTTTTATTTCTTTCACGCTCAATAACTTTTTTATTAAGTATTTGACTTAATGATTCCTGTAAAGAAGAATAATTTATGCTGCTGTCTATTATCGTAACTAAGTAAATGGCAGAATCAGCCATACTATTTAGAGCTTTCTGGTTTTCAGGGATTTCTTCAATTGAATTTATGACAAGTCCGGCAGGCAACACCTTTTGTAAACTTTCAAAAATTTCATCTTTTAATAAAATGTCTTTAAACCAGACATCAATAAGTTCACTGGATCCATGGAAACCAACCGGTAGGGGTACTGCAAGTTGAATCTTGGGCTGTGGGTGAAATCCTTCGGAATACATTACAAGTAAATTTGCCCGCCTGAAGGACCTTTCCCATATTTTCTGCAAGTCCAGGGCGCTGGTAAAAATGATCCCGCCAGTTTTTTGGTAAGTGATCCGCAACCGCATTTAATCGTGCATCCTTATTACATCACAATCAATTTCCAACTCAGTCTGCACACCGCATCCATTGCAATAGTATCTGCAATCACATGTAATTTTGTTAATAGTGCCATTGATATATTCCTTGATAAGAAAATTCTTTTCCACGCCTATGTTAATGTGATCCCATGGGAGTATTTCACGAGTTTCCCTGACTCTGTGAGAATAAAAATAAGGATCTATCCCATTTTCAGCAAAGGCTTCGAGCCATAGATTAAAATCAAAATATTCGTTCCATGCGTCAAATCTGGCGCCTTTCTTCCATGCGGTTTCTATGACATCTGCTAACCTGCGGTCACCTCTTGAAAACCATGCTTCAAAAAAAGAGTTTTGATAATCCGGCCAGTCAAGCTTGATCTTAGAGCTTCTAAGCCCATCTTTGATAAGCTGATACTTGTCTTCAATATTGGCCTTGGTTTCCATTGATACCCACTGAAATGGGGTATGAGGTTTGGGGATCAATGTATTGATGCTGACGTGAATTTGCGCTCTTCCGCGCAATATTTGTTTTGCTATACTATTGACTTTCAGGCACAGATCAATGATCTTCTGAACATCTTCCATATCTTCACCGGGAAAGCCAATCATAAAATAGAGTTTCAGGTTCATCCACCCCATGCGAAAGATCTTTTCAATTGTTGTAAATAGATCCATATCAGAAATGGGTTTGTTAATTGATTGCCTGATCTTTTCTGAAGCTGCCTCAGGGGCAAGCGTGAAGTTTCCTTTCTTTTTTCCATGCATGGTATTGATTAGTTGATCATCAAAGGTTTCAATTCGCAAGGAGGGAAGCGAAAAATTAAAACGCATCTCGGAACTCATTTTATTGATCCCGATCAGCATATCTGTGATCCTTGAATGGTCTGATGTACTCAGGGACAAAAGCGAAACTTCCTCATAGCCTGTTTTTTCAACTGCGGTTTTAACCGCTTGCAGCACCTCTGCAACAGATCTTTCCCTGATAGGACGCGTGATCATGCCTGCCTGGCAGAACCTGCATCCTCGCGAACAGCCGCGCATTACTTCAATGGCTATCCGGTCATGAATGGTACCAATATTTGGAACCAAGAAATCCGTCACTGGCGTGGGAAGGACTTTAACAAACCGCTTTTTTACCTGACTGTATGCTTCCCCTTTAAAATTTGTGATTTCTTTAAGTGTGTTATCTTCATTAAAAGTAATTTGAAACAATGAAGGCGCATAAACACCTGATATACCGGCTAACGTGGAAATCTTTTGCTCGCGACTGGCATCCTTATTGGATTTGATAACATCGATAATCTCGTTTATTATCTCTTCCCCCTCGCCAATCACGAACAAATCGATGAAAGCGTGCATTGGTTCAGGATTCATGCAGGCATGACCGCCTGCAATGATGATCGGATCATATTCTCTACGGTCGGTGGTTCTTAAAGGGATTCCTGCCAGATCGAGCATGTTTAATACATTGGTATTAAGAGTCTCATATGGGATTGAAAATCCAACAAGATCAAAGTCTAATAAAGGTTTTCTGCTTTCCAATGAAAAAAGGGGGACTTCCATTTTTCGCAAGGCATCTTCCATATCAGTCCATGGGGCATACACACGTTCCGCCAACGCATCTGCTCTTTTATTGATTATGTCATACAGGATCGCCAGACCAAGATTTGAAAATCCGATATCATATATATCTGGAAATGCCAGGGCAATCTTGATTAAGCCATTATTCCAATTCTTCCTGATTTGATTGTATTCACCGCCGACATAGCGTCCAGGTTTTTGGATGGTGAACAAATTGCGTTCGAGAAAACCGGTTATCGTATCAGTATCTTTCAAAATCTACCTTTCAAAACAGTCCTTGGTTTATTCCGCCATCAACACTTAACATGACACCAGTTAGATAAGAAGCAGCCGGGGATACAAGAAACGCAGCGGCTTTACCGATCTCTTCAGGATCAGCCAGCCTGCCAAGGGGAATTGATTGAGTTATCAGTGAAATTTCATGGTCTAAAGTCGTTCTGTTTTTCCTGGAGCGCGTCATTAATAATTCATCCAGTCGACCGGTTCTTGTCCAGCCGGGGAGGAGTGAATTCACCCTGATCCCGCAGGCGCCAAATTCATTGGCCAGACTTTTTGTAAGACCGGCAGTTGCCGCCCGTACAGAATTTGACAATATTAAATTCGGTAGCGGTTGCTTGATTGTAAATGAAGTGATGGTCAAAATACTTGGCGCTGATGATTCCTTGAGGTAGGGTAGGGCATTTTCAATCAGATTAATATGGCTTTTCAGGCATTTATTGATGGCATCCTCCCACTGTGCTGAGGACAAGTCTTCAAATCTCCCGCTATCAGGGCCTGCTGTATTGGTAACGAGAATATCCAAACCACCAAATTCACGGGCAGCCTCTGTAATAAATGCATTACCTATTTCTTTCTCAGTAATGTCACCGCAAAAAATCCGCAAGTTGTCAGGAGCACCGAGATGAGTACAAGATCTTTCTAAGGTTTTTCCATCACGGCCATTCATGAGAACAAAAGCACCTTCATCAAGCAAGACTTTTACAATCGCCAATCCGATCCCCTTACTTGAAGCAGCAACGGCTGCTTTTTTCTCTCTTAAATCAAGATCCATAGATCACCTCGAGTCATATAAATTGAATCGAATATTTTAAAATATCGATATGAGAAAAATGATTGGTCAAAAAATCCGGTATTTTTGCGAGACAAGACTCAGCAAAATTCTTTTCGTTCGAAATCAGTGCGCAGCCAATGACGGATTCGTTCCAAACATCATTTTTATCAATCTCTGAAGCTGAAATATTAAATTCCATGTGTAATTTATGCAGAATTGGCTTAAGAATACTGCGTTTATCTTTCAATGATCCGCAACCCGCAAATCTTATTTCAAGAATTAAAATTGTACATATCATAATATTTAATAATTCACAGAACCCGTAGAGTAAAATTCTCTATTATTTAGCTGGAGCAGATAACAATTGGTGACAAATTATTCTCAAGCTTTAGATTATATCTATTCTTTTGTAGATTACAGCCTTACAAGGAATTTGCGCTATTCACCAGAGAAATTCGATCTTAAGAGGATGAACAAATTTCTTGAATTAATGGATAATCCTCAAAATAATTTCAAAGTTGTACATGTAGCCGGCACAAAAGGGAAGGGATCAACCGCTGCAATGATCACCAGTATCCTTAGTGAAAGCGGTTATAAAACCGGTTTTTATTCATCACCGCATATGATAGATTTTTGTGAAAGAATCAGGATCGATAACAGGTTAATCACACATAAAGAAATTACTGATTACGTTAACCAATTTAGACATGTGGTAACAGAAGTACCTGAGCTTACAACCTTTGAAATCATCACTGGAATAGCTTTCAAATATTTTTCGGATCAAAAGGTCGATTTTGGCATAATTGAGGTTGGTATGGGAGGCCGATTTGACGCTACCAACGTCGTGATACCTGTTGTTTCCGTAATAACGCCAATTTCTTTTGATCATACCAATGTGCTGGGAAAAACATTGAAAAAGATCGCTTTTGAAAAAGCAGGCATCATTAAGGAAAATATCCCGGTGATTATTTCAAAACAAAAATCAACTCCGCTTGGTGAGATTGAGCGAATTGCACAAATAAAAAAGTCAAAAATGATCTACGCGCCCGATCTTTATCAAGCAAAAATGAATTGTTACTCACTGGAAGGTCAAAGCTTCACTATAACGAAAAACAAAGATAGACTTACAAATATATCCATCCCGCTGTTAGGAGATCACCAAATTGATAACGCGATAACTGCCTATGCCTGTATCGAGGAATTGAAGAATCAGGGAATTTTGATTGATTTGAAATCAATCTTAAAAGGATTCAAAAATATATACTGGCCAGGAAGGTTTGAGATCATCAATCAAAAGCCATTGATAATTATTGATGGGGCGCATAACCTTGACTCTTTCAGAAAACTTGTCGAAACCATAAAAAAATATTTACCAGATAAAAATATCATTTTAATTTTTGGTGCTTCAGAAGATAAAGCCGTTGAGTCTATGTTGAAGGTATTTCAACCGCTTATCAGAACCCTCATTATCACCAGGTCAGAACACCCTCGAGCGATGGAATTAGATAAATTGGCGGGTATTGCGAAAATATTAAACACTCAAAATATTGTTGTGAAAGATATTAAAAATGCCATTGGCGAAGCTTTAGCGCACAGTGATGACTCAACTGCAATTATCGCCTCAGGAAGTATTTTTATTGCCGGAGCGGTAAAAGAGAATATTAAGGGTGATGTATGATCTTAAAAAATGATCATCAATATGTACAGGATGATTTCAGTGCCGCATTATTTCAGAGAACAGAAGAGCTTGACCTGATTAAAAATGCCAAAGGTGATAAATCCGGTTTAGTCAGACGCAACGCGATCATTTTGGAAAGCACAATCGTTCTACCACACATGGTTTCGCCTCTATTTATCACTCCTGGTCAAAATTTAGAAGCGATAATTGCTTCGCAAGAATTAAATGAAACAATCATTGGAATAATCCCCGAATCCAAAAAATTGGATCGTTTTTTAGAGATCGGAATTGAATTGGCCATCGGAAAACCGATTTCACTTCCTGACGGCAATTATTCAGCACTCTTGCAGGGGCGACGTCGATTACGGGTAAATGAAATTATTACCAATGAATCTTTTCTGGCGGTATCTGCTTTTATTATCAAGACCTCTTCACCTGGAAGCACCACTGAAATCAGGGCTTTGGTTAAATCAGCAAAAATCCTTTTTGAACAGATTGTCCAACTGGATCGCTCAATACCTGATGAAGCGCATTTGTTCGCTTTGAATATCAATGATCCCGGAAAACTTGCTGACATGATTGCATCGGCAATATCACCAGATGATGACGAAAGAAAGAGGATTCTCAGTATTGTTGAACCAGGTGAAAGACTAAATTATGTCAACCATCTTTTAGCTGGGGAATTGGATGTTTTAACTTTGGAAGATGAAATACAAGCGAGAGTGCAAAATGAAGTTGATCGAAGCCAACGTGAGGTATATCTGCGTGAACAAGTGCGGGCGATCCAACTTGAATTAGGAGAAGGTGACCTTTGGGATCAGGAAATTAACGATTACAAAGAACGGTTGGAAAGCATTTCAACTCCGGATTATGTTAAAAATGCGATAAATAAAGAAATAAACAAATTATCGATAAATCCAGCGCTTGCACCCGAAACAGGAATTATTAGGAATTATATCGATTGGCTTTTTTCTTTACCCTGGGAAAAGAGTACAAAAGATAATCTTTCTATCAGTCATGCGGAAGATATTTTAAAAAAGAACCATTATGGATTAAAAAAAGCAAAAGAGAGAATCCTTGAATACCTGGCTGTAAAAAACCTCAAGGGATCTGGCGCTAAACAACCTGTCTTGTGTTTTCTGGGTCCTCCAGGAACTGGAAAAACCTCATTAGGCAAATCAATTGCTGAAGCACTTGGAAGAAAATTTGTACGCATTTCTTTGGGCGGTATTCGGGATGAAGCGGAAATAAGAGGGCATCGAAGAACCTATATTGGTGCCATGCCTGGCCGTATCATCCAAACAATGAATAAGGCAGAAGTGAATAATCCTCTCTTTATGCTTGATGAAATCGATAAACTGGGAAATGATTTTCGCGGTGATCCTTCCTCCGCGTTAATGGAAGTGCTGGACCACGAACAAAACAGTGCGTTTTCCGACCATTTCTTGGAAGTGCCATATGACCTTTCGCACGTAATGTTCATTACAACAGCCAACGGGATTGATAACATTCCACCTGCATTACTGGATCGTATGGAAATCATTGAATTCCCTGGATATATTGAAGAGGAAAAACTGGAGATCGCCAAGGAATTCCTTATAAAAAAGCAAATTGAGGAAAATGGGCTGTTAGGGTCAAGAATTACATTTGAAGATGACGCTCTACGAAAAGTGATCCGTGAATATACATACGAGGCAGGTGTAAGAAATCTGGACAGAGAGATAGGAAAAATCTGCCGGAAGATCGCAAAAGCGAAATCTCAGGGTAGAACATTACCAGTAAATATTACAGAAAAAAGTATTGAAAAATATCTTGGGCCTGCCCAATTCCTGGCATTTAAAGTTGAAAGCCATGATGAGATTGGAGCCAGTACCGCGGTTGCCTGGACAGAAAATGGCGGCGAGATCATGCCGGTTGAGGTTTTGGTCATGGATGGCAAAGGTAATTTGCAGATTACCGGCAAAATTGGCGATATTATGCAAGAATCTGCTCAGGCGGCATTATCATACATAAAATCTATTTCAGAAGAATACGGCATAGATCCCGAGAATTATGAAAAGATCGATATCCATCTGCATATTCCTGAAGGTGCGATCGAAAAAGATGGCCCGAGTGCTGGAGTAACAATTTGCATTGCCATGCTTTCCGCATTGACAAAAAGGAAGGTGCATCTAGATATTGGCATGACTGGTGAGATTACTTTACGAGGGAAAGTGCTTCCAGTCGGAGGATTAAGGGAAAAAATCTACGCAGCACATCGCGCTGGATTAAAACAATTAATCATTCCAAAAAAGAACAAGAAAGATCTTGTTGACATCCCCAAAAAAGTCAGGGATGAATTAAGAATAACTTTTGCAGAAAAAATGGATGATATTATTCGGATCGCTCTTCATGATTAACCGAAGTTTGCAATTCAGTTTGCGGTGCGACCTGATTTTTCCTGTCATTATCATTCTTTAGTGCAGACAGGCCATTCCTGACTTGCACGAGAATCTTGCCGAGCTCTGCTTCGAGGTGCTCCAAGGAATCTATGGCATAATCATCCGCTTCTTTATTGATCTGCCTTGTCTCCTGTCGTGCACGTTGAATAATACTTTCTGCCATGACCTCAGCTTTTTGTACAATAGCGTCAGTTTCGACAAGCTTGGCGCTTTGTGCTTTTGCCAGCTCAATGGTCCTGCGCGCTTCTTCGTTGGATTGAGCTATTATTCGTTCCTTTTGGTTGATTATCTGTTGGGAGCTCTTTATCTCTTCCGGGATTGCCAGGCGCATTTGATCAATTAACTCGAGCATTCTTACCTCATCCACGATAACTTTATGGGTTAATGGAAGTGATTTGCTCTCATTAAATAATTCTTCCAACCGGTCTACCAGGTGCAATATATCCATAATGTATCCCTCAAGTCTATTTTACAATTAATTAATCCCTGAGTGATGTGTATTGGTCCATTCGATTAAGATCACCAATTTTTTCCATTTGCTCTTTAAGAACTTTTTCGACATGCGGTGGAACCATGGTGGAAATATCACCGTGTAAGGCTGCGATTTCCCTGACTGTTGTAGAAGAAAGAAATGTATGTTCTTCGCTTGTGATCAAAGCTACTACTTCGATTTCCTTGGCGAGGCGACGGTTGGCTAAAGCCATACGGAATTCATGCTCAAAGTCAGAAAAAACACGCAGCCCGCGAACAATCACTTTGGCATCATTTTCTTTGCAAAAATTTACTGTAAGCGTGTTATAGCCTGTAACTACTATTCTAGGTTCATCTGCAAATACTTCTTTGACAAGTGCAATCCTGACTTCTGGTGAAAACAGCAATTTCTTCAATGGCCGATCATAAACGGCTATGATCAATTCATCAAAAATTTCTGTTGCCCGCCTGGCAATATCAATATGTCCGTAATGGATTGGATCGAAAGTACCCGGAAAGATCGCTCGCACCATATTAAATTCCTTTTCCTAATTCTAATTGATTTTAATTTGAGGCCAATGAAGTTTTAATTCCTGATAAAGTAGTTGATACTCAGGCATTTTAAGCTCGGGGTCATTCTGAATTATTTTTTGCGCCTGTTTTCTACAACGCTCGATCATGGGGAGATCGGTAATATTTGCATAGCGCAAAGTAACAAAACCGGATTGCCTTGTTCCGAGGAATTCTCCGGGACCTCTGTATTTAAGATCAAGATCTGCCAATTCAAATCCATCATTGAAGCGTACCATTGCCTGAAGTCTTTCATTTTCAATCCCGCTCTCATCTTCCGGAATGAGAATACAAAATGATTGGTCAGAATTTCTTCCGACCCTACCGCGGATTTGATGTAGCTGGGCGAGACCAAAATGGTTTGCCCCTTCAATTAGAACGATAACAGCGTTTGGAATATCAACGCCAACTTCAATAACCGTTGTTGAAACCAGAATATCATACTCTCTGTCACGAAAAGCCTGCATAATCCTATCTTTTTCGGTTGGTTTAAGATTGCCATGCATGAGCCCCAATTTAAGGTCTGGAAAAACCTTCTTTGAAAGCCTTTCGTATTCATTGACCGCTGCGGTGTAATCCTCGTCATCCTCACCTTCAATCAGTGGATAAACAATAAAAGCTTGAAAACCGTTCTTAATTTGAGCTCGAATCAAATCATAGGCTTTTTTGCGTTCACCTGGTTGAAGAAGATGAGTTTCAACTGGTTGCCTGCCAACCGGCATTTCATCAATAACGCTTACATCCAGATCGCCATAAATCGTAAGCGCCAAAGACCGCGGAATGGGTGTGGCAGTCATTACGAGCAAGTGGGGAGATGTACCTTTTTGTTTGAGTGTATTACGCTGTTCAACGCCAAAACGATGCTGTTCATCAATGACAGCCAATTGAAGATTATGAAAAATGACAGGATCCTCAAGTAAAGCGTGTGTGCCGATTACTACTTTTATTTTTCCAGATGAGAGTCTGTCTAAAAGTATCTTGCGCTCTTTTTGAGGTGTCGAACCAATCAGAAGTGCGACTTCATCAGAATTCGCGGATCCTGAGGCGGTCAGTAGGGATGACAAAGTCCTAAAGTGTTGCTCCGCTAAAATTGAAGTGGGAGCCAATACTGCTGCCTGTGCGCTATTGGAAATTATGGCTTCAATAGCAAATCTGGCTACGATCGTCTTTCCTGAACCCACATCTCCCTGTAAAAGGCGGTTCATAGGATTTCCAAGCATCAGATCGGAAGTTATATCGGAAATTGCTTTTTTCTGGGCATTTGTTAACGTGTAAGGCAAAGTCAGGATTATTTTTCTTTTATTTTCATCAGAAAGAGCATATTTTTTTGCGGTTGCTTTTATCCAATCTTTTTTTTGAATAATCACACCCAACTGCAAGAAAAATATTTCTTCAAAAGCAAATCTTTTTTTGGCACATGTAAGAGTCTCTTCATTTTCCGGAAAATGAATTTGATTGATCGCTTTTGAGATATAAGGCAACTTCTCCTCGCTGATAATTGCATCCGGCAGGTATTCCTTAACACGCTTGCTCCAAAATGTCAGATTTCGATTGATCGTCTTTCGAAGCATTTTTTGTGAAATTCCGGCAGTTAATGAGTAAATAGGTACAATGCGATTAGTATTTACTTGTTCCTGATCAAGTAGCTCCCATTCTGGATTATTAAGCACAAGTCTGCCCAGATACATATCGATTTTTCCTGAAACGGCGATGGAAAGGCCGTTATGCAGTTGCTTGGAAAGGAAAGGTTTGTTAAACCAGATAATCCGCACCGAACCAGTTCCATCAGAAATGATGGTTTCTGAAATCTTAAGGCGTTTATTTTTAGAGCTGCGTGTAGTTATTTCTTGTGCAATCGTACCAATGACTGTCAGTTCATCCCTAAAATTCAATTTGTTAATTGGCTTCAGGTGACTGTAATCCTGGTAACGGCGTGGATAATAGCGAAGCAGATCATAAACGGTATGAATCCCTAATTTGTTATACAGATTAGAATTATTTGGCCCGATGCCAATTATTGATTTAACATCTGCATAAAGCGCCTTATCTTGTGAAATACTCGTAACCTGTTCAACAATATCCATTCCAGTCTCTTTTAGACGTGATGAAAAAACAGGGCGGTCTGAATCGGGTTTAGAAAAATTCGCAATCAAACTTAACAAATCATTAATGGCCAACTCGCGATTTTCATGACTAAGATCACTATATTGAATAAAAACTTCCGACATTTTTTTGACCATGTCGGAAGAAATGTGATCTTTGCCAGAAACTTTATCCAGATAAGATGTGAAGTTCTTTAATCCGCCAGTAACCGCTGTGTTATTAAAATTTTTCTTTTTCTCAAGTTCAAGGACATTTCTGAGAATATCAATCTCACCCGGCATGAGGCAATTTTACACTAACAAGAATAACCGGGTAATAAACTACTCTATTGATAAAATGAATTGATAATGTGGCTGCCCGCCATCATGAACTTCAACTTCATGTTCAGGATAATTCTTTTTGATAAGCTCTACCAATTCATCAACCATTTCTTTGGTAGTATCCAATCCGTAAAATAAAGTGATGTGTTCGCGGTCAATTGTATTTGCTTTTTTAAGCAAATTAGCACAAGCTTCTGTCACAGTGCCTGAAGAATCGATCAATTGTCCATTTAATAATGCTATGACTTGCCCCTTCTTGACCTTTAAACCATTTATTTCAATGGAACGTGTTGCAGTGGTGATTTCACCAGAATCAACCTCTGAAAGCGATTCGGTCATTTCATTGACAATTTCTTTATAATCTTCGCCTGGATTTAGCCGTAAACATGCGACTAAACCCTGAGGGATATTTTTGGATGGAACAACTGATACATTCTTAACGGATAACTTTTTAGCAGTTTCAGCTGCCAAAATTATATTCTTGTTATTGGGAAGAATAATGACGTTATTAGTCGGCAAATCTTCAAAAGCCTGCAAAATATCCTTGGTGCTTGGATTCATTGTCTGGCCGCCGCTGACAATCCTGGTCACTCCCAGACTTTTAAAGATTCTTGAAATGCCTTTTCCAGGTGAAATTGCGATTACAGCAATTTGACCCTCTTCAACCGGATTTGAAAAATCCGTATCTTCTTGAGCTTGCCCTGTTTGCTCCAGAAGGTTTTCAATATAGACCTTTTGAACGCTGCCGAATTTATTAACAAGTTCTATCGGTTCATATTTATTTTCGGTTGGCACATGAATATGCATGCGATAGATTTCATCACCTTCGCCAACCTGAACTGAAGTGCCAATACGCGATAGATCTTCGTAAAATTTTTGGAGATCCAATTCACCCAGGGGTTTAAAATCAACAACGATTTCATAATCCTGACCATCTTCAATTTCATCATGCAATTCATTGAATTTTATAGAATCAAGATCGACAGTCATGGCATTAATCTCGGATGCTTCAATATCGACTGATTTCCCTGTAGCTTGCCTGAGCATACCTTCAAGTATGATAAATAATCCTTTACCTCCAGAATCAACAACACCTGCCTGTTTAAGAATTGGCAAAAGGTTCGGTGTGTTCTTAACTGAAGCGTCAGCAGCAGCCAATATTTCGTCAAGGATTTGCACAAGGTTGTTGCCACGAGCTAATGATTCTTCTGCTGCTTTCGCAATATCTTTGGAGACAGTCAGTATTGTGCCCTCTACTGGCCTGACAACGCCTTTATAAGCGGTATTTCGGCTTTCAGCGAATGCTTTGACCATTAATTCAGCATCCATGCTCTCAGACTCATCCAAAGCCCTTGCAAAACCACGCAGCAATTGCGAAAGGATTACGCCAGAATTGCCCCTGGCGCCCATTAACGCACCTTGAGCGATCATATGGATCACTTTGCCCAAATTCTTTTCTTTACTTTCGGCGACCTCGTTGTAAGCCGACTGCATTGTAAGGAACATATTCGTACCGGTATCGCCATCCGGGACAGGGAAAACATTAAGAGAATTAATAACCGGTTGATGATTCTTCAGCCAAAGCAAAGCTGCAAAGAACAGTTGTTTTAGGTCTCCACCGTCAATGGAATATACGGGGTTAATGATCGATTTATTAACTTCCAAAGGTGGAACTTCTTTTTTTGACATGAAAATGATTCCTTAATAAAATAATGTAATTGAATAAAAAAAAGTATTAATCCATATCACTGACACGTAAACCACGAACATGAACATTAACAGACTTGACAGGTATTCCAGTCAAACTTTCAATATTGAATTTGACACTATGTGCAACACTATCAGCAACCGAAGAAATTCGGGTACCATATTCTATGATCACATACAGGTCAATCGAAACCCCTTCTTCCTCTTCATGAACAATAACACCCGAAATTGGTTCTTTAGAGAAGAATCTTGAGAAACCTCTCGCAAAATGCTCGTTTGCCAGACCAACAACCCCATAGGACTCAAGGGCTGATTGAAATGCGATTGTTGCGATCGCATGGTATGAAATATTAATCGTCCCTAATTTTTCCATTTTTTTCCTCATCTTTGAATCCTTCTTAATTTAACAACTTCTCTTGCCCGGCGTTACGGATTATGGTAAACTAGTTCCCTGCAATTATAAAGGCAACTATTCAGGAAAGGAACTGACAATGGCAAAATGTGAGAATTGCGGAAAAACGACAACCTTTGGGCATAACCGAAGTTTTTCCTTGCGAGCAACAAACCGTAAATTTAAACCGAATCTGCAACAGGTATCGGTTTTTGAGAATGGTACAAAAGTTCGCAAAGTTTTATGTGCCAAATGTATAAAAACTTTATCCAAGGTAAAATAAAATCCTGACATCTTTAATAAAAAGCCGCCCAAAAAGGCGGTTTTTTTTAAGATTTCAATCGTTTTACTGCTTCTTTAATGCCCAGAGGATTTCGGAAAATTGCCGAACCGGCAACAAAAATATTTGCCCCTGCTTCCCGAACCAATGGTATTGTTTTTTCGTCAATCCCGCCGTCAACTTCGATACCGACATCCAGATCCAATTCATGGATCCTATTTGATAAAGTTTTAATTTTTGGCAATACTTCTGGAATGAATTTTTGTCCGCCAAATCCGGGATTTACCGTCATCAACAATACGAATTCCACCATATGCAACAGCGGAAAAACCATTTCAACAGGTGTTCCGGGATTAACCACGATTGCTGCCTTTTTTTTCATTTTTAGAATGTTCATTATTGTCTTATGAATATTTGCATTATTCTCTACGTGGACAATAATCTTGTCTGATCCTGCTTCAGCAAATCGATCGATAAAATCATCAGGATTAGAAATCATTAAATGAGTGTCTATAGGAAGTTTTGTGAGTTTTCGCACGGTCGTTACGATATCCGTGCCAAAAGAGATATTAGGAACAAAGTGGCCATCCATAATATCCATGTGAAACCAATCTACTCCTGCTGCTTCCGCTGAGCGGACTTCTTCACCTAATCTGGAGAAATCGCAATTCAGTAAGGATGCTGTTAGAACCTGTTTTTTCATTGATCACCTGTTAAAAGTGTTTATTTGTAAGATTACATATAACCAGAAAGGAATTAAGCCGCCAGCAAATATTAATGCGATAGCCGCCAAGATAATAGTTGTAGGCTGGATTAATCGTGTTTTATTTTTATCAGCCTTTAAAGGATAATTCTTTAACTTATCAGATTTTATTTTTTTATCTGGTTTATCAATACTTTGTTGCATGACAGATATGGATTTATTTATAGAGAGGTCAATTCTTGCAAGTTCCTGATGCAATTTTTCACCGTCATGAAATCTTTCGTCTGGATCTTTTGAAAGAGCTTTCAAAATAATCTGGTTAAGAGTATCCGGAATATCTGGATTAATACATATGGGAGGTTTCGGAAGTTCTGTTCGATGCATACGTGCTAATTCTGCAGAATCATCCGCATCAAATGGAAGCTGTCCTGACATCAACTCGTAAGCAATGACCCCAAGCGAATAAACATCCGTCGCCGGGGAAGGGGGTCTTCCGCTTGCTTGCTCTGGAGAGAAATAATATGGAGAACCCCAAACCACATCATATTTTTCCTCTCTAGAAATGGTAGACATCGCTCTGGCAATACCAAAATCAGTGATCTTTAGGTTACCCGTTTTGGAAATCAGCATATTCTGGGGTTTCACATCACAATGTACAAAACCGGAGCGATGTGCGTAACCCAGCCCACTGCTAGCCTGCAGTAAAAAATCAAGTTTTTGCTCAAGAGGAAGATCTACTTCCTGTTCCATGACAGCCTTCAAATCACCGCCATCGACAAATTCCATAACAATATAAAGGCGGTCGCGATCAAGCCCAAAATCAAATGTTGTAATAATGTTCGGGTGAATCAGATTGGCAGATGCTTTTGCCTCGGAACGGAATCTATTCTGAAAAGTCTGATCGCAGGAAAGCTCTTTTTTGAGAATTTTTATTGCTACTTTTCTTTCGAGAATTAAATCCTGAGCATTATAGATAACCGCCATACCCCCAGTCGCGATGGTACTGAAGATCTGATAGCGATTATTAATTATTGGGAAAGAGGATGTAAGTTCATCCATAGGTTTGGATTATATCATTTGGGGCTTTTTCTCTGGATTATAATTTTTGAGACTCAATGCCAGAAAAAAAAGATGATTTCTTAACAAAAACGGTGATCATCGCAACTACTGCGATTGGTATATCACTGTGTCTGATCACTTTGCTCATCCAATACCTGCTTTTTCCAAGCCTTAATCTCGACAACGGTCAAAAAATTATAGTCGAGATCACTCCTTTTTCTGTAAACCCTTCAAATCAAGAACAGCCTGAAGGTTTGGACGGAACTACACAGGTCACCGAAACACCATCGATGATTGGTGTTATTGCTGTTGGGATGTCCATTAAAGTTTCCGGTACAGAAAATGAAGGCCTTCGTATGCGTTCAGATGCTGGGATCGACCAGGAAACTTTATTTATCGCGCCGGAAGGGGAATCTTTCCAAATTGTTGACGGTCCAAAAATTCTTGATAGTCTTATTTGGTGGAAGATCCAGTCGTTAAATGATCAAGAGAAATCAGGATGGTCGGTGCAGGATTATATGGTCCCAAATTAAAAGGAATTTATGAATAGCGTTTTAATACAGGATTTTCGTAACAGACTTCATGAAAATATTTCAAAAGTGATACTTGGCAAACCCGAAGTGATTGAACTAATGATCATGGCGACAGTCTGTAAAGGCCATGTATTAATTGAGGATGTTCCTGGTACGGGAAAGACAATGCTCGTCAAGAGTCTGGCAAAATCACTCGATGCCGAATTTAAGAGGATTCAATTTACACCTGACATGCTTCCCAGTGATGTTACAGGTCTGTCAATATTCAATCAAGCCACAAGGGAATTTGAATTTAGACCTGGACCTCTGATAGCTAACATTGTTTTGGCAGATGAAATCAATCGGGCAACCCCAAAAACGCAATCGGCCTTGCTTGAAGCAATGGAAGAAAAACAGATCACAGTAGATGGCACAACTTATTTTTTGCCGCAATTTTTTATGGTGATCGCTACTCAAAATCCGATTGATTATGAGGGTACTTTTTCCCTTCCAGAAGCTCAACTGGATCGTTTTATGATGCGGTTAAGAATTGGATATCCGGAACAAGATGCGGAAATTTCTATTTTAAATTCGCAAAAATTAAGACACCCGATTGAAAATGTGGGAACTATTGCCAGAATTGACGAATTAATAAAAGTACAGGAAGAAATCAAATCTATACACGTCTCAGAAAAGATAGAAAAATATATTATTTCTATTGTGAAGAACACGCGTGAAAATGAAGAAATTTATCTTGGCGTATCACCTCGGGGCAGCCTCGCGCTTTATCGGCTTGGCCAATGCCGGGCGGCTTTTCTGGATAGAGATTTTGTTATTCCAGATGACATTAAATATATTGCACCTTATGCCCTCGCGCATAGGATTATTCCTGTTCCATCTACAAGATTGACCGATTTTGAGCCGCAGTTTTTGATAGAAGATCTTATCAGCAGGCTGGCAGTACCTGGTGGATAAAAAGAATAGTGCATGTAAACAAACGTTTCTATACTTTTTTTTTCGCTGATTTGTTTCTTTTCTTCTCATGGTTGATATTTCACGATGACCTGTTATTAAGCCTTTGGATTGGATTAATATCAATCTTGTTTTTTTCATGGTTAATTAGCATTTATTCAATAAAAAACATTGAAATATGTCGTTTTTCAAGGAAAAAGATGCTTGAGATTGGAAATACGTTTGATGAAAGACTTGAGATTAGAAACAATTCAAATAATACGAAATATTGGTTTGAGATTATCGATCGATCTGATTTATTAAACAAGATTAATTCCAGGGTAGTAACAGGCCTTGGCGCGAAAAAAATCAATGTTTTCCAATCAACAGCAGTATTAAATAAACGCGGTTTTTTCACGCTTGGTCCCACGGAAGTAGTATCCGGTGATCCTTTCGGCTTCTTCACCACATCAAAAGTATTCCAATCAAAAAACCATCTGCTTGTATACCCAAAAGTGTACAAACTGATTAAATTCCCTTTATTGCCTGCGGAATTGACAGGCAACGCATCACTCATGACACAAACAACCCATCCTACCCCGCAAGCGGCAGGTGTCCGGGATTACTCACCGGGTGATCCATTAAGCCGCGTTCATTGGCTTACCACCGTCAGACGCGATAAGATGATGGTAAAGGAATTTGACGAAGATTCCCAATCAAGCATCTGGTTAATGCTGGATGCTCAAAAAGATAAATATTTTAGAGAGATGCTGGAAGTAGAACCTGTATTTGATCGAAATTACCTATCGATTAGAAAAACGAAGGAATATACATTGGAACGGGATAGCTTTGAATACGCAGTCAGCATTACCGCCTCAATTGCCAAATATTTTCTGGAGAAAAATTTGGCAGTAGGTTTTGCCTGTTCCAGTGAAAAAGTTACACTTTTACCACCCGAGAAAGGTCATCGGCAATTAAATAAATTCTATGAGATCCTAGCAAATGTATGTGATATTGGCACAACACCTCTCGAGCAACTTGTTGAAAAGCAGATAAAAAACATCGGCAAAGGTAGTACGATAATCATCATTACTGCCAGCAAGGGAAAATCCCATGAAATCCTGATGGAAATTCTTCGGAGAAAGAGTTTCAGAGTTCTGACTGTTTATATTGAGAATGAGTCATTCATTCAAAATATTAAAAAACCGAAAGGATCAATAATTAATCCTGCCGATTCGGAAATAAAATTTTCATTCGGCGATGATATCAGTAAGGTTCTTTCAATTCTTTAAACAGATAAGACCTGGTCTATCACTTCGCCAATAGTGTTTACAGGTATTATCTCCAGATTATCTCTGATCTCATCAGGCAATTCCTCAAGATCGATCTCGTTCTCTCTTGGAAGGAAGACCTTCTTTAAACCCGCCCGATGTGCAGCCAGAAGTTTTTCCTTGATTCCACCCACAGGCAAAATCTGACCGCGCAATGTTATTTCACCGGTCATACAGGTGCGATGATCAACTGGTTTCCCAATGAAAAGTGACGCCAATGCTGTTGTAATCGTAATGCCAGCTGATGGTCCATCTTTCGGTTGGGCACCTGCAGGGACATGAATATGTATATCTTTATTTTCAAGCGATTCAATTTTTATTGCATACTCTTTCATATGTGATCGAAGGTATGAAAAAGCTGCCTGAGCTGATTCCTTCATAACGTCGCCCAGCGAACCTGTTATGATCAGGTTCCCTTTTCCCTCCATACTGGTCGCTTCAATGAAAAGAATTTCACCGCCAGTAGGGGTCCATGCCAAACCGGTAGCAACACCAGGGATGGAGGTCCTTTTTAAAACCTCTTCAGTTGGCTTGAATTTTGGTTTACCAAGCAATTCATGAACTGATTTTTTCGTGATGACTCTGATCTTTCGTTTTTCAGTTTCTCGAATCGTCACGACTTTCCGGCAAACAGAACCAATTTCTCTTTCCAGATTGCGAACACCTGATTCCCTGGTATAAAAACGAATGATTTCCTGAATAGCCTCATCTTTAAATCTCAACTCGTGTAAAAGAAGTCCATTTTCGCGTAGCTGACGTGGTGAAAGATATTGGTTGGCGATCTGAAGTTTTTCGTGTTCGGTATAGCCCGCGATATGGATAATCTCCATCCTGTCTAAAAGTGGGGCTGGAATGGATTCTAATGTGTTGGCTGTGGTGATAAACATCACCTGAGAAAGATCAAAAGCAACTTCAAGATAATTATCACGGAATTCAAAATTTTGTTCAGGATCAAGAACTTCCAGAAGAGCAGATGCTGGATCACCGTGATAATCAAATGTCAATTTGTCGATCTCATCAAGCATAAAAACAGGATTTTTAGATTCAACACGCCGCAACGATTGCAGGATTCGCCCGGGCATGGCGCCAATATAAGTGCGTCTGTGACCGCGTATCTCCGCTTCGTCACGAATACCTCCCAGTGATGCGCGGATGAATTTGCGATTTAATGCTTTTGCTATCGATTGGCCCAGCGAAGTTTTTCCAACACCGGGAGGTCCAATAAAACACAGAATAACACCTTCGCGTTCTTTGCGGATCTCGTCAATTCTGCGCTCTTTGGCGAGATCGTTTTTTCGTTCAATGCGTAATTTTCTGACCACAAGATACTCAAGAATGCGGTTTTTGACATCCTTTAGGCCATAATGATCGGCATCCAGTACCTTTTTTGCGGATGCGATGTCCAATACTTCATTGGTGGTTATCGACCAAGGGAGAGTAACCAGCCATTCGAGATACGTGCGGATTACGCCATATTCTGCAGCTGCTGCCGGCAGGCTGTCAAGGCGTTCCAGTTCACGCAGCGCCTGTTTTTCCGCTTCTTCAGGCATTTTGCAGTCTTTTATTTTTTCTCGAAATTCATTGATTTCAGCAGAACGGGTATCCTCTTCACCCAATTCTTTCTGAATAGCTTTCATTTGTTCACGGAGGTAATACTCTTTCTGGACCTTTTCGATCTCTTCGCGGGCTTCATCCTGTATCTTTCGTCCCAGATCCAAAACTTCAGACTCTTTCGTCAGAATTCCGACAAGGAGACGCAATTTTCCAGTGGTTGTATTTTCTTCCAGGATCTTCTGAGAAATCGGCAGGTCGATACGCTGCAAGTTTGCTATGTTATAGGCGATCTGAAGCGGATCACTCATGGAATTGATCGTCGCAACGAGCTCACGGGGGATGGAAGGAATCAGCTCGGCAATATGAACGAATTGATCCCGAACGTTTCGCGTCAATGCATCAATTTTCAAGCCTTTTTCTACTACTTCATGAGCAGGCTCAACTTCTGCTTTAAGATATGGTGAATTTTGAACAAATTTCTTTATTTTAAAGCGTGAAACGCCTTGTACCAGGAGGCGGATGGTGCCATCTGGTGCGCGGAAAAGTCGATGAATAATGGATGCAGTGCCATATTCAAACAAATCAGAAGCGTCTGGATTCTCTTTTTTCTCATCATGCGAGGTTACCAGTCCAACCCAGCGTTCACCGGAAACTGCTTCATCAACCAGACGGATCGAACGCGGCTGCCCAATGGTCAGCGGCACCGCAGTTTGCGGGTATACGACAAGGCCGCGAAGCGGGAGAATCGGGATCACCTGGGGAAATTCGGATTTACCAGTTGAAGGAAGACCACTGTCATTTGAAATACTATCATCAGCAAGATTTCCATCTTCCAGGTCAAAATTCAACAAGATCTGTGAGAATTCCTGTTCTCCTTTAATCACCCATTCAATTATTTCGTGAAAATCAACATTCCAACGGCTGGCTGGCATTAAATTTCCTTTTTAGAAGTTATATTTATGTTTACAGGCTTAATTTTGGGAACAAAAATAGTCAAAAAGCCATTATCGTATTCAGCTGATGCTTTCCTTACATCCGCAACATCAGGCAGCTGAACATAGGCGGAAAAATCTCCATATAATATTTCCATACGATGATATGCACATTTCGTATCAAAACTGGAACGCTTTCCCAGAATTATAAGAGTGCTGTTATCGTAATTGATCGAAAAGTCATGCTCTGCCATACCGGCAATTTCGACCCGCACGATAAAGCCAGATTCTGCCTCAATTATATCGGTAGGTGGGTGCCATGCGTGTGAGTGTGGTGTTATCTCAAGTTTCAGTACCCGGGCAATAAATAATCCGTTCTTTTTTGCCTCGCTCATTTTTTTACTCCGATTTAATGTGCAAATTTCCTTGTAAAAATCTGCTATTTCAGATAATTTTATTGTATTTCGAATTCATAAGGACAATTACTTGAGCTTTACAAAAAATAGCGCCCTCGGTGGGGCTCGAACCCACAACCGCCGGATTAGAAGTCCGATGCGCTGTCCAATTGCGCCACGAGGGCATATTCTCTTGGTTGGGAAATCTCATAAATTGATTTTTCCATACAACCAGAAGGATATTCCATATAGAATTGTTAATAATTTTTTCGCGCGGATATTATACATGAGACAAAATATTTGTGATGTGCATTTTAAGGAAAAAGAAATACTAGTAAATTAGAGTATTTGACTAATGAATATTTAATATTTTTCTCATAGAATAACAACACAAAAAAGGTCTATCACGAATTTCTGATCAATACAATTCTGCAGCAGAAAGAAGTAAACCTTTTGAATCCTTTTCACTGATGATGGGGGACAGTCCTGGTTCAATAGGCCAATCTATCGCCAATTGCGGATCATCCCAACGAATGCAACGTTCTGATGTGGCGTCATAATAATCAGTCACTTTATAAATGACTTCAGCATAATTACTCATGACGTAATATCCATGAGCGAAACCGGGTGGAACCCATACCTGGTTCTTAAGATCTGCCGAAAGCACAACACCAACCCAGGTTCCAAATTTTGGCGAGTTTTTACGTATATCAACTGCCACATCAAATATTTCTCCAATGATTGCTCGCACCAATTTTCCCTGCGGGTGTCTGATCTGATAATGTAATCCGCGTAAAACACCATTTTTTGACGACACCTGGTTATCTTGCACAAAATCGAGTCCTGAGAATATCTCAGCAAATAACTTTTTTTGATATGTTTCCATAAAAGAACCGCGCTGGTCTAAGAAGACCTCGGGATTAATGATAATTACTTCAGGATGTTTGGGTGATGGCAGAAATTTCATTTTTTCTCGATTTCATAATAAACATCTCATTTATAAAATGCATCATTATGCCTGGGATAAAGTATTAATAATATTCTCTTCAACCAAAGAAATTAATTTTTCTGAAGTAGGATATCTGAGTTTTCGTGCGAAAAGGGCATCTGAGACCAGAAGTTTTTCATAATCCGTTTCATCCAGAAATGCAGGAGAACAATTATTTCTAGGCTGATAATCAATATAGCGCAAATTCTTATTGATGACGTTTTCTTTGAAGTGAGAATTCATCAGAATGGTTTGGAAATAAATTTCTGTTGCACCAAAGCAAAAGTCAAATCTCTTTAAGAATTGTGGATTCGCTTTTGTGTAGTCGACAATGAATTTTAAGCATGGATAACTTAACGTCCAGAATGGCGAACCGCCATATAGCACAGGAAATCCTTCAGGGATTTTTCGATCAATATTAAGTAATTTTTGGAGGAACAAAGCAACTCTTAATATTCGCTTCCCAATCCTAGACTTGTAATTTATATAATCATGGAAATAGTAATAGCGCAATCTGTCTAATCCGCCATTACCAATCCATCCTTTTTTGGGTAATTTGGTATTTCCAATGAATTCCTTACCTTTGTTGGCTTGCATAAATTCTTTAATGTATTGACTGCTTTTGATTGGGAAATCCTGGCCGGTTATAAAATGAAAGTATTCCAGATCCGTAAACCTGAGCGCTTCTTCTGCCAGCAAGAGCCGGCTTTTTAATTGTCGCGGGCCACCCCAATTTACATTGAATATTTTAGATAAATAAACCACATTTCTGGAATTCCTAAGTATTTCAATCTCAGTATCGCTAAATTTACTCTTCTTATCAAGAAAGATGAATATTGAAAAATCCTCATCGAAGAAATCAATCAACTTTTTTAGTAATTTGAACTGATTAAAGGCTGTGATCAATATGCCTTGTTTCATCGAATAAAGATTCCAAAAATAATATTTTTCATTAAAATATTTTTCCTTTGAATCAATAATTATTCACAAATATTAAAAACAATCATCTCAAAAAAATAAGAGAGACTTTCAAGAAAAATCAGGATGTCAATTCAGCCTGATAAATCTCAAATTTGTGTGAATTCTTGCCAGGGAGTATATCTTCCATGAAGATCTTTTCATCTTTGGCGACATCTCTTTTTAAAGTCACTTCCTCAGCCAGACAGATCGGCAAACCGGGATGCACCTGGTTTTCTTCTGCGTTTTCGATCAGCCCATATGCCGCGTATCCGCCGATACCATCCAAATCATCACCCTTGCGCAGGTCTTTTTTGGCATAGGCGTACACATTGGTCTTCAATCCATAGGTCGGCTGCAGGATCGCCCAGCCATCCAGATACGCCTCCGCCACACAGGCCATCGACTCAAAATGGCTGAGGTGATACGGCCGATGAAACAGATAGAATGGCCCCGGCCCAAGCCGGCAGGGATACCAGGCCAGCGATTCCATCTGATGAGGATGGTCATTGAATCCCACCGCGAACACTCCACCGCCCGGTTGCGCGCCCAAGACATAATCCACCAGCGGCGTTTTGCCATCCCATAGAGCGTTGAAATCAAAATGGTCGAATAGTTCATAGACGTCTTTTACCCTTGGACCGTATCCGCCCGGGATAGCTGTCCTGGCGCCTATGCCATTGGCTATAAGCGCATTCTCAATGCACATCTTGGTGCCGTCGGTATAGGATGCGCACATCTTGTAATCCATGAAGCGTTTATCGGCTTCGGGAATGATCGCCGTCGGGTTGCTGGTACGATCCAGATAGCCTTTCATGTTACCCGCCAGCACGGTCTGAAAGCCCCATAGTTCAATTTCATTGATCAGGCGCTTGATGCAGGTATGCTGGTCGCCATCCGCACTGGTGTAGACCACGCCTGCTTCATTGGCTTTGGAGAGCAGGTAGGGGCCGAAGATCAAGTCCGCTTCGGAATTCATCATGACCACATGCTTGTGGTTGGCTATCGCGCTCAGGGCAAATTCCAATCCACCCATGATGGTGCTGGAAGAATCCACCAACACGTCCATTAACTCGCATTTGGCCAGCAGTGTCCCATCGCTGCAGATGGCCATCTTTCCTTGCCGAATGGTGTTGTGCAAGGCGGTAAGGTTTTCAACCACTGCGTAATCATGCCCCAGTTTGACCGCCCAATCCACCGCGTGCTGAAGGCGGATGTCTGCAATGGCAACACACTCGATCCCGGGAGTGGCGCCCGCCTGATAGACGATGCCTTTGCCGATGTTACCGATGCCGATTACACCTACTTTGATCTTTTGGGGAAGTGCTTTTAAACGTGTTAAGATATCTGTCATGTCGGTTCTCTCCAGCCAAAAATTATAACATTACAGAAAAATTACGTTATATATAGAAAAAATATTTTAGTAAATATTCTTCTGTGAGATTAGAAAGGTGAATCCAAGAAAAATAATAAGAATGACATGAAAATAATTATTATTCAGGATCCAGGTCTATTAGCAACCGGAGGAAATCTAGTTGAAAAAGTTAATTCTTATCATAACCTGGTTACATCATCAATTTACACTGCCTTGCTGGAGCTTGGCAATGAAGTAGATATTTATGATGCTAATCCTTATCTGGAAAACAAATTATCACGAAATCGGCCGGACCTTGTATTCAATACATCAATAAAAAGACTATACAATTCAGTCGATGCATACGCGCCTGAAATTTTGGATAAATTGAATATTCCGTTTATTGGCCCTTCGGCAATTTCTTGCAACACAGCTTATGACAAGCAAAAATCGTTAGAAGTGTTGAAAAAAACAGGTATTACAACAAACAGGTTCATTACTTTTATCAATATCAATGAAATAAATATCCCCGAATCATTCCAGTATCCATTATTTGTGAAACCGCAAAAGGGCGGATGCAGCTTAGGGATTACGGATCAAAGCATGATTCATTCAAAGCTACAAGCAGTCGATTTAATAAGGCATGCGATGCAATCAAACAACGGTCCTGTCATTGTTGAAGAATTCCTGCCAGGCAGGGAGTTTACAGTCGGTGTAATTGAAAATACTCCACCAACAATATTTAATATTCTGGAATTTATTTATAAAGATGGAGAGTTGCCATTTCGCAGCCAATCCCGAAAAATGTCAGAGAATGAAATGGAAGATGCTGCGTGCCTGGCTATATTGAAAGAATCAGAACGTATGGCAATTGAGACTCTCGCAATAAAGGCATACAAAGCGCTTGGTTGCCGTGATTATGCAAGGATCGATATCCGTGAAAACAGGATAGGGATCCCAACCATAATAGAAGTCAATGCTATTCCAAATCTTGAACCCGAGACAAGTTCATTTGGCCTGATGGCCAAATACTCAGGAATTCCATTTGGAGAGTTAATAGAGACAATCGTTAAGACTGCTCAAAAACGATACGATTTCCAATAAATCGATTTTATAAATTACATTTAATATTATTGCTTTTGATATTGTCGAATACCTTTAAATATCTGCGGCCCTGACAAAGTAGCAAGTACTGTAGAAACAGGACGGTTGACAATCTCAGCTAAAGCGGCTGCGGTCAAAGGCTGATTCCCATTCGAGAGAAAAGTGCGTAGTATTTTGGCAATAATCGGTAAATTTGCGCTGATAAAATCCTCTTGTTTGGCGCAATGATTCATTAATTCATAAAGCAAACCATCTACCTGTGTGATTTCGGCACTTTCGGGATCTACCGCATCAATCATAGTGGTATCCGCTCTATCTTTGAAAAATGACTGATGTTCAGGGCATAAAAATTCCAGGAGAAAGACACGCCAATTGGAATCATTTTCTTGCCACCAATCAAAATCCAGATGGTAAAGTGTTTCCGCCGTGGGCTTGATCAAACTTAATGGTCTTTTAACCTGAGGATTCTCGCTCATTCTTTTTCGCCTATTCTGAAGTACAGGTCTCCCAGATGTTCGACCTGGTCGTTAATCAGCAGATTATAAAGAATTAAGCTTGGAGGACAGCGGCGGAAAATATTTACTGCGGCATACAGTT
Organism: uncultured Pelolinea sp.; assembly: GCA_964493155.1. Lineage (GTDB taxonomy): Bacteria > Chloroflexota > Anaerolineae > Anaerolineales > Anaerolineaceae > Pelolinea. Next base: position 51,373 of record CAZBNE010000005.1, read on the forward strand.
CTTGAGCATGAACCTGTCTTTGGGGGTTTAATTTGGCTAATTCTCGTATGACGCGGATGATCGTTTTATCAATTGACTCTTTATCATATACATGATTTTTCCAGATCGCATCCACTGCCGCCACATCAGGGATAACAATGGCCATACGCTCATCAAAACTGGCTGTTAAGGGGTGTTTTAACATCGCAAAAACGAATCCCTGGTCAGATCCAACCAACAAGGTCTTTAACCACTCCTTGTTTTGCCTGCTCTTTTCAAATGTAATGATTATTTCACCGGGGATCTTGCTTTTTTCCACAGTCACAATACTTCCCGGCATTAGTTCATGTTTCTGATACCATCTATCAAGGCCGCAGATATATTTTTTAGCTCGTACAACCCAGCCAGAGAACTTTTCATTATCCTGGGAATCATTAAAAGTGAACATAACTCGAGGAGCTTCATAAGCACTTGGAAACATTTTCTTTAGAGCTTGTGATAGGGGCAGGGTGCCAGAGCGCCAATGTGGAAAAGTCAGGCTGATCGATGCTTTCTCCGCAGGCAATATCATTGTTTCCATTGGTTCCAGTTCGTCAAAAAGATTTCCCTCAAACAATCCCATAAATCTTTCCAGTCCATCAGTAGGATACTCTTTGGGAGAATACTTAAGAAATAAAGGAACTTCTTTTACATCCAATGGTTCAAACTCTTTAAGGAACCAGAGAGTTTGTCCTGATGGGCCAACTTCGTCAAAACGTCCATCTTCCTGAAGAGCAAGGTTAAATGAAAATACAAGTAACTTTTCATCTAGATTTGCAGTAAGCTCTACCTGTCTCATTAAGTCGATCGTACCGATCGGTCCACCGTTAGCTTCTTCCAGAACAGCTTCAGCCAGATTCAGATACCCGATGTGAACATCAACCAGCAAAGATCTTGGAAACCAGCTTCCCGAGATCTTAAGCAAATCATCATTCAAATTAAGTGCTTCTTCCATCCTGCCGATAAGATCTTTGCCAAATTTTTCTTTAACATAAACCGGATCAAGATTCGGATCATTTTCAGGCAATTCCAGAATCTGATTCAGTATATGATCCTCCAAATGGCTGGCAAAAGACCTGGATATTCCGGACTCAAATAAAACTTCGATAACTTTCAATTCCTCAAGGTCAGGGTTAAATCCATCGCGAATAGCGTTTATTTTGCCTTTTTCATTCAAGGCTGGAAATGAGATCATCTCGCCAACCTGGTATTCATCTTTTGGAACGTAGACCTTCCCTTGACTGGATTTTTGTTTTTTGAAGGTTTCCAGTTCATTCTTGATACGATAAGAAATCAAGAAATCAATTATTTCATTTGCTGATAAAGGCACAGCCTTTTCAAGCAGCAAATTATAAATACTTTCGATATCTCTTTTTCCGACAGCAAAATCCTGCCAGTAAGATTCACTAATCAACTGCGGAGCGATCATAATTTTAATAAAATGATTCCCTTCCAAACGCAATAATTATACTTTAGCTACGGGTAAATGTTTTCTATCCAATCGAAAGGATCAACCTGGTTGCCATTTACCCAAATATCCCAATGCAAGTGCGGGCCTGTAACACGCCCGGTTGAACCAATGCTGCCAATAATCTGGCCGGCTTGTACAAGTTCGCCAGGTTTTACCTTAATTTCACTCTGATGGGCATACCCCGAATAAATACCCTGTCCGTGATCAATAAAAGTTGTATTACCACGAATCGTCATCGGACCTGTAAAAACAACTCTGCCAGGTGCTGCAGCATAAATATTGAAGGTCATCAGAACAACCCTGAAATCAAGGCCACCATGAAAACCATTGAAAGCCCCATTATTATATGAACGGCGGTTTCCGAAATAAGAACTAAAACCGATCGTATCATTTTCAAGAGATCCGTCAACCGGAAAGCGGAAACTGCCATCCCAGAATTTTTGAGGTGAAGCGGCGCTAATGATCTGCTGAATCTGAGAATTTTCTAAATCAATAGCATCCTGTTCAATGGTTGTTTGCTCGACAGTAAGCTCCTCTTGTATGTATCCTCCTGATTGCAGCAAGATATTCTGTTCAATCATAAAATTTTCACCATTTTCAAATGATCCGCTAAGTTGAAGCGGCTCTAATCCGGGCGATGCAATGGCCGATATTCCTGAAAGCGCATAATAAAATCCTGAGGATTGATCCTGAAAGAAATTTAATGTACGATCATCAAACTTTCCTGTTATTATTGCTGGTTCTTTCGTATAGATACGCACCACAAACGTATGTCCTTGGACAACAGGCAGCGGATTTACTTCAATCCTGGAAATTAATTTTGAAAACGGTGATTGGGATTCTTTAGCATTTTCAGAAAAAAAAGAAATGATATCACCAGGGATCGCAGAGCTTTTGGTAAGTTGATTTACTTTTGAAAGGGACCAAAAATTCATTCCACTTTTAACTGCAATTGTGAAAAGTGAATCCTGGTTGGTTAAATATAAATTTGCTTTTTCCTGCTCGAGATCATCTGCCAAGGGGAGGATGAGGGTTGACCCAGCGTATATTTCAGTTGGGCTTGTAAAAGGATTTAATAAAGAAAAAACCTTCTCTGATAAGTTATATTTCCTTAAAATAGTGTGATAGTTTTCGCCAAATTCAGTTGGCTCGGTTGTCAATACTCCGTGAATACCTTCTAAACCGGGGATTACCAGTTCTGTTCCGGTGGAAATGACATTTAAATCAATAATATTATTAGCATTGATAAGCTCATTGAGCGAAATGTGAAATTTTGAAGCAATTTCGGTAAGATTTTCTCCGGGTTGTACAATATAGATTGGTAAAACACCATCTTCCTGTGCCGAAACGACCAGAGGATTAGCGAAGAGAAGTATTAAAGCTATAATAACCGAAAATATTTTTCGCGTCATAAATCGAAAATCGAGATCAGTATCTGAGTATGTAAAATCGAATAAGTTTACCATAGCGAGAAAAAAATGAAAATTTCTACTTGGAACATTAATGGTATACGGGCTGCTCTTGGAAAAAAAGCGTTTAATTGGCTTAACGAATTCCAGCCTGATGTCGTGTGTTTACAGGAGATTAAAGCCAAGGAAGGACAATTCGATACAGATTTATTCGCCTCCATGGGGTATGAGTGTGTTTGGAATCCAGCCGAAAGACCGGGTTACAGCGGTACAGGGACACTATTTAAGATCAAACCCGCATCCTCATCATTTGGATTAGGTATCCAGCGATTTGATTGTGAAGGGCGGATCATTCAATCAAGTTTTTTAAATTTTGAACTGTTTAACATTTACTTCCCAAATGGCGGGCAAGAAAATGAACGGGTTCCTTATAAATTAGAATTTTATGATAGTTTATTGAATTATTGTAAAGGTTTAATTGATTCGGGAAAGGAGATTATCCTTACTGGCGATTTCAATACTGCTCATAAGGAAATTGACCTGAAAAATCCAAAATCTAACCAAAAGAATACTGGATTTTTACCCGAAGAACGAGAATGGATCGATAAATACCTGTCACAGGGATTTCATGATATTTTTAGGATTCTTTATCCAAATCTGGTTAAATATACCTGGTGGACTTATAGATTTAACGCGCGTAAGAATGATGTGGGCTGGCGGATCGACTATTTTCTTATAACTAAAAACCTAATTAAGCGAGTAAAGGATGTGATAATCCATTCAGAGATACTTGGTTCCGATCATTGCCCTGTAACTCTGATCATAGAATAATCACAGGAATGATTACTATGAATGGCGGAGAAAAATTGAATAAAAGAATCATTATTGTCGATGATCATGAAATTGTGCGATTAGGTTTAAAAAGCCTTTTAGACCAATACCCACAATATGAAATTGTCTCTGAAGCAAAAAATGCTAGAGAAGCTGTTGAGCAGGTAGAAATGTTTAAACCAGATATTGTTCTGATGGATATTCGATTACCCGGAAAATCGGGAATTGAAGCTTGTGAAGAAATTAAGGAAAATTTTCCTGATGTCAAGGTGATAATGCTGACCTCTTATGCCGAAGATGAAATGCTTTTTTCAGCCATAAAAGCTGGTGCTTCTGGATACGTATTAAAACAAATTGACTCATCTGGTCTGGCAAAATCCATTGAAGCTGTCGCTCGAGGAGAAGCTTCTCTCGATCCAGCAGTAACCCAGCGAGTTTTTCAGGAAGTCAAGCGCGCAGTAAAAGACGAAGAGGCTGCATCATTTTCTGAATTGAGTCAACAGGAAAAAATGGTGCTTAAACTCGTTTCCGAGGGGAAAACTAACCGGGAAATTGCCCAGTCACTATATCTGGGCGAAGGTACGGTAAGAAATTATGTCAGCAGTATTTTGTCAAAACTGAGTGTCAGCAACCGTGCTGAAGCTGCCGCTTATGCAATTGAACATAACCTCAAAGAATACCTATAAAATCCATAAGTAAATATAATCAATTATTTTTGGCAGGAAGATTAGCGCACCAATAACCAAAGAGGCTATTGCCACAATTAATACAGCCGCCGCACTGATATCTTTGGCTTTTCGGGCAAGTTCATTTTTTTCAGGCGAAGCAAAATTGACCAGGTATTCCAGGGCAGTATTAAAGAACTCGGTCATAAACACGGCTGAAATCACAAGAACAATAAACGACCATTCAAAAATATTGATCCTGAGAATTATTCCTAATCCGATGGCAATGGCACTCAGGGATAGATGCACCCATAAATTCCTTTCTGTTCTTAAAGCTGAAAGGAAACCCGCAAATGCGTTTTTGAAAGAATCAATGATACGGTCTGATTTGACTACCATCCAATCAGTAGAAAGTTCATCGATGATCTCATTTTGTATTGAAAAAAGCTCTATTTCCTGTTTGGAGGTTGCATGGTCATAACCTGCCAGGTGCAGCAAGCCATGAACTATCAATGTTGCCATTTCTTTTTTAATACTATGACCCTGCTCAATTGCCTGCGCTTTTGCTCTTGGAAAAGAAATCACCACGTCTCCAAGATAGCGTGAACCAGTGTCAGGATCAATTTCGCCAGAAGAAAAGGAGAGAACGTCAGTTGGTTCATCGAGTTCTCGATAGGTATTGTTTAATATCCTGATATGCTCATCATTATCGACAACTATCGATACTTCAAATTCAATACCTAAAAAATCAAGTGTTGTTGATGCAACATGATAAATAAATGCCTCATCGATAAGAGGCGAAATTCTAGTTTTTATTAGAACAGTGACCATTATTTACTTTCCGGTGATACTTTCTTGCTGATCAGAAAAATCCATTTTCGGATAAATCACTCTATGATGGTAAGTATTTTGTATTGTTCTTGTAAATGATTTTGTTATCAATCGTAAATCATTTAACGTCAGGTCAGAATTATCAAGTTGGCCTTGGTTAAGAGCAATTTTTATATTCTCCGAAATGATCTTTTCAATCTCTTCAGGACTTTTTGGAGATTCGGCTTTTACACGCGCTTCGCATCCATCCGCCAGCATTATCAATGCCGTTTCTTTTGAGTTAGGCTTTTGGCCAGAATAGCGATAAAGCTTTTTGTCTACTTTTGATGCATCAGGGGATTTTTCAAGGGCTTTATCAAACTGATAGCGTGTGATTGATGTGCCGTGATGCTCATTAATAAAGGCAAGTATTTGAGGCGGAAGATGATGTTTCCGTCCTAATTTAATTCCATCATCAACATGCTGAATGATCGTCGCAGATGTGATCAACGGATCTAAATCATCATGAGTATCAATCTGACCAGGCAGCTGATTTTCAATAAAGAAATTTGGATTTTGTGACTTGCCAATATCATGATACAAGGCGCCCACATGTACCAAAAGAGCATCTGCATTTATCTCTTTGGCAGCCTGTTCTGCCATATTAGCGACCTGTAATGAATGTTGATATGTACCTGGGGCATGCATAAGTAATTCCTGAAGCAATGGATGATCGGGCCTGGATAGATCCATGAGTTGCAAAGCAGTCGTCTTGCCTAATAATTGCGCCAGGATGAATTGGAAAATCAATGCCAGGCTAATCGAGCCAAAGCCATTGACAAAAGCAGCACCAATCAACGTACTGGCACCCGAGAGGTCGAGAAACGAGTTTAGCAGGCGGTAAGCAATAATGAGCATACTTCCGCTTATTGCGATGCCTAATCCAGCCATGAAAAAAACGGTTATCCTGCGTCCTCTCCCTAAAATAAAGATAGCAATCGCAGAGGGAAGGAAATAATAAGTAGCCAAATCCAGATTTACCCCTTGGTTAAATCCTGCTAACAGGCTTAATGAAATAGAAAATATCAGGCCGGCTTCATATCCATAAAGACTTGCGATAGTTACACCAAAAGCTGCTAAAGGGAAGAGGTAAGGCAAAATTGTATGGTTGGGTATTACAAATCGCGCAGTAAAAAGAAAGATAAGAAAAATAAAGGTAATGATGGGTAATCCTTCAATTTCTTTTCCAAATGAGCGTTTAATACGACGAATATACAGAAGGTTGAAACCCATTACGCTAATTACAAGCAAGGAAGCAGCAATATAATCCGTCAACCGATTTCTTGGTTCGGCATACCCTAATTCTTGTAATGCTTCCCACGCGAGTGAATCAATTACTTCACCGCTGTTTATGATGATCTCTCCGCCTATAAACTGTTTTGAAACAGGTTCAATCTTTGAACGGGCATCATCAATAGCTTTCGCAGTATTTTCATGACTAAAAACGCTATTTTCGATTATTAACGGTGAGACAAGATCATTGATGATCCCTGCTTCAGATTCATTAAATTCAAATCCAATTCGTGGAAATAAATTACGTCGAATAGCTGTCAGCTGGTCTTCTCGAATAGATGATTTCATGATTTCTTCAAGCAAGTAAATGCTTTCAGTACTGATTAAATCCCATTTCTCAGGAGATAATGACAAGAGAGAAGAGATGGTTTCATCGGATAAAGATAATTCAGAGAAGAAGGAAAGGTCTTTTATTTTCTGATCACTTGAAGCAAACGTGTCTGCTCTGACTGAATTGATATACCTTATTACACCTTTCAGTTTTTCAATCTGTTTCCTGGAAATAG
>CAZBNE010000006.1:0-58392 GCA_964493155.1 uncultured Pelolinea sp.
TCAGGCTTGCGAAAACCATGGCCTTCACCCGCATAGACTTTTAATTCGCAAGGGACATGATTCTCCTTCAATTTTTCATAGATAGCCAGTGTTTGGTTAAGAGAAACCACATTATCCTCATCACCATGAAATAAGGCAACCGCATCCTTTATCTTTTCAATTTGATTTATGGGTGACCGTTCAATGAAACGGCGGCGATTCTCTTTCAGGTAGCCAATGAGAAATTGGTGGTAAAACTTTTCAAACTTATGAGTATTGCGAGCATCTTCAAGAAGATCACTGACAGCATAACTGCAGATTCCTGCATTGAACAAACCAGGCCGTCGGATCAAAGTGTGCAATACTGTGAATCCTCCTGCGCTGGATCCGATTACCGCCAATTGACCGTGAAAAGCATAACCCTGATCAACAAGTGCTTCAGCAAATGCAATAGTGTCATCGACATCCGCAATACCCCATTGATACCGCAGCGCATCCTGGTATGCGTATCCATAACCACTGCTACCGCGGTAATTAACCTGCGCGTAAGCATATCCCCTTGATACAAAATACGCCGCATCGTTATTAAACGTTTTACAATGTGCTGAAGTCGGTCCACCATGCACACTTAAGATCAGTGGGGATTTTTGATTTTTATCCAGGTCTATCGGTGGATAGTAAAATCCAAAACCGTTCTTTCCATTCGGGATCGGAAAAGTGATCTCAATGGGTTCGGTGCAGCACTCTCCCGCTTCCTTTTCAAGATTCGTTGGAGAATATTTTAATTTTCCATTGCAAAGACTGCAGATCTGTTTAGGCAACTTGGGGGAAGAACCTAAAAAGACCAGGTCGTCATTAACCCGCGAGATATCCAATTGGACAGCCCATTGAAATGGGTGGATCTCTATTTTTTCACTCTTGCCTTTTAGAATATTTGCCTTCTGTAATGTAGATTCGCCATGCGCGTAGCTAAGATAGTAAAGTGCCGAGCTGCTTCTATTCCATCCATAACTGCGCATCCCCTGGATCCACTCTGGCTGGCGCAGATGGAACCCATCCCCTCGAATCACCACCTTGGATGTGCGTGTTTTTAAGTTATAAAGTACCAGATTATCCCACTCGCCATCACGAATTATATAGCTCAACCATTTTCCATCCGGAGAAAATTGAGGTTGGCTGGCTGAGTAATTTTTGCCTCCCGCAATCATATGCTCCTCCAGCAATCTCAGCTGCATACCACCCAGAATCCCGATCTTTACCCTGCTTGCGTCCCAAGGCATATCCGGATGATCCCACTCCACCCAGGCAATTCGTTCACCAGAAGGATGCCAAACAGGCTGCATATAGAAATCCGCTCCGAGCACCAGTTGTGAAGGCCAGGTCAGGCTGTGAACTCTGGTTATGGCGATACCATCAGTGTTGCCTGCGTGATAACAATAGATCACCCATTTACCATCTGGTGAAAAAATGGGAGCTGCCGTGGAACCCCAGGCAGGAGTAATGGCCTTGGGAGCATAATTTTGACTGAAGGTTGATGTAAATAAACTTCCTGTGCTGTCGGGAAAAACTACACCGGTTTCATTGACATCAAAATCACCACCGCCATATCCCACGCCGCCGCGCACGTTTTGATCACCTGAAAGCCTGCAGCCTTTAGATCGCGTTTTACCCGCAAGAAGAATTCCCTGCTTTCCAACAGATTCACTCCATACAAGGCGAGTCGCATCCTTATTAAAGCGTATATCATTGATGCGTGGAAGACTGTTTAGTAATTCGATCGATACCGGTGAAGGACTTTTCATATAGATAATCATCCTCTATGTTGCTGTAATTTTAAAAGAAAAACTCACCCTTTACGAGGTGAGTACATTGGTAACTTCTAATCCAGGTCTTTTGGGCGCCAAAGATTTTTCAATTTTACATTTTCACCTTTTTCAAGATTTTTCCAATTATCAACTGATGCAGTTAAGTAAGCGATTGATGCGGTGGGAAGGCTTTCCACCTTGTCATCCGCAATCTGTAAAAACGCCTCCAATCCCGGATTATGACCGATGACCATGATGGTCTTTTTGTCTTTCGCATTCTTTTCAATGGCATGCAGTATATCGGAAGGTTCTGCCATATACAAAGAATCCAGGAAAATGATTTCTTTCTTGCATTTGCAGGATTCCGTGACGATTTCAGCTGTCTCTTTGGCACGTAATGCAGAGGAAGAAAGGATCAGATCAGGTTCCAGCCCTTTTGACTTAAGCAACTTTCCCATATGCTCGGCATCCTTCTTCCCCTTCTTTTTTAAAGGTCTTTCATGATCAGGGATATTGGCATCATCCCAACTTGATTTAGCGTGACGCATCAATAACAATCGTTTCATGCGAAGATTCTCCAATCTAATAAAGCACCATTAATTTAAGAGTATAACATGGAGAGATATTAGACCGGAGGTTTCTAACGTTTAAAAATTGTTAAAATAAACATAGATGTATCACTCAACCGAACCTAAAAAGTCAATTTATATTGGTGAAATCATTACTGTGGATTTTGATCATCCTCCGCTTTTCGTAAAAAATCCACAATGCCCAAACAGGTTTTTCTGGCGAGGTATTGAATATCCAATTAAAGATATTATCTCCGAGTGGCGTGATTTTTCACGCAAAGGAAGTAACAGCCGGAACATGAAAGATGCTCATCTTGAACGTGCAAAAAATAAGGGCTCGTTGGGTGTAGGCAGGTTTTATTTTCGGATTTGTACGGATAAAGAACGGATTTTCGAAATTTATTACGATCGGAGTATAAAAAACGCTTCTGAAACTGGCGGAATCTGGGTGCTTTTCCAGGAATTGAGTTTTGAAAAGAATAAAGAAAATTAAATTAGGTATTGATATTATTCAATGGAAATGATATTATTTTTCATAAATATAAAATTGGTATAAAGAAGAATTTAGAAATCCAGGAATGATGAACAAAACAATAGAAAAATGCCCGATCTGTTCTCAAGAATTAATAATTACCAGGTTATTCTGTGAACAATGTGGGACAACATTAACTGGCCAATTTGGCTTTACCAGGTCGCTATTCAATAAACTAAATGAAGATCAACTGGAATTCTTGATTACTTTTATCCGCTGTGAAGGAAAATTCAATCGGATGGAAGATGAGCTAAAAATTTCATACCCCACTTTGCGCGGGCGGTTCAATGAAATTCTGGCTGCTATGGGTTTTGACGGTGATAAGATGCATGAAGAACCTTCTCTTTCCAGGGAAGAGCGTTTGGAGATCTTGCAAAAACTGGATAATGGAACATTAAAACCTGAACAGGCGGAATTACTGTTGCGTGGCGAGGGTGAACAATCCCAGGAGACTGAGAGGTGATAAATGAATGAAGAAAAAATGTTGATCTTAAAGATGCTGCAAGAAGGAAAAATATCTGCAGATGAGGCGGCATTATTGTTGGAGTCTCTGGATTCAGGAAGCAGGAAAAAAGAGGGAAAAAAGCAGTCCGATGAATCTCAAAGAACTGAAGGAAAATTCTTCAGGGTATCAATAACAGACACAACAACCGGTAAGTCGCGAGCAAATATCCGTATTCCGTTGAGCGTGATGGGGATTGGGATGAGATTCGGGGCGCATTTTGCACCACAGATCGACGGTGTAGAATCCGAGCAATTAATGGAAGCGATCCGAAATGGGCAGGTGGGGAAAATAATTGATGTTTTTGATGATGAAGATGGAGAACATGTTGAAATTTACATTGAATGAACTCCATGCAGCCCAAAAATAATTCTGACTGGAAAAAAACTTACTTTTTCATTTGGACTGGACAAGCGTTCAGCTTGTTGGGAAGCGAGTTGATCCAGTTTGCCCTGATTTGGTATCTGACCAGGAAAACCGGTTCAGCCTCAGCTCTGGCATATGCATCTTTTGTTGCCTTGATCCCAAAAGTTTTGATTTCCCCCTTTTCAGGAGCGCTGATCGATCGCTGGAATCGTCAGCGCGTTATGTTCTTTGCAGATGTCACGATTGCCTTGGCTACATTAATTCTCGCAGTTTTTTTTTGGATTGGTCAGATTCAAATTTGGCATATCTACGTGGTCATGTTTATCCGGTCGCTTGGCAGTGGTTTTCATTGGCCAGCGATGCTGGCATCAACTCCACTCATGGTTCCCAAAAAGTACCTTTCAAAAATTTCTGGAATGAACCAGACACTTAGAGGAATTCTGGGAATTATTGCACCAGTCACCGCCGCATTGCTTTTAGATTTCCTGCCGGTTTCTGGGATCCTCTTTATTGATGTCATAACAGCAATTATTGCCATTTTTCCCCTGTTATTTATTGTTATCCCGCAACCTGAAAGAAATGAAAAAACCTTGTTGTCGAAGCCCGCTGGCTTATTAAAAGATGTTAAGGAAGGATTTACGTATCTTACTGCCTGGAAGGGAATGCTTTATCTGGCAATTATTGCTACATCATTGAATTTCCTGCTGAATCCGGGATTTACATTTATCCCTTTACTGATAACGGATTATTTTAATAAAGGGGCTGTTGAATATGGAATAGTGGAATCCGCATTCAGTGCAGGATTGGTTTTTGGGGGGGTTGTTCTAAGTACCTGGGGGGGATTTAAGAATAATATATTTACAACTCTTTCCGGAATAATTGGAATGGCATTTGGGACAGCCATTATAGCGCTGACACCCAATCAAAATTTTTTTATTGCAGTTGCAGGTATGGCTGTCACCGGATTCATGATGCCAATCGCTAATGGACCAATTTCTGCGATTGTCCAATCAAATGTTGATCCAAAAATGCTTGGGAGAGTTTTTTCAATACTGGATGGTTTGATCTCGGCTATGATGCCGATCAGCATGCTGATTGCTGCACCAATTGCAGAATGGATCGGTATTCGCGGATGGCTGCTTCTGGGTTCAGGAGGTTGTCTAATAATGGGAATCGCAGGTTTTTTTATCCCGGCGCTTGTTAAGCTTGAAACAGAAAAGCTCAAATTTTCATCGACGCCATTAACTGAAAATTAAGCGTAATACTACTGCTATTGCAGCTATCATAACCGCTGCCAGCAAGATCAATTTGGGTCGACTCTTTCGCCTTACAAGCATGCTCTGACCAAAGAGATCCTCGCCGAATTCGAAATCAGGCCCCGCGAACCAGGCAAAGAATAATCCACCCAGCAGCCCGCCCAAATGCCCCCAGTTGTCAATTCCGGGTGAAAGACCCAGCATCAGGTTAACAACAATGACCATGAGGATATTCATGAGCATCGGTCTGGCTGATGGACCTAGTAAGTGGCGATTCTTGAAGACAAACACCCCCTGAGCCGCAATCAACCCGAAAATGGCTGTTGAAGCGCCCAGTGAGGGATTGGGCGATAAAAGGAAAGAAAGAGTATTACCCCATAATCCGCCAACCAGATAAAGACCGATGAATGGCCAAAAACCGTATTTCTTTTCCAGCATTGGCCCGATCGTATAAAGGGCATACATATTAAAGCCAATATGCAAGATTGATCCATGTAAAAGAATTGGTGTAATCAGGCGCCAAAATTGACCCCGGATGATAAATTGATTTATTTTTCCTAAAAATGTAAAAAGCAGATCATAACCAAAAATAAACTGGGAAAGATTCTGAAGCAGGAAAAAGACAGCAGTAATTCCAATGATGAAATGGGAAATAACGATTTTTCTTTTCATTGCGATGAAGAGTGAACTCAGATCGTAATCTTGCGCGGTTTCGCTTTTTGATGTTCTGCTGTGATAATGGCTTCAATTACCGAAACGGTTTTTTGGAGTTTGTTTTGGGCATTGACAACGATATAGTCAAAATTTTTTGCCTTTATTAATTCGTCTTTAACTGTGGCAATTCTTGTTGATAAGTCCTTTTCCTGGCTCAACCTGCGTCCACCCAGTCGCTGTAGCCATTCTTCTTCATCAGCAGGTGTTAAAAAGATTAAGATTGCATCAGGGTACATTCGTTTGATTTTTTCAGCCCCCTGAACATCCAACCGGAGGACCACATCATAGCCAGATTCGATTGCTTTCCTAATTTGTTCTTTGGGAACCCCTTTGTAATCATCATATACATGTGAATACTCAATGAGCTCATTTTCCCGGATCATCTTTTCAAATGTATCCCGGGTAACGAAAAAATAATCAATTCCTTCTCTTTCATCCGGACGGGGTGCGCGTGTATTTGCTGTAACCACATGATAGATGGGCATTCCGCTTTTTTTTAATGCCCTGAGGACAGAATCCTTGCCGACACCCGAAGGACCGGAAATAACGATCATTAATGGCGATTGTTCGATAATATTAAAATTGATCTTGTTTTTTGACAAAGGGTAAATAACCGTCTTAATTTAATATTGGCCTTGATTATAAATGAAATCTTGTGAAAGCTATGCTTTTTAGTTTTTGAACGATAATTTTTAAAAAACTGTGAATATGTTGTGAATTATTTTATTGGTTAAATTAATTTAATGAATAAACTGGATGCCTTAAATATGCCTAATTAATTAGGCGGCTAATATGAATCAACAGCTTTTGCGAGTTGATCGTAACTGGACATCCAGCTGATTCTATGGATAAATGACATAAGATTCCTGCTTTTGGCCCGAAGGAGCCTCACATCGCTGCCAACCGGATCTGCCCCAGCTGCGCTGAAGGGTTCATCAGCATACGCGCCATAGAAAGCAAAGTATGCCTGATTTAATTTGCGGATTTTATACCCGTTTTCCCAGAAAATCTTTCTCCGCGCTTCCATATATTTCTCTGCTTCATCAATTTCATTATCTGTCAGTAAAGTATCAACAGTGATGCGCGTTCGGTACATTTCTTTCTTGAAATTAAAATTTTCTTGTAACGCACTTTCAAAAGGAAAATAACCCGCTTCATAAAATTGATATGAATTGTTTTCCTCCTGTCGAAGCAAATCTCCATAAAAGCGGCGGATTAGCGACCAGCTTATTTCTTCTCCCGCGATAGAGGCAGCTGTCTCATTCATCGTTCGCAAATCAGAGGTTTTTGAGTAATGCCAACCTAATGGACGGAAAACAAGCAGGTTATGTGTCCATTCATGCGCAACAGTATCCACCAGGTAAAGAAGATTTTCGGTGCTGATTACCATGGTTGGGTAGGTTCCGACACCACCGACCGGTACAACCAGGGCGGAAAAGCCGGTATTTTCCTCAACACTTTTTTCAAGTTCGATTTCTTCTGTGGGGCTGATGTCAGTCATTAAAGAAATGCTTTTCTCTTGATGTATTATATATCTGGGTGAAATAATCAAATTTTTGGGAAGATCGGTGACATGATAAAGGACAGGTGGAAGTGGTTGGTTGATAACCGTCAATCCCATGCCGTCTAGGGTCTGACTGACCTGGTCTTGAATTACTGCCTCAACCAGAAAAGCGGTTTTATTAAGGTGCTCAGCCTGTTCTTGATATTTTCTCTCCAAAACCAGAACCTCGCTATTTTTCCGGGAGAAATCAGGATCTGCATAAAGAGTTTCAAGTGATTTTCTTAATTCTTGAGTTTCAGATAAGCTTTCAAAATAATCCCTTACGATTTTGCGCTGTTGGAGATGACTCAAATGCCTGATTGGACCTAAACTGGCAGCGGAAATTTTTTGCCATAATGCATTTACCGTCCACCCCAAAAAATCGAATTCAAACGGTCTTGAAAATGCCCGAATTCGATCGACATTCTTTTCAGGCTGCCAAACACTTGTTGTTATTAATAAAAGAACAATGCAGCCCAAAAATATTTGCCTGAGAATTCGAAAAGGTTTTTTCATAATTATTTAAGAATTATAGCGGCAGGTGATATTAATTTACTTTACAGAGGCATTGTTAATGAAATATTTACAGGATTTAGAGAAATTATTGTTATAATAGTACGTATAAAATATACATTCTCATAAATATAAGGAAAAGGCAGATATGGCAAGACCTAAAAATTCACCTGAAAAAATAGCGAAAATGCGCAATGATATGATGGATGCGGTGATCAATCTCCTCGATGATATTTCACCTGATAAAGTCAGCATTCGAATGATCGCAGAAAAAATCGGCGTATCGCATATGGTTTTTTATACATATTTTGGCGACCGCGCAGAGATCATGCGGGCATTAATTGAACGTCAAAAGGATCGCATCGGGATTCACTTTGAAGGATTGATCGAAAAAGCGAAAAAAGCACCTGTTAAAAATGTGCTCGCGGATCTATTACAGGATTATGCCCAAACTGCTCATGATCATCCAAAAATTTTCCGCATGTTCTGGATGACTCCACGATCAGATACTGGTGAAGATATTGAAAACCTTAAGCATTTGGAGCCAATATTTGATAAATTAACCGAATTGATTAAACTCGGAATCGAAAAAGGCGAATTCGCAAAGTTGAATCCCCGCTTGGCGGCAGTCACAGTATTAACAATATCGAACTCGCCCCTTCTCCTGAACCTGTGCGGTAAAATGCCGTTGGATGTGAGTTGCGAAGCTTTAATTAAGGAAATCCAGAAAGCAGCTTTTTCATATCTAAACGCTTAATGATTTTTAATATCACAGAAGGCTGAGGTATACTTCCATGCTTTTTTACGAGGAACTATGCCTAAAACCATTAATGAAGAAAAAAAGAATTCTGCAATTAATAGTGTGATCTTTTGGCTTAAAGAAAAAAAAATCCGTATGATCACGGCAATAATTTTGCTTTTGATCGCGGGATTCATTATTTTCATCAATTATGAAGATCGTTTAAGCTATGACAGCGATGCCTCTTACCAAACTGCCACAGTTGAACGCAGCGATTTAATTGCCATCGTTGGAGCGACAGGTGTGGTAGAAGCCAAACAAACTTCCGAAATAAATTGGCAGACAACCGGGAGGGTTGAGCATGTTTTTGCCGAATTGGGCAAAAAGGTAAAGGCTGGGGAGATTCTGGCAGATCTGGCAGATAACACGCTGCCCCAATCTGTGATCCTCGCGCAATCAGACCTGGTCACTGCAAAAAAGGATCTTGAAGACCTGATCAATTCAAATACTGCCAGTGCGGAGGCTTATAAAAATCTATTAACTTCCGAGAGCGACCTGCGTGATGCCAAAGAGGATCGGGATGATTGGAACTACAATGGTGCAAACTGGGACAAAATATATTCAGCAAGAGCAGAATTTATCCGCCTTGAAGAAGAATTAAAGATTTATAAGGCGGCGTTTGAAAGTGTTAGAAATCTGCCGGCAAAAGACTCAAAGCGTTTGGATGCAAAATCCGCTTTGGATAAAGCACAATTAGCACGGGATAAAGCGCTCAGAACGATAAACTATATTATGGGTAAAACCTATGATAGGGAAGTGGCTGGGGATTTTGCTGATTATGATGTGGCGCTATCAAAGGTTGAGGATGCACAGAGAGAATGGGAGCGGGTGAAAGTTGGCGCAAATAAAGATGACATCAGTGCGGCTGAAGCCCGTGTTGCGGCATCTGAAGCAACAGTCTCGTTGGGGTGGCTGGAAGCGCCGTTTGATGGAACTGTTACCCAGGCGTATCCAAAAGTGGGTGATGAGGTTTCAACTGGGACAAAGGGATTTAGAATAGATGACCTGTCTGATTTATTCGTTAAGGTAAATATTTCCGAGGTCGATATCAACCGGGTGGCAATCAAGCAACCAGTTGAACTGAGCTTTGACGCTGTAACTGGAAAAACTTATAGGGGTGAAGTAACCGAGGTTGCATCCGTTGGAATTGACAATGGAAGTGGTGTGGATTTTGAAGTGACATTAAAGATCCTGGAACCGGATATTCAGGTTCGGCCAGGAATGACAGCTGCGGTTAATATCATTGTCAGTGAAATAAAGAATGTGCTTGTTATCCCCAATCGGGCAATTCGATTGAAAGACGGGCAGCGGATCGTTTACACCCTCACTGGCGACCAACTTAAAGAGACCAGCATTGAGGTGGGCTCCTCTTCTGATACGCAAACTGAAGTTTCTGGTGGAGATTTAAATGAATGGGATGTGGTTGTTCTTAATCCACCGGCTATGTTTCAGACAAACGGGAGACCGCCAGCATTTGTGAGGCAATAAGTGGCTGGAAAAAAGGACGTTATTCTCACCAGCGGCATCGAAAAAGTATACCGTATGGGTGAAGTTGAGGTCAATGCGCTTTGTGGTGTCTCTGTAAAAATTAAACAGGGCGAAGTGGTCTCAATTATGGGGCCATCCGGATCTGGAAAATCCACATTAATGAACATCATTGGCTGTCTTGACAGACCATCTTCCGGTGAATATTACCTGGATGGTGAGTTAGTCTCTAATATGAGCGATGATGAACTGGCAGTGATCCGAAACAGAAAAGTAGGATTTGTTTTTCAGAACTTCAACCTACTTTCCCGCTCTTCTGCGCTTTTAAATGTTGAACTTCCTTTGCGTTATGCGGGTGTAACTGAAGGCAGAAAGCAGCGTGCCATAAATGCTTTGGAAGCTGTGGGATTGGGAGACCGGATTAACCATAAACCAACGGAACTTTCTGGAGGCCAGCAGCAGCGAGTTGCGGTGGCTCGTGCGATTATTAATAATCCGGCGATCATTATGGCAGATGAGCCTACTGGGAATTTGGATTCCAAATCTGGTGAAGAGATTATGCAATTGTTATTAAATATGAATAAAAAAATTGGTACGACATTAATCATTGTTACGCATGACTCAAAAATCTCAAACCAGACACAACGAGTGATCCGCCTTTATGATGGATTGGTGGTTGCATAATGAACTTTGGGCAGGCGATTCGTGAAGCGTTGGAAAGCGTCAGCGCGAATAAATTGAGAGCGGCTTTAACCATTTTGGGAATTGTTATCGGTGTGGCAGCTGTGATCTCCATGCTGGCAGTTGGCGCAGGCGCTCAGGACACAATTTTGGGTTCAATCAGTGGAATTGGAACCAATTTGTTATTTGTCTTTCAGGGTAATTTGCTGCAGGATGTCCGCAACGAACAGCCAATTACGATGGCTGATGTTGCAGCTTTGCGTGATGAATTTCAGGCACCGCATATTCAGGAGGTCGCACCGATCGTAAGCGGAACTGTAAACGTAAGCTTTAGCGGTGAGTCAACCTCCCCTGAACTTTTTGGCGTTACACCTGAATTTCAACTCGTCAGGAATTACGGATTGATTGAAGGCAGTTTCATTACAGATGATCATGTCAATGGTCTGGCTTCAGTTGCTTTGCTTGGTCCCGAAGTTGCGGACAAGCTGTTTGGCCGAAGAGAGCTGATCACCGGAGAGACTGTCCGTATTGAGGGCCAGCCCTTCAGGGTGATTGGAGTCCTGGAACCAAAGGGCGGGGGCTCCTTTGGAAGTCAGGATAATGTGATCTTGGTCCCGCTAACTACAGCCAGAGTTCGACTGTTGGATCGCGAGCGCGACCATGTGGATGTCGCTTATGTTCAGGCAATTAACGCAGAATCTGTTCCGATTGTTACTGAAGAGATCAGCCAGATTCTAAGAACACGCCACAGAACTAAATTGGGCGAAGATGATTTTTCTGTTTACACTCAGGAAGATATCCTTTCTGTTGCTGGCACAATCACCAATGTGTTAACCATCTTTCTGGGCGGGATCGCGGCTATTTCATTGCTGGTGGGTGGGATTGGGATCATGAACATCATGCTTGTTTCTGTCACTGAGCGCACGAAAGAGATTGGCCTTCGAAAGGCTGTTGGTGCAACCAAAAAAGATATCTTGATCCAATTTTTAACCGAATCATCACTTCTGAGCCTGATTGGCGGAATCATTGGCATTATTTTCGGTTGGTTGATCTCATTCGCAGTTGGTCGAATTGCAGCAGCCAGCGGAACCCCATTTACACCTAACATAAGCCTTGACGCGATCTTACTGGCCACTATTTTCTCCACTGCAGTTGGATTATTTTTTGGAATTTACCCTGCAAACCGGGCTGCCAATCTTCAGCCAGTGGAAGCACTGCGTTATGAATAAAGAATAAGTGAAAGAACAGCCAAGTGTAATGCAAGGGCTGATTTTTTATTTATTTTTATGGAAGAATAACTCCTTCTCTTCCCGAAAGAAAATCCAGGAAAAAAGAATGGATTAAAATAATTTTCAACTTTGCTATTATTTGGAGGATCAACAAATGGAATCTTGGCGAATTTTGGTTACAGATGGCTTACACGATTCTGGTTTAAATATTTTGGAACGCGAATCAAAACTTATTGTTAAGAATGATATTTCGCCAGATGACCTGTTAAGAGAAATCGCGGATTATGACGCGATCATCATTCGAAGTAGAACTAAATTGAATTCCCGGCTTTTGGAAGGTGCGGCTAAACTAAAAGTAATTGGCCGTGCAGGAGTTGGGATTGATAATATTGACATAAAGACTGCGAAAGAAAAGGGAATCACAGTTGTAAATGCTGCTGGTTCAACGACAACCGCTGTTGCTGAACTTACACTGGGGTTAATATTCGCCCTTGCCCGTCAAATTCCTCGCGCTGATGCCAGTATGAAAAATGGCGAGTGGTTAAAAAAAGAAATGATGGGAATGGAACTTTACGGTAAGAATCTTGGCATTATTGGCTTCGGCCGTGTCGGATCGGCGGTCGGACAGATGG
Organism: uncultured Pelolinea sp.; assembly: GCA_964493155.1. Lineage (GTDB taxonomy): Bacteria > Chloroflexota > Anaerolineae > Anaerolineales > Anaerolineaceae > Pelolinea. The sequence goes on from CAZBNE010000006.1 coordinate 12,606, forward strand.
CTGCAGCCGTTGGAATGCGTATTATCGCATGTTGTGATTTTAATATTCCTGAAACAATCCGGATTATCGGCGGCGAACTGATGATGATGGAGGATATTATCGAAAAAGCGGATTTCATTGCGGTGCATACACCTCTTACTGAAAAAACCCGCGGAATGATTAACAAAGACACGATCGCAAGCATGAAAGATGGCGTTTATCTGATCAGCACTGCCAGAGGTGGGATTATTGATGAATCTGCATTACTGGAAGGACTAAACACTGGAAAAATTGCAGGAGCGGCGCTGGATGTTTTTGAAAATGAACCTCCAACGAATATTGAATTGATCAAACACCCGCATTTGATTGCCACGCCGCATATTGCGGGGCAAACCGCTGAAGCTCAAAAACGCGCCTCATCAGATATTGCCCGTGAGGTTTTGGCGGCATTAAAGGGCGAAAAATTACATTGGAAAATTGTATAAGAACCGGAGAAAAATGGAAGAAAAATTGGACCGACTAAAAACTTTATTAGCTGAAATAGCTAATCTCAATGCGGCTAACGCAATTTTAAATTGGGATCAGCTGGTCAATATGCCAGGTGGAGCGGCAGAAGATCGCGGTGAACAGATCGCAACATTGGAAAATATTTTACACACAAAAGCCACATCTGATGAGCTTGGGAAACTGCTGGATGATCTCAGCGTGGAAAGCCGGCAAATGGATCCGGACTCTGATGAATATTGTCTGCTCCGCTTAGCAAAACGCCACTACGATAAACAGACAAAAGTACCAGCGGAATTCGTAACAGAAATGGCGCGGGTTTCAACCGTCGCGCAGTCTGTTTGGGAAAAAGCAAAAAGTAAATCGGATTTCGAACTATTTCGGCCATATTTGGAAAGGCTGGTTGAGCTTCGTCAGCAATATGCAGATTTCTTTAAACCTTGGGACCATGTTTATGATCCGCTTCTGGATGATTTTGAACCAGGAATGAAAACTGCAGAAGTGCAAGTAATATTCAATGCGCTTCGCCCAAAACAGGTGGAATTGATCAAAGCTATTAGCCAGGTTAAAAAAGTGGATAGGTCGTTCTTGTTCCTGGAATATCCTGAAGCCGGACAGCTTGCCTTTGGTGAAAAAGTCATTTCAAAATTTGGCTATGACTGGAATCACGGACGCCAGGATAAAACAGCCCATCCTTTTACTACCAGTTTTGGACTAAATGATGTCCGCATCACAACCCGTTTCAATAAAAACTATTTACCTACAGCCATGTTCGGAACCATGCACGAATGTGGGCATGCGCTTTATGAACTGGGGATTGATAAAAAATTTAATCGTTCACCACTGGCAGACGGCGCATCCATGGCAATACATGAATCCCAGTCACGCATGTGGGAAAATATGATCGGGCGATCCAAACCTTTCTGGAACCATTTCTTTCCCATGCTTCGGGAATTATTTCCAACGCAGTTGGGAAATATTGATATGAACACATTTTATCGAGGTATTAACGCTGTCGAGCCATCATTTATCCGTACAGAGGCGGATGAGGCGACTTATAACTTGCATATCATGCTGCGACTTGAAATGGAAATCGCATTACTGGAAGGCAGCCTTAAAGCTAAGGATGCACCGGAGGTCTGGAATTCGAAATTCAAAGAATATCTTGGAATTGTCCCTCCGAATGATGAACAAGGCGTTCTCCAAGACACTCACTGGTCATTTGGTGGATTTGGTTACTTCCCAACTTATGCACTTGGAAACCTGGTTTCAGCCCAGTTATGGGAACGAATGAACCTCGATATTCCAAATCTCGAAGAACAGGTAGAAAAAGCGCAGTTTGCTGAAATATTGGGATGGCTTCGAAAGAATCTGCATGTATTTGGTGCGAAATATGAACCTCAAGCCCTTGTTAAAAAGGTTACAGGTTCATTTATCACACCGGAACCTTATATGCGATATCTGGAATCAAAGTTCAAGGCTATTTATTCACTCTAAAAAGAATAAGACGAAAAAAAGCTCAGATCTCTGATCTGAGCTTTTTCTGTTAAAATGCAGCGCTGCCCTTGTAAAATTCTGGATCGGTAGGGGTTTCCCCACTCGGGTCCCATACATAAACCCAATCGCCAACATTTGCCCAATCATATAACCAGTGGGAATCGCCTACTGATAAATTGATACAGCCATGCGATTGTTCATATCCGAACATGGCACGCCAGTATGCACCGTGTAAAGCCCTGGGACCATCATAGTACATTGTCCACGGAACATTTTCCAGGAGATAATAATCTGTTTTTCCCGAGGCAAATGAACCAGTCATCGTTTCAAGTTCTTTTTTCTCTCGAATTTGAAATAAACCGGGTTGAGTATAGTATGGTTCAAACCCGGTTGCTACAAGAGTTGCAAAGACAAGTTGATTGTTGTCGTAAACAGTCAAAATCTGCTCAAAAAGATCGATCTCGATCCATCGGCCATTCTCAACCCCTTCGGGAGGGGTGAGGCTGGGGGATGCGACGCGGATTTTGTTTCTATCCACCCATTGGCCCGGTTTGATCATATACCAAAATGTACCTTCGGCTTCAACTTTACTGTATACCTGAACCACATCACCCCGGGTGAGGTTAATATCGACCTTTTTTGCATTAATGCTTGGATTGCTGTATGGGCTTACAGCATCGATAATCCAGCCAAAATCATTTTGTGGCTGCTGTTTAAACAAGAGCCCCTGAAAAGTGGAATACGTTGTTGGTGACGCACGGATCCACTCATCCCGTTCATTTGTTACATAGGGATTATTATCATAATAGGCAACATTCTTATAAGCGACGTAAAGTGTTTCGCCAACAGGTAAAGTGCTAAGCGCTCCCCAGTTGGCAATGGCAGAATCAATGTTAGGGTAATAAGATGCCTGAACACCTGGAAGCAGGTTTAATTTCGCATATTTTTGATCAAGTTCAGTAAATGAAATATCAGGATGCGACACTGGCAGCGGTTTGAGAGGAAGGCTCATGCCTTGTTGGGCCCATTTCGTGAGGATTGCGGATGGACCCAATGGCGTACAATCTTTTGGAAATATATTATAAACACCTGGTGCACAGAGCGGAATCCCCTCATAAGTTTCAATAATTTTTGGTATATCAGGAGTAATATCTTCCTGTGCAAACACAGTAGCAGGCAGCACCAAGGCTGACAAGATCAAGCACACAAGTAATAAAAGAAATACCTTCTTACGGTTCATGTTTCCTCGTTAAAATCGGTGGTAATTGTACCTGATATGATTTGATCAAATTGCGACAACTAATCCGTCTTGAACAAATGTGTTGTTATTAAGAATCATACTTTATCAAATCTTTATAATGATTTCTCTCAAAAATACCTGAAATATCCATGTGCTATAATCCCATGCATCCTATAATCCGTTTTAAAGACAAAATATGCGATTTCTAATTACCGGTGCGGCAGGTTTTCTGGGAGCTCCTTTGGCGAACTCGTTAGTCACTGAAAATCACAGTGTGGTGGGATTAGATGATTTATCGACCGGAGATCCGAAACAACTTTTTGAGGAAGTTCATCTTGAACGTGGGGATATCAATGATCGTCCAAAATTATGGTCAATGCTGCAAGGAGTAGATTGTGTTTATCATCTCGCGGCAAGGGTTATTGTCCCTGAATCGGTTCTCTACCCGCGTGAATATAATACGGTCAATGTGGGTGGAACTGTCACTTTGATGGAAGCCATGCGCGATGTGGGTGTCAGGCGGGTCATTTTTATTTCCTCCGGCACTATTTATGGAAACCAGAGACTTCAACCGCTAAGAGAATCAAACCGACCGAATCCGCGCTCTCCTTACGCGGTATCCAAACTGGCGGCTGAGTATTATATCCGTACTATCGGAGCCTTGTGGGGGATTGAGACAGTATGCTTGCGGGTCTTTAATGCCTATGGTCCCGGGCAAAGATTACCCTTGACTAATGCTCCGGTGATTCCCTACTGTTTGCGTCAGGCTTTGGACAATGGGACGATTGTCATCCACGGCAATGGAGAACAGACGAGAGATTATGTTTATATTGATGACGTGGTTGAAGCGATGGTTGCCGCGTCTTCGGTTCCCGATATCAATCGGCTGGTCATCAATGTCGGCAGCGGTAAAGAGACCTCTATCAACGACCTCGTTAAGAAAGTTTTGGAAATTACTGGAGCAAAACCAGAAATTGTCACTAATAAATCCCATGACAGCGGGCCTTCAAGAATGCGGGCGGAATTAGCCATCGCTAAGAAGAAGTTGAATTATTCGCCGAAGTACAATCTGGAACAAGGCCTTCTGAAAACCATTGAAAAAGATGCTCGTTTTCAAAAAAAATAGTCTTTACCCCGTCTCTTAAAATAATGTCATGAAAGGATTATTCCTGTCGCACCCAGCCACCAGCGGTTTAGATATTGATGATCCCCAACTGACTGTCATTCGTCATGATCTTATTCAGCAAAAAAAATATTTATTTCAAATTTATCAAGATTGGTACACGATAATTAAAGCTGAACTCGGGAACATCTCATCAACAATTATTGAATTGGGTTCTGGGGGTGGTTTTTTGGAGGAAATCATCCCGCATGTCATCAAGACCGATATTTATACCAATCCCTTTGTTCATCTGACGATGGATGCATCATGTTTACCATTTTCACAGAACAGCTTGCATGCATTAATACTCCTTGATGTATTTCACCATATCCCGAACGTGAAAAAGTTTCTTGGAGAAGCTGATCGAACATTAAAAATTGGCGGACGTATTATCATGATTGAACCATGGGTATCCAAATGGTCGCTAAAAGTATATTCTCAAATTAATCATGAACTCATGGATGCAAATTCAGAAAATTGGCAATTTGATTCTACTGGTCCGCTCTCAGGATCAAATCAGGCATTACCATGGATCGTTTTTGTGCGGGATCGAAAAAAATTTTGTTCTTGTTTTCCAAGTTTTAAAATTAAAAAAATTGAACCGATGATGCCTTTTCGATATATTCTTAGCGGAGGTTTATCCACATGGATCACTCCTCCGGCATTTTGCTATCCATTGGTTAAAAAATTTGAAGGCTTCTTCGAAAAAAAGATTGACGACTGGGGAATGTTTTCCTTGATCGTGCTTGAAAAACTTAAATGAATTTCAATCGCCGGGCAGCAAAAATGACCATCTTAAGCAAAAGCCAGCCGTGTTTCCAGCGTTGAATATTTGTTGTTCCATATGTTCGCTCACGGTACCGAATGGGCATATCAACGATCTTAAGGTTTAACTTCGTGGCTCCAAAAATTAGGTCATAATCGCCAAAAGGATCGAAATCCCCAAAATATTGACGGTTATCGGCAATTTTTTGATAATCTCTTCTCCATAAAACTTTTGTCCCGCAAAGCGTATCTTTAATTGGCTGACCGATGAGGAATGAAAAGATGAGGGTGAATGCCTTGTTACCGAGTAAATTTAAAAATCGCATTGCCTGTTTTTCCATTGGGTACACGAGCCGTACGCCGTTAATAAAATCTCCTGCACCGCTTGATAAAGCCTCATAAAATCTGGGTAGATCTTCGGGGGCTACAGTGAGATCAGCATCCAGGATCATCAGAACATCGCCTGTAGCTTGCGCAAAACCCTGCCTGACTGCATCACCTTTACCTTTTCCCGATTGTTTGAGATGTACCGCTTTTTGATGAGGATGTGCTTTTATTTGCTTGTCAATTTCTGCGGCGGTATTGTCGGTCGAATTACCCTCAACAAAAATGATTTCAGTTGATTTCCCTATCTTCTGAATTCTTTCAAACGCCTGTTTGATATTGCCTTCCTCATTACGGGCTGGAATAATAATCGAGGTGGAATATTTCTTTTTAGTTTCCGGCTCAGGAACAACCTTTTTTTTGGCGACCATGAAATGGGTCATTGCAAGAAGTCGAAAAGGCCAAAATCGGATCAGGAGTTTATTACAAATGGAGGCAAGTATCGGGATTGGCAGCGGAAGAAGAACTTCTTCCCAGTGCCGGATCAACTCAAAACCTGAGAGATTAAGCAGGTTTGTTGTATCCTCTGTGGTTAACCAATTTTGAAGAAGCGTTGGTTTTGCAATGTTTAAAGCGGAGGCGGCTTTCAATGGAAATTCCCATAACCGGCTGTAAAAATTGAGGATGATGCGTCCATCTGGTTTAAGCATTTTGTGTATCAACTCAAACATTTCCTGGACATCCCAAAGATCATTGATTGTGTCTGATAAGACAATGAAATCGAACTGATGGTGCGTACCTTTTTCCAAAGTTGGACTAAGTTGAAATTTAATTTCCGGATGAAATTTCCGTGCACGGAAAATCATTTTTTCAGAAATATCAATACCCAGGCCGAAAGATGGTTTAAGTGAGGCGATCAGGTCCCCGCTGCCGCAGCCAACTTCCAATACTTCCTGTCCTGGAGGAATATTAAATTGATAGATCTGGCTGATACGTTTCTGATAATAGCCACTCCAACCCTGCCATTTTTCAAGCTTGTTGGCAACTTTGTCCCAATGCCTGCTTCTTTCCTGATAGAAGTGTTCCTGGTTTGAGATCATTAATTTTCTGAAACGGCCCTTTCCTGAAAAAGTATATCATTACAATCTTTTTTTCGACCATATAATCTTGTGATTTTCATGATTGTGGTTTATAATTCAACCATTGAATATTGGAACTGGTGAAAACCAATTTAAAGGTTCGGCTGCTGATCTAACCATCCTTGAACATATTGAGAACGAGCCGGAAACTACCCAGGCAACATTAGCTGAAAAGATTGGTGTTGCCGTTGGTACCGTCAATTGGCATCTTAAGCGATTGATTGCCAAGGGATATATCAAGGTTAAGCGCGCTGAACGAAAGAAGCTGAATTATCTCATCACACCTGAAGGGATTGCCCTGAGAGCAAGTTTGCTGGTTGATTATATTCAGTCGTCTATGGCGCTTTACCGATTAATACGCGACCGTTCAGTCGTGGCCATCAGGATGGTTAAGAAAAAGGGACATAAGGCTGTCTATCTGGCAGGGGACGGAGAAGTAGCTGATATTTTACGATTGACGTGTTTTGAACAAGGACTTGATGTCAGTAAGGATAATAAAAGCCATCCAACGTTAAGAGTGGTCGGATTAAAGATTTTCATTGAAGATGAGGAAATTCAGCAATGACAGATAATAATTTTTGGCAAACAAAAAGAGTATGTGTGACCGGGGGGGCAGGATTCCTGGGTAAAGTAGTTGTGCGTAAACTTCACGAGCGGGGTGCAAAAAGTGTATTTATCCCTGCAATAGAGGAATATGATCTGGTTAAGCTTGGAGATATTGATCGCATGCTTGCGGATGCCAATGCGGATTTGATCATTCATTTGGCAGCCCAGGTAGGGGGAATTGGCGCCAATCGAGAACACCCTGCTGAATTTTTTTATAACAATCTGATGATGGGAGTGCAATTAATGCACCGTGCCTGGGAAACCGGTGTGGAAAAGTTTGTGGCGATCGGCACTATCTGCGCTTATCCCAAATTTACGCCCGTTCCTTTCAATGAAGCCAACCTCTGGGACGGTTATCCTGAAGAAACCAACGCACCATATGGGCTGGCGAAAAAGATGCTTCTGGTTCAGGCGCAATCCTACCGTCAGCAGTATGGCTATAACGCCATCTTTTTACTTCCTGTAAATCTTTATGGACCGGGTGATAACTTTAATCCGCAATCATCGCATGTGATCCCTGCGCTTATCCGAAAGTGTATTGAAGCGAATGAAGCGGGCCTTAATGAAATTGAGGTTTGGGGAGATGGTTCCCCAACCCGTGAATTCCTGTATGTTGAAGATGCAGCCGAGGGCATTCTGCTGGCCTCAGAAAAGTATAACGATTCGGAACCGGTTAATTTGGGTTCGGGATTTGAAATCAGCATCAAGGATTTGGTCGAAATGATCGCTGACCTGACTGGATATAAAGGCAGCCTGATCTGGGATACGAGCAAACCGAATGGGCAGCCTCGCCGCGCTTTGGATGTCAACCGCGCGCGCAATTATTTTGGATTCCAGGCGAAAATGGAGTTTCGGGAAGGTCTTAAAAAGACCATCGAATGGTATCGGGCAAATCAAAAATAATCAGACTTATGCAAAAATCATTGGACACGCGCGTAACATTAATTAAGCCTTCCTTTGGGTGGGCGGCTTTGAATTTGCGTGATCTCTGGATCTACCGGGAATTGATTTTGTTTATGACCTGGCGTGATCTAAAAGTACGCTACAAACAAACTTTGCTGGGAGCAAGTTGGGCTGTCCTTCAGCCTTTTTTGACAATGGTTGTCTTCAGCATCTTCTTTGGCAACCTGGCCAAGGTGCCGTCTGACGGTATTCCTTATCCGATCTTTTCATATACGGCTCTGATTCCCTGGACACTTTTTTCAAAAGCGCTGCATGATGCCAGCCATTCGCTTGTATCCAACCGCCATATGATAACCAAGATCTATTTCCCGCGTATGATCCTGCCGCTTGCTTCAGTTTTAGCAGGTGTGGTTGATTTCCTTATTGCTTTTATCGTCTTGATAATAATGATGGTCTTTTATGGAATAGCTCCTACACGCAACCTGTGGACGCTTCCATTTTTCCTAATCCTGGCCTTGGTTACGGCCATAGGTATTGGATTATGGCTTTCTGCATTGAATGTCCTTTACCGGGATATCAACTATGTGCTTCCTTTTTTAACCCAAATCTGGATGTTTCTGACACCTATAGCTTACCCTTCCAGTATGGTTCCGCAGCAATTTCAATTGTTATACGCGCTCAATCCCATGACCGGTGTTGTGGAAGGCTTCCGTTGGGCTCTGCTGGGTTCCGGTCAGGTACCAGGCATTCAAACCCTGATATCAAGCATGGTAGCTGTTTTTCTTTTAGTGTCGGGTTTAGTCTATTTTAGACGGACAGAACGACAATTTGCTGATATGGTTTAGGATAAAAAAAGAAGATGACTCCAACAGCGATTTGTGTAAAAAATATCGGTAAGGAATATCGCCTTGGTCAGTTAATGAACTCATACCGAACTCTGCGTGAATCAATTACAGAGCGGGTGAGAAATCACAAGGAAGATACCGAAAAAGGAAGTGCAATACCCGATACTATTTGGGCTCTACGCAATATTAACTTTGATGTTAATCAAGGTCAGGTATTAGGTGTTATCGGAAGAAATGGAGCAGGGAAAAGTACTTTATTAAAGATCCTTTCGCGGGTGACCGAACCCACTGAAGGAAGCGCTGAGATCCATGGGAGAGTTGGTTCTTTGCTTGAAGTCGGAACCGGTTTTCACCCCGAACTCACCGGCCGGGAGAATATATTCCTGAATGGTGCAATATTGGGTATGCGAAAAACAGAGATCGAAAGCAAATTTGATGAGATCGTCGATTTTGCCGAAGTGGAGCAATTCATTGACACGCCTGTAAAGCGCTATTCAAGCGGAATGTATCTTCGGCTGGCTTTTGCTGTTGCTGCGCATCTTGAGCCGGAGATCCTGATCGTGGATGAGGTATTGGCGGTGGGGGATGCGGAATTCCAGCGCAAATGCCTTGGAAAAATGAGTGATGTCGCGAAACAAGGCCGGACAGTGATGTTTGTCAGTCATAACATGTCTGCGATTCTGCGCCTGACCGAAGAAACTCTGGTGATTGACCATGGCCAACTGCTCCTGCGCGCACCCACCCAGGAAGCTGTAGATTTTTATTTATCACGCGGCTTAACCCAGGAAGGTCAGCGCCGCTGGCTGGCTGAGGAGATCCCTGGAAAATCCGCACCTTTTAAACCTGTGTGCATTCGCCTTTTAGATAAGAAAGGACGTGTAATCGACACTGTTCGTTCTACGGAGGATTCTTATATTGAATTCCAATACAGTCTAGCAAAAGCAGTTAAGGGGCTGCGGGTGGGAATTTACCTTATCACAGCACGAGGTGAATTTGTTTTCACTTCTTTTGACACGGACGATGAAGATACCTTTATCGCATTAGGCCAGCGTGAAGCCGGAAATTATATCAGCCGTGTCAAGATACCCGCTAACCTTTTGAACAGCGGTAGGTTCGTGGCAGGCGTCAATGCCAGCTCTTACCGGATTAAAACCTATTTTCACGATGAACAAGCCCTTGCATTTAATGTAGATGCTTCCGGTGCTCCTGGTACACACTGGCCGGAACCGCGGATGGGGCCGATCAGACCAGCTTTGAAATGGGAGATAAAAACACTCGATCATGCCAGCAAAAAACCATAAACTACCCGTTAAAACCGATGCAAAAAACCTGGTTAAGAATATTATTGGCCAGGTACCCTTCACAGCTGAGTTATACTGGCTGATACGACAGCAAGGAAAATCACTCAACAGCCGCTTTTCTTTGAGTAAACTGGATGAAAATCTTGCTGACATTGCAAGCCAGGTTGAGGTCCTCAGGAGCCAAAAACCGCGCTTGGGCAAGAAGATTTTTATTTTTGCGACGCTTCATTACTGGATCGAGCACGCGGCTTTGACTGCTCTCTCCCTCTCTGCAATGGGCTATGATATCACACTGGCTTTTCTCCCTTACCATGATTGGCAGAATGAGATCAATAAATTTGACTTGCGCCGACAGAATCTGTACGCGGAAAAGGTTTTGGGTAAGGCTTCCAAAGTCATCAATATTCTTCCTTTTCTGAATCTGCACGCGGGGTATAAAACGCTTCCAACTGAACTGCAGGAAAAAGTAGAGCAGGTTACCCGCTTTGATTCCATGTATACCCTTCAGGTGGAAGAAGTCGATCAAAAAACTCCAATTTATAAAATGAGGCGCAAGCGCAACCTTCAGGCAGCACGTGCGGCTTATGCCTGGCTGATTGAGAATAAACCTGATGTGGTGATCGTTCCAAACGGCACCATTCAGGAATTCGGTGTGGTTTATGAAGTAGCACAGTTCCTTAAAATTCAAACAGTGACCTATGAGTTTGGTGACCAAAGGCAGCGCATCTGGATCTCGCAGGACTCAAAAGTGATGCGGCAGGATACGACGGAAATGTGGGAGACTTTTAAAGATAAACCGCTATCTCAGACTGAACTGGATAAAGTGCGTGAGTTATTTGAAGCCAGGCGAAAAGCGTCTGTCTGGAAAAATTTTTCCCGCTTGTGGCAGCAGGTACCAGCCAAAGGCGCTGATATTGCCCGACAGGAACTTGGTTTGGATGAAAGACTGGTGGTGCTTTTAGCGACAAATGTTCTGGGTGATAGTCTTACGCTTGGCAGAGAGGTTTTTACGCAATCCATGGAAGACTGGCTGGAACGCACATTGCAGTATTTTACAGGAAAACCCGAAGTTCAACTGGTCATTCGAATTCATCCGGGTGAAAAATTGATTCACGGCCAATCCATGCAGGATGTGATCAACCGTGTCCTGCCAAAATTGCCGGAACACATTCATGTCATCAAGCCCGAAGAAAATGTAAATACTTATGATCTGATCGCAGCTGCAAATTTGGGATTGGTTTACACAACGACTGTTGGCCTTGAAATGACTATGAGCGGAATTCCGGTCATTGTTGTTGGAGACACTCATTATCGCGGCAAGGGTTTCACCCTCGATATGGATTCCTGGGTTAAATATTTTAAAACCTTAAAATCTGTATTCGAATCCCCATCATCTTTCCGGTTAACCGATAAACAAATCGATCTGGCTTGGGCCTATGCTTATCGATTCTTTTTTAATTTTCCACTGCCTTACCCTTGGCACCTGGTACGCTTATGGGAGGATTACGAAAATAATCCACTTGGTTCGCTGTTCCAATCAAAAGATTGGCCTCAATTTGAAAAAGTTTTCCATTGCCTTGCAGGTAAACCAATAGACTGGTCAACTAATGGGAACAGGAACCTCGCATAAAGGATTGAATGGTAGATAGCCGTATCCAGAACGATGTGCGAAAATTCTATGATGCTGTTGGCTGGCAGCAGATCAGTGAAGGCATTTATCAAAACGCGCAATATGAGGATTTGCGCCCTGTATCGCGAGATTATATTCATAAATGCCATTTAAGGATCAACCGCTATTTAAGGCACTCTGGAAAATACTTGTTGGATGCCGGTTGTGGGCCAATTCAATATCCCGAATATCTGACGTATTCTGAGGGTTACTTCTACCGAATCTGTCTTGATATTTCCATCGTAGCATTGACAGAAGCCCGTACAAGGATCAGCCAGCATGGATTGTTTGTTGTTGCGGATATCGCGCATATGCCATTTCGTTCTGATATTTTTGATGACGCGGTTTCATTGCATACTATTCACCACCTTCCTCCTGATGAATACAGACCGGCTTACTTTGAACTAAAGCGAGTGATTAAATCTGGAGCAACCGCAGTTGTAGTAAATGGCTGGAGTGATTCGATGATTATGCGCTTCTTCCGTTTGCCGATACGTATGATGGAAAAATTATTCTTAACAGCGGATGAAAATCAAAACAAATCGCGACCTGCTGAAGTAAGCGAAAATAAACCCGCAGGAACTTTTGTTAACAAACTTACTGCTTCTAACTTGAGACTCTTGCTAGGTAAAGATTTTCCAATAAAGATCCGTGTGTGGCGCAGCGTGAGTGTCAGATTCTTAAGAGCCATGATCCAACCAGGGCTGTTAGGGAGATTTTGGTTGAAGGTTCTTTACCTGAAGGAAGAATGGTTCCCGGGTTTCTTCGGCATTTACGGCCAATATCCATTGATCACTTTTAAGAAATAAACTGAATTTGGGATACGATTAATCTATAACAGGATGTGACCATGAATTGGAATGAAAAAGTTGTTTTGGTAACTGGTGGGACGGGGTCTTTTGGAAAGAAGTTTATACAGATTCTGCTTAAGGAACATACACCTTCAAAGCTGATCGTTTTTAGCAGGGATGAACAAAAGCAGCATGAAATGCGCCAGGCGGGATTTGGTCATCCCAATTTGCGGTATTTTATTGGTGACATTCGGGATTACCCACGCTTAAAACGCGCTTTTGAGGGCGTGGACATCGTAATTCATGCGGCAGCTTTAAAACAGGTTCCTGCCTGTGAATATAATCCCATGGAAGCGGTAAAGACCAATATACTCGGCAGCAGTAACGTAATCGATGCCGCATTGGATGCCAATGTTGAAAAGGTCATTGCGCTTAGTACAGACAAAGCGGTAAATCCAATCAACCTGTACGGTGCCACTAAACTCGCTGCTGAAAAGATGTTCGTTCAAAGCAATGCCTACGCCGGCGGGCGAAAAACCCGCTTCGCCTGTGTTAGATATGGCAATGTTGTTGGAAGCCGGGGGAGCGTTGTACCTGTTTTTATACGGCAGCGTGATGAGGGTGTTATTACCATTACCGATGAACGTATGACACGCTTTTGGATTTCGCTCGAGCATGGTGTTCGTTTTGTGATTCGCTGCGTGGAAGAAATGCATGGCGGGGAAGTGTTCGTACCTAAAATACCGAGCATGACGGTCGCAGACCTTGCCAAAGCGATTGCGCCTGAAGCCAGGATCAATGTCATTGGAATCCGTCCAGGTGAAAAATTGCACGAAGTACTTATTTCTGAGGATGAAGCCCGGACTGTAATTGAAATGGATGATATGTATGTGGTACAACCAGCCGAAGCACTCTGGTTCGGACATGACTGGGCAAAAGTTGGCAAACCAATCTCGGACGAATTTCGATATGCCAGCAACACCAATACCGAATGGCTGAATGTTGAACAGATCAAGAAGATTATTGAACCGATCGAACTCGAATTCGAGAAATAGGGATAAAACATGCGCATCCTGGTAACAGGCGCTTCAGGTTTACTGGGATTAAACCTCTGCCTCCATCTGACGGACCAGCATAAGATTTTCGGGATTTTTCATTCCCATGGACTCCGAAATTTGCCATTTAAAAGTACCTGCTGCGATCTCGAAAAAAGTGCGTCGATTAAGACCCTCATCGATAAAACCAAACCTGAAATGCTGATTAATTGCGCTGCGATGGCTAATGTGGATATCTGCGAATCACAACCGGAAAAGGCGCAGGCAATCAATGCAGAATTGCCAGGCAGGCTTGCTGTTATTTGTAAGAAAAAAAATATTCGCCTGATTCAAATATCTACCGATGCGGTTTTTGACGGCAAAATGGGAAATTACACGGAAGAAGATGCTCCTAATCCCTTATCTGTTTATGCAAGAACTAAACTTGAAGGCGAAAGATTGGTTGCTCAGGCATATCCGGATGCGATTATCGCCAGGGTCAATTTCTATGGATTCAGCCTCAGTGGTAAACGAAGTCTGGCGGAGTTCTTTTTAAATCATTTGATGTCAAATCAGCAGATAAATGGCTTTGTGGATGTTATGTTCAGCCCCTTATATGTTATCGACCTGGTTGATGCTATGATGAAGATGGTCGAGAAAGGATTAACTGGGCTTTATCATGTTGTCTCTTCTGAATCATTAAGCAAATATGCGTTTGGCGTAAAGATCGCCGAAAAATTTGGATTAGAAAAGAAACTCATTCAACCCAAATCAGTTTCGGAGGGTGGTTTATTGGCAGCGCGTTCGCCTCGCCTGACCTTGAATATTGAAAGACTTAAATCCACCGAAATTTTTACTCCCGGCCAGGCAGAATGTATGGAACACTTCCACAGGCAGTATTTGGAAAAACTGCCTGATAGGATTAAGACTTTCTCTGGTTAATCGGTATGTATAAAGGAGGAAATATGGAATTCATGATCGGTGCACACAAGGTAGGTGATAGATATCCCACATATTTTATTGCGGATATTGCCGCAAACCATGATGGTGATCTGCAGCGTGCCAAACTACTGATCCGATTGGCCAAAGATGCGGGCGCCCAGGCTGCAAAATTCCAAAACTTTCAGGCATCCAAGATCGTGTCTGATTTTGGTTTTAAATCTCTCGGTGGTCAACAGTCACACCAATCCAAATGGAAAAAATCTGTTTTTGAGGTTTACCAGGATGCTTCAGTACCATTTGACTGGACCCCGATACTAAAAGAAGAATGCGATAAGGTTGGCATCGACTATTTTTCTTCACCTTACGATTTTGAGGCGATTGATATGCTTGACCAGTATATGCCGGCTTATAAGATCGGTTCGGGTGAAATCGACTGGATTGAAGCGTTGGAAAGAATGGCGTCTAAGGGAAAACCGGTATTGTTGGCGACAGGCGCAGCAACGATTGGTGAAGTGCAGCGCGCAGTTCATGCAATCCTGGCAATAAATAAGGATTTGGTTTTAATGCAATGCAACACTAACTACACCGCCAGTCTTGAGAATTTTCGGCATATTCACTTAAATGTACTGAAATCATACAAGATCTTGTTTCCAGAGGTAATTCTGGGTTTATCCGACCACACTCCTGGACATGCGACAGTTTTGGGAGCTGTGGCCTTTGGAGCCAGGGTCATTGAAAAGCATTTTACCGACGATACAACACGGGAGGGGCCTGATCATAAGTTTGCCATGGATCCGCGTACCTGGTTTGACATGGTGGAGAATACTCGTAGGCTTGAACAGGCGCTAGGTTCTGCAGACAAGGTTGTGGCTGATAATGAGATTGACACAGTTGTTATTCAACGGCGCTGCCTGCGTGCGGCGAAGACAATTCAGGCTGGTGAGGTATTGACTCGGGAGATGATCGATGTTCTAAGGCCAGCCACACCCGGGGCAATTCAACCGGACCAGATCAATAAAACAATTGGAATGACAGCGCTGGTTGAAATCCCGTTCGGAAAAGAATTAACCTGGGGAATGTTGGCTGATCAAAAGAATTGAAAAGGCTGCGCGTTTTATACTGTTCTGAGAACTATTCACCTCACGACCATCGGTTCTTGACCGCACTTGGTAAAAGTGGGCATGAGATCTACTGGCTGCGACTTGAGGAGGGCGGCAGGGTACAGGAAAGCCGTCCATTGCCCAAAAAAGTTTTTCCGGTTGCGTGGCGTGAGAATCAAAAACCGGTCAATTGGCAGGATTATAAAGAGCTGACTTGGCAATTTGGATCCGCAGTTAAATGTATAAAACCCGACATTGTTCACGCGGGGCCAATTCAGCGCGTGGGCTATTTGCCTGCGTTGATGGATTTTCATCCATTATTATCAATGTCCTGGG
The DNA here is from genome assembly GCA_964493155.1 of uncultured Pelolinea sp. Lineage (GTDB taxonomy): Bacteria > Chloroflexota > Anaerolineae > Anaerolineales > Anaerolineaceae > Pelolinea. Next base: position 28,743 of record CAZBNE010000006.1, read on the forward strand.
GATTTGACTTGCTGGAAGATGCTGAAAGAGATGAAACCTGGCATGAGATCACAGAATATGTATTAAAAAAGAGCGATTGGTTTACTTCGGATTGCCAGACAACAAAAAAAATTGCGCTAAGCTTTGGCATCTCCGAATCAAAAACCACCGTCTTTCCTTGGGGGGTTGACCATAAAATCTTCAAGCCGGATGTTCGGGCAAAAGAACGCTTGCAGATTGGCAATAAAGATGACCTTTTAATTGTGCATACACGTTCTTGGGAGCCTCGTTATGGTGTGGATATTGCTCTGCAGGGATTTTTCCTGGCTCTCCAGAAAAAACCTCATCTAAACCTGTGTTTACTGGGAGGTGGATCCCGGGAAAATCAGTTAAAGGCTTTTATTTTGGATAAAGGGATTTCAGATCGGGTTCATTTTTACGGTTATCAGAAAAACGAGGCGTTGGCAAGTTTTTATCAGGCTGCGGATGTTTATCTGAGTGCGTCTCACATCGATGGTTCTTCAGTAGCATTGATGGAGGCCATGGCTTGTGCGTGCCCGGCTCTGGTATCAGATATTCCTGCGAACATGGAATGGATTGAAGATGGCAAACAGGGGTGGGTATTTGAGGATGGCAATCCCGAACAACTGGCAGAAAAAATTGCCTGCATAGCCGAAAGAAAAGAAGAGCGTCTGCAATGTGGTTTAAATGCAAATGAAAAAGCAAAAAAAGATGCTGACTGGCGAAAGAATTTTGCAAAGCTAATGGATACATATGAGCACATGATGACTTATATCGATGGGTGATCGAAAAATGGAAATTAAAGAAACTCAAAACATCGTCTGTATCATTCAAGCTCGCATGGGTTCCAGTCGGCTACCGGGTAAAGTACTCAAACCAATTTGCAGCCAACCTATGCTGGGATGGGTGGTGAAACGAGCGTCGAGATCACATTTAATCTCGAACATCATTGTGGCAACCACCACCGATGCAAGTGACGATCTGATCGAAACATTCTGTAAATCAGAAGGGATCTTGTGTTTTCGCGGAAGTGAGTTTGATGTTCTCGATCGGTATTTTCAGGCGGCCAAAATAGCAAAAGCTGATGTTGTGGTTCGTCTTACAGCAGATTGCCCGCTCATTGATGCCTCATTGATCGATGCGACTATAGAAAAACTCCTTGAAGAAAAAGCGGATTTTGCCGCCAATCGCTTGCCGCCACCTTACAAACGTACTTTTCCAATCGGTTTGGATACAGAAGTGGCAACTTTTAAAGCTATGGAGACTGCCTGGAAATTTGCAGTAAAACCTTTTGAACGAGAACATGTTATGCCATATTTATATGATCCACAAAACAACTTTAAGGTTTTGATTATTGATGCTCAAAAGGATTATGGAAATCAACGTTGGACAGTGGATACCTCTGAAGATTTGGAATTCATCCGACAGGTAACCAAGAAATTTGACTGCCTGATGGATTTTGGCTGGGAAGAGGTAATAAAGATCCTCAACGAAAATCCTGAGTTATCAAAAATAAATGCGACCATCGTTCACAAATCATTAAATGATGTTGATCATCGAGCAAAATTATAGTAGGTAGGAACCTTTGACTGAACCCTTATTGACGCTGTTCACAGCTCCCAAGCCTTTCACAGACCCTCATATAGTTAACATCCAACGCAATGCGCTGAATTCCTGGAAAGCTTTGGGAAAAGACGTAAAAATCCTTGTATTAGGCAAGGATGAGGGGATCTTGGAAAATACCCGCGAACTTGGCATCCAGCATATTCCGGAAGTGGAATGCAATTCATACGGTACCCCCCTGATCAGTTCAATGTTGTCATTGGCCCGCGCGGAAAGCAGCAGCCCATATTTGGGCATAATCAATACAGATATTCTCCTGTTCCCTGATGTTATTGCTTCAATAGAAGCGGTTGTATTGAAGTTGAAAAAATTCCTCCTGGTTGGCCAGAGATGGGATCTGGACATTAATACCAGCATAAACGGATCTGATCAATTTAACAAATTAAAAGAAAAAATTCCTTCTGAGGGAAGGCTTCATCCTCCGATGGGTAGTGATTATTTTATTTTTCCGAGAGAGTGCTATCGTGAGATTCCCGATTTTGCCATTGGACGGGCGGGATGGGATAACTGGTTTATCTATAAAAGCCGCTTGGAAGGTTGGCCGATTATTGATTGTACCCAGGCTATCACAATCGTTCATCAGAACCATGATTATCGCCATCTGCCGGGCGGACAGCCTCATTATCGGCTGCCTGAAACCAAAGAGAATGTAATAAAAGGCGGAGGCGAACATACGATCTTTACGCTATTTGATGCGCAGTTTGAACTGATTGATAATAATCTCATTCGTAAACCTCTTTCGATTAAGAAATTCCTGCGCGAGATCGAGATCTTACCAACGACCAGGTTAAAGTCACAATTGTTTGGCAGACTTTTCTTTTATGCTTTTCATCCCAAAAAAGCCTATACAGAATTAAGGAAGAGTCTATTTAAATCCAGGGAGGAATAAAGCAGATTATCTGCAATCTGGTGAGATTCGAAATTCCTCAACTTTTGAAAGTTCGTTAATTGATCTTCTTTCAAATGGTTCTGTGCAAAAATCCCTTTGTGCTGCAATCATTTTTGAATAGCGATACAAGGGTAACACGGGCAGATTATCAGTGATGATCGCATCCATTTGTCTTATTAAACTTTTCCTATCACTTTCTAAGTGATCCTTTTTGTATTGGACACATAAAGTGTCGAAATCCTCATTTCTGAATTTGCTGAAATTGAGTCCTTTAAAATCATTTTCGATTGACGGAATATGATCTGAAGAAAACATCGGGCATGGATCGGTAATCGGAGTCGCCCAGGATAGCTGAGCCAGATCGTAATTCCCTTGAAAGACGGAGTCAGTGTTATTTGCGTTCCAGAATATCTCTGTTGGAACTGCTTTGATGTTGACCCCAATCCCGCAATCCTCAAGAGAGGCTTTAACGATCTCTGATGACTTTAGATTATCGTCAATGTCTTCCACAAAATACCGAAATCCTAATTCCTTGCCATCGATTATTCCAGGAATCCCTGATGAAATCCGTGGTGTTTCCGGATTGTTGTCAGCATCCAGCCAGCCGGATTGATCAAGAAACGCTCTGCCTGAAACCGGATTGAAATGATCTGTTGCTTGAATCTCAGTAATCTCACCGCTATTCATCAGCATACTTAGATCCACTATTTCATATAAACCAAACGAAAGATCGGCAGTCATTCTTGAGCGGTTGAGGCAGAGATCAACCGCTTTTCTGACATTCGGATCTGCGGAAGGACTTGGCAGCCCATTTTCTTGCCTGTCAAGATTAAAAAAGATTATTTGGACATCAGATAATCCGCTTTTAAAAATTTTCACCGCAGGATCTTTAAAATAATTTTGCAGAATATTTAAGACTGGAAGCTGATCGCGTAAATCAGAGGTGGTTGTTGTCAGATCGCAGCCATTATCAGCTATCTCTTTTTCAAATTCCCCCAGATCATAATTGAATTGCTGAAAAGGCCTGCGATCGAATTTCAAATTGCTGACGGCAGTATCGCCATATGGGTTTATGAATTTAAAAACAAGTTCATCAAAATTCGGCAGGTTTTCATCTTTTCGAAAGTAGTATGGGTTCTTTGAAAGGTGAAGACTTTGACCTTCAATCCAATCATCTATCTGGTAAGCGCCCCAACCGATCGGTTTTCGATTTACTTCTTCCGCAGCAAGCAAATTTTCCGTTTTGTATTTTCCCCAGACATGTTCCGGAAGGGGAGTGTAAAAAAATTCTTCAAAAGCTTCTGTAACTAATCCAGGTTTACTTGTCCATCGTACTGTAAGGTCATCGATCGCTGAATAAGTCGCGATCAGGCCATTTGATTCATTGCTAACCCTGGCGTCAAGCTCAGTTGCCAATTGATATGAATAAGCTGAATCTGACGCAATTAGTGGTTGCCCATCTGACCATTTTATTCCAGGTTTCAATTTGTATTCTACGGTAATAAAACTCATTAACAAGGGTGAGATACCATCCCAAATCTCAGCACACCGGTGAGAAGAACAACCAGCCGGGAAAACCTCTACACCAGGTTGCAGTGTGACTACCTCGCCGATCGAGTTAATGACCAAATCGCCTTCAGTGACTTCGACCGGAGAAAAGAATGCACTTCCATCTTTAAAATTCGGCATCTTTTCAAGGATGATGGCTTGTGGATTGTCACTCTCCATATCGAAGGGACCATCATAAATTGCTTGACGAATCAATTGAGCGGCATGAGATTTGGCGGAATACAAAAATAAAGACTCAGGTTCTTCTCCAAGGCAAATCGTAAGAACTTTATTGGTGGTTGGCTCTAAATTCTGACTTTGCGATGGCAAGGAAGATACTGGTTTTTGAGATGAACAGGCTGAAAGAAATAAAAAAAAGAGTAAAATTTCGCGGGAAATATGCCGTATTTTCATCCAGATCCGATCAGAATTCTGTCAAGGTTATTTATGGTAGCATTATATCAATCCCTCGGGTATGATAGAACTATTAAATAACCTATTTACATGGAGCTGTTAATTGCCAAGAATTGGTATGAATCCCGGACGAGGAAAGAAATCAGAATACTCTCCCGCCCGGGTTACTGTTGTAGTGCTGACTTATAATCCCAATAAGTTGGGTTATTTTGAGAATCGATTAGAAGTAACTCTGACCTGTCTTAAAAGTATTATCGTTAATACATCAATGCCTTATGATTTAATGGTTTTCGATAATGGTAGTAATGAAGAGACAGTAAACGCATTACGCGCATTAAAGGACGCAGGACACATTGATTTTCTTTTTCTTTCCGATAAGAATATCGGCAAGATTGGTGCGCTGCAAATAGTTTTAAGAGCGGCACCTGGCGAGATAATCGCTTATTGTGATGATGATGTCTTTATGCTTCCAGGCTGGCTTGAGCGCCATCTTGAAGTGATTGATAACTATCCCAAGGTTGGCGCGGTAACAGGTATGTATATCAAGCCGCATATGAAAGAAGGCATCGCTGCTTCACTTGAATTCGCGAAAAATTCTGAGGTTAAGGCAGAGTTCGGAGAATTGGTTGACGGGGAACTTGAACAGCACTATATTGAACAAACCGGCCGAACTTGGGAAAAATATAAGGAAGAGATATCCGGCCTTGAAGATGTCCGACTCACGTATAAGGGTATTCAAACATTTATCTCGGCTGGACATTATCAATTCGCTGCAAAAAAGGAATCGATCCTGCAGGCATTGCCAGATGCCTGGAAAGGCAATTTAATGGGGCAGATGCGTGAATTGGATATAGCGATCGATAAGTTGGGATTTCTGAGATTATGCACCACCCCGCCGACACTCCGGCTGCTTGGTAATTTAATCGATCCATCAGCTGCGGAAGAACTTCGTAAATATGGAGTAGATATAAAGAGTTCCATTACTAAAAAGAGAGAATCTGATAACTGGTGGAAACAATTTCTGCAAAGCAGGCTGGTTCAAAAAGTGGCTTACTTCTTATATGAACGTCTCTTTAAAATCATAAATTTATAGGAAAAATGAAATTTCTGATAGCTGGACTTGGTTCCATTGGGCGCAGGCATCTGAATAACCTGCTGGCATTAGGCCAAAAGGATATCGTGCTTTATCGCACTAACAAGAGTACTCTGGGAGATGATGGTTTACAGGGATTCCCGGCGGAATGTGAAATACAAAAAGCACTCAGACATAAACCGGATGCGGTAATCATCTCAAATCCAACCGCTCTGCACATGGATATTGCCATACCCGCTGCAACGGACGGATGCGCTTTATTTATTGAGAAACCCCTGGCGAGCAGCCCGGATGATCTGATGCAGCTGGAAGACATCCTGAAAGAAAAAGGAAATATTGTTTTTTCTGCATATCAGTTCCGTTTCAATCCTGGTCTTCGAAAAATCGATCAGCTTCTGCACGACCGTATTTTTGGAGAACCGATCTCGTTCGATTGTTATTGGGGAGAGTATTTGCCCGATTGGCATCCATGGGAAGATTATCGCAAATCTTATTCGGCAACTGCAGCCTTGGGGGGTGGAGTGGTAAGGACTTTGTGCCACCCGTTTGATTACCTTGGCTGGTTGTTTGGAGAACCTGAAGGATTATTTGCTGTCACTGGCAAAGCCAGCTCTCTGGAACTGGATGTTGAAGATTTTGCGGATGTGATCATTAATTATAAAAATGGCGTTACCGGCCGCATCCATTTGGATTATTATCGCAGGCCTGTTCGCCACGACCTTGAAATAACCTGCAGTGATGGCGTACTTTTCTGGGACCACGCAACCAGTAATGTAAAGGCACAGAAACAGGATGAATCAGAAGAAATATATCCCGCACCGGCAGATTATGAGCGCAATCAGATGTTTCTGGATGAGATTCGTCATTTCATTAATCTTGTTGAAGGAAAAGAACAGAAAATCTGTGATTTTTCCGATGGTAAAAAAGCACTTCAACTGGCTACCAGCGTTCTACGCTCTGGATATTACCAGCAACGTGTGATTTTTGATTAAAATTACCCTATGGATAATAAACCTTCGAGAGAACGAACTGAAGTTTTGGCAATAATCCCGGCACGTGGCAATTCGAAATCAATTCCACGCAAGAATATTCGCGAATTTGCCGGACATCCCCTCATTGCGTTCAGTATCGCAGCCGCCAGGCAATCGCAACTGGTAACTCGCGTGATCGTTTCAACAGATGACCCGGAAATTGCGGAGATATCGAAAAAATATGGTGCGGAAGTTCCTTTCTTGCGTCCAGCTGATATTGCTGAAGATACCACTCTGGATCTGCCGGTTTTCGAGCATGCATTAAGATGGCTGAAACTAAATGAAAATTATTCTCCTGAAGTTGTGATCCAACTCCGGCCAACATCACCCATCCGGCCAAAAAGAATGGTGGATGAAGCAGTCAGCCTGCTCCTTGAACATCCCGAAGCGGATTCAGTAAGAGGGGTTGTGGCATCCGGCCAAAATCCATACAAAATGTGGAAAATTGATCCCCGGGGAACCATGCAGCCGCTTCTGGAAGTTGATGGGATCACAGAACCTTATAACGCCCCACGCCAGGATTTGCCTGCAACGTTCTGGCAGACTGGTCATATTGACGCGATACGTCCTAGTTCAATTCTTGAAAAAGGCAGTATGTCAGGCGATGTTATTCTTCCTCTTAAAATTAATCCGATTTTCACTGTGGATATTGACACTCTGCTTGATTGGCAGCGCGCTGAAGCCACCGTACTTGAAGGCAAATTGGATATCATATATCCCTCGCCGCAAAAGAGAAAAATGCCAGATAATGTGACATTACTTGTCATGGATTTTGATGGAGTTTTGACTGACGATCGGGTATGGGTTGATCAGGATGGGAAGGAAATGATCGCAGCCAGCCGCGCAGATGGACTGGGCCTTGAACGTTTGCGTAAACATACAAACATCAAGGCGTTGGTACTTTCCAAAGAGACTAATCGGGTTGTAGCCGCACGCTGTAAAAAAAATGACCTGCCTGTAATCCAGAGTGTTGAGGATAAACCAACAACTCTTGAAGGATTATTAAAGGAACGCGGAATCGATAATGAAGCTGTTATTTACATCGGAAACGATCTGAATGACTTGGGGTGTTTTCCATTGGTCGGTTATGCAGTGGCACCCGCCAGCGCTCAGCTGGAAGTAAGGAAACATGCCGATCTGGTACTCCAGAATAACGGCGGCCTTGGTGCGATACGAGAACTGTGCGAAATTTTGATCAAACATTATCCTGTTTAATTATTTAAAAACACAGGTGATTCTGCAAGGCATTATAATGATTTTCCTGTTTTAAAGAGTATTAGACTAAACGAGTTACTGGAGAACCAGCATGATCGATATTGATTTCTATATGAAGATATTTGACCTGAAAAAAAAAGTTATGCAAGGCGAAAAGTTCAGCCGCGAATATCTTTTGGAAAAATTTGAGGAATATCGCAGTCCAAATCCGGTGATCTATAACATAGAGACTACCAATGCGTGCAATATGCGCTGTGAAATGTGCCCGCGAACGACCATGATGACCCGTCCGATCGAAACCATTCAAGCGGATGTATTTCAAAAAATTATCAGCCAGCTGCGGCCCTGGTCAGCCCAGGAATGGGAAACATGGCAGACCTTTGTGGAGGATAAATATCATATTGACCGCGATGATATGAGCGAGAATCATTTCTTTTTGCATGTTATTCCCAAGGTCATTGTTCTGCACGGTTATGGTGATCCGCTGCTCGACAGGAATATTCCGGATTATGTGGAACTGATGACCAAACAAGGCTTATTGAGCTATTTCAGTTGTAATCCGGCGAATATCAATATGGAGAGGACTGTTGAGACTTTTGAGAATGGTTTGAATTATGTGAAATACTCCATTGAGAGTGTTGATGACCTTCGCCATAAGGAAGTTCGTGGCCTGCAATCCAACTTTACCGACAGCTACAAAAAGATCGTACAGCTGTTGGATCTTAAAGCCAGGCGTAACCTGGAAACCACAATTGTGATCACTATGATCAATCTGAACAAATCATGGCAACAGGAAGAATTTGCAAAGCTGAAAGAAGCTTTTCGAGGTATGGATGTATATGTTTATCTGAAAAGTCAGGACCAGCAATGGTATGAGGATAATAAGAATCAAACTCAATCTATCCATTGGCTTGAATTCTGCCAATTCCCTTGGTCATCCATGACCATCAAATCCAATGGAGAAGCTGTGGAATGTGTTGAAGATTTTAACAACGAGATCATCCTTGGAGATTCACGCATCGAATCGCTTTATGACATCTGGAATGGGGAGAGATATAAAAAATTCCGGCTTGATCACATTAATCTGACACCGGGAATAAAATGCTCTGAACAATGTGACATGCAATTGATCGGCAATTTTCTTACTGCTTAATCGAACATCTCACCTTTTAAGGAGAAAATATGGCTCGTGAAATCAAGATTGGGAATAAGCTGATTGGTGATGGAAAGCCGGCTTATATTATTGCCGAAATTGGAATCAATCACAACGGAAATCTGGATACTGCCAAAGAAATGATCCTTGCTGCGCAGGAAACGGGCGCGGATGCGGTCAAGTTCCAGAAACGCACACCCAGATTATGCGTTCCCAGAGACCAATGGGATATCATGCGCGAGACACCCTGGGGGTATATCAGCTACATCGATTACCGCGAAAAAGTGGAGTTCAGACTTGAGGAATATAAGACAATTGACGCTTTCTGCCATGAACTGGGCATTGACTGGTTTGCTTCTGTTTGGGATGATGGCGCCATTGATTTTATGGAAAACTTTAATCCGGTTTGTTATAAAGTCGCTTCAGCAAGTTTGACGGACATAGGTATGCTTAAGAAGATCCGCTCAACAGGGCGCCCGATCATTTTATCCACAGGTATGTCAACGCTTGAACAGATCGAAACTTCAGTGAACGCGATCGGGATCGAAAATTTGGTGCTGATGCATTCGACCAGCGCTTACCCCTGCGATCCGCTTGAATTGAATCTGAGAATGATTGAAACCCTGCGCGGCCGTTATGCCTGCCCGATTGGTTATTCTGGTCATGAAGTTGGATTAATAACCACGGTTGTAGCTGTATCAATGGGGGCCTGCATGGTTGAACGCCACTTCACCCTGGATCGTGCAATGTGGGGCGGAGACCAATCTGCTTCAGTTGAACCAGGTGGTTTCAGAAAATTGGTCAAGTATATCCGCGTAACAGAAATGGCTTTAGGGGATGGCGTGAAACGTGTTTATGACAGTGAAAAATCTTCCTTAAAAAAACTGCGCCGTTTTCTTTAAATCAGGATGAACTTATTTCAACGGATCACGAACCGCATCAGACGCGAACAGGTGCTTAACCAGAACCACCGGCGAATCCGTTCATTAAGGCACTCACTCCAAAACCTGTCCATGCCAGAGAACGGTGATCCCGTTTTATTTTTCAATTCATCCACCCGGCTTTCAGGATTAAGCCAAAATGCCGGTTTTTCATTAATCTCAAGTCTGGCGCTACAGGCTGAAGGAATTCCGGTGATGCATCTGGTGTGTGAACGCGGTTTGTCGCATTGTGTTCTGGGAACGAACAATGACAAGCCGCAAATGCCACCCCCATGCTTGGAATGCATGCGTACCTCCAGAATGTTCTTTGACCCATCAATCGTGCACAGCCTTCGTTTTTCCAGAGATCCCAAATTGGAGAAACAACTTTCCGTGATGAGTTTGGACGAGTTGATTGCATATGAGCTCCAGGGATTTCCGATTGGATCTATAGTCCTGCCATCGCTCAGATGGATATTACGACGCCATCACCTCAAGGATGATGAAGATACCCGCTATCTGGCTCGTGAGTATATACTATCTGCCTGGAACTTAAAACTCCACTGTGAAAAATTGCTTGCCCGGATACATCCACGGGCAGTTATTGTTTTTAATGGAATGACCTACCCTGAGGCAACTCTAAGGTGGGTAGCCAGACAGAAAAACATACCAACTTATTCACATGAGGTTGGTATGCTTCCATTTTCTGCTTTTTTTACTGATCAGGAAGCGACTGCCTATCCTGTTAAGGTGGATGAATCCTTTGTATTAACCGAATCTCAGAATAAACAATTGGATGACTACCTCGAACAAAGATTTAAAGGAAAATTTGTTACGGCAGGTGTGAAATTCTGGCCGGAAATGAAACTGCTTGAAGAAAATTTCATGGAAAAGGCATCAAATTTTAAAGCGATCGTTCCTGTTTTCACCAACGTTGTGTTTGATACGAGCCAAAGCCATGCAAATGTTGTATTTACACAAATGTTTGAATGGCTGGATTCAACGCTTGAATTGATCAAAATCTATCCGGAAACTTTATTTGTTATACGGGCTCACCCCGATGAACTGCGAATGGGAAAAGAGAGCCGTGAGACTGTCGCTGATTGGATTACACAAAGATCCGTTGAACACCTGCCTAATGTTGTCTTTGTCCCATCCGATAAATTTATCAGTTCCTATGATCTGATCCGAATCGCGAAATTTGTGATGGTTTACAACTCAACCATTGGTTTGGAAGCATCCATTATGGGCAAGCCGGTGTTATGCGCAGGCCAGGCACGATACACGCTAATCCCCACCGTCTTTTTTCCGCGCTCAAAAGAAGAATTTCTTTTGACACTTAAAGATTTTCTGGAAACTGATCAGATTGATAATCCCGAAAATTTTCGTCTGAACGCTCGCAGGGTGCTTTACAGTCAGCTTTTCCGTGCCTCACTCCCTTTTGACCAGTTCCTTGAAGATGATGGCGTCTGGAATGGGTATGTTCGCATAAAAGATTTCACACCTGACATGCTATCACCGAAAAAATCATCTACAATGAAAGTGGTGCTGGATGGGATTCTCCATCAGCAACCGTTTATCAGAGACCTATGAATCCGGTTTGTTCCATCGTTATTCGCGCTTTTAATGAAGAGAACCACATCGGCCGATTGCTGGATGGGATCAGCCACCAATCAGTTAAAGATGTTCAGGTGATTCTGGTCGACTCAGGATCAACAGATCAGACAGTTCAGATCGCCAGGGACAGGGGTGTGGAAATTGTTAACATCGCGCCAAAGGAATTTACATTTGGTCGCTCGCTTAATAAAGGTATAGCCCGGGCAGTAGCTCCGATTATTGTCATTGCAAGCGCACATGTATACCCGGTTTACCCGGATTGGCTTTCAACATTGACCGGATTTTTTAAAGATCCTTCCATTGCTGTTGTGTATGGTAAGCAGCGCGGATCAGAAACTTCTCATTTTTCCGAACAGCAAATCTTTCGGCACTGGTATGGTGAGATCACTCAAAACCATCAAGATCATCCTTTCTGCAATAACGCCAACGCAGCCATTCGAAAAATCCTCTGGGAACAACATCAATATGATGAACGATTACCGGGTCTGGAAGATCTGGAATGGGCGAAGTGGGCTAACGAAAACCACTATTCAATTGCCTATAGCGCAGAAGCAGAAATTGTCCACGTGCATGCTGAAACTTCAAAAGGCATCCAGAACCGTTATATGCGCGAAGGTATGGCATTCAAACAAATATATCCCCTTGAAAAGTTTGGGATTGGAGATCTCATTCGGCTGTTTTTCAAGAATTCAATTAGTGATATTCGCGAGGCAATGCGACAGAAAAGAATCTTAAGAGAATTCAATAATATCTTGCGATTTCGCTGGTTTCAATTTTATGGAACCTATGTTGGTTATCAGCGTTCTGGCCCATTAACATGGCGGCTTAAGCAATCCTTTTATTATCCGAGAAACTCGGGGATTGAATTGTCAAAGGGCAATCACCGTAATATTGAGCCGATCAAGTATAAAGACAATCGGCATTAAGGCAAATTTATATATTTTGGAGGGATCGTGAAAAAGATCAAGATCACCGCGCTGGTTCCGATGCGCCATCATTCTCAGCGTGTTCCGGGAAAGAACTTTCGAAACCTGGCAGGAAAACCTCTTTTTCATTATGTGCTTGAAACCCTCATGCTTTGTCCCGAGATCCAACAGATTGCTGTGGATACCGACAGCGATGTTATCCATAAGGATATTGATAAGAATTTTTCTGGAATCATGGTGATCGAGCGGCCGGAAAAATTGCGGGCGGATACGATACCGATGAATGAAATTCTTATGTATGATACAAATCAGGTGTCCGCAGATCTTTACCTGCAAACTCACAGTACCAACCCCTTGCTTAAACCAGCAACGATTTCAAAGGCGATCAATGAGTTTCAAAAGCAACGGACGATTTATGACTCGCTTTTTTCGGTAACCCGCCTGCAAACCAGGTTATGGGACCAGAATACCATGCCAGTCAACCATGATCCGGATATACTGCTGCAAACCCAGGACCTTCCCCCAATTTATGAGGAAAATTCATGTATTTATCTTTTCACCGCGGAAAATCTGAAGCGGCGGGGCAACCGTATAGGTGAAAGTCCGATGATGTTTGAAATACCTGTGGAAGAGGCTCTTGATATTGATGAAGAAATTGATTTTCAGATCGCTGATCTTTTGATAAAAAACCGCCTTAAGCGCTAACTGGTATAATCGAAAAACCACCCCAAACAAACAGGTTTTAATGGAAAAAAAGACCATTTTACTTTCTGCTCCTTACATGCTGCCTTTTATTGATCGATTTAAACCGATATTTGAAAACTATGGCTGCGAAGTGATCGTAGCGCAAGTAAATGAACGCTTATCAGAAAATGAGATTCTGAAATACGCAGGAAAATTTGATGGTACGGTATGCGGTGATGACCGATATACTCCTGATGTTATCAAGCAATGCTCGCCCCGCCTTAAAGTGATCTCGAAGTGGGGCACTGGCATTGATTCGATCGATAAAGCAGCTGCTGAAAAATATGGCATACAGGTATTCCGATCAATCAACGCGTTTACTGTACCTGTCTCAGACAGTGTTATGGGATACATGCTTGCTTTTGCCAGGCAGCAGCCCTGGTTAGACCGTGAAATGAAATCGGGCGCTTGGGAGAAACTGCCGGGGAGAGCATTGAGTGAGTGTACCCTTGGCGTGATCGGCGTTGGTTTTATTGGTAAAGAAATCTTACGCAAGGCTAATGCCTTCGGGATGAAATTACTGGCGACTGATATTATTGCACCTCCTGATGACTTTATTAATAGCACTGGCGTACAGATGGTTGGATTAGATGAGTTGTTGGGTTTATCCGATTTCATCAGTGTGAACTGCGATCTGAATCCGACCAGTGTTCACCTGCTCAATTTCCAAACTTTGGCAAAAGTGAAAGCCGGGGCGGTGGTTATTAATACTGCCAGAGGGCCGATCATTGAGGAATCGGCGTTAGTAAATGCGCTTCAGGAAAAGCGGCTAAGTGGCGCTGCGCTGGATGTATTTGAAATTGAACCTCTTCCCTTGGATTCCCCGCTTCTTAAGATGGATAATGTGATGCTTGCGCCGCACAATTCCAATTCCAGCCCTTTGGCTTGGGAAAATGTCCATTGGAATACAATCCGCAATCTTCTGGTTGGATTAGGGATTCCGCATCCGGATTTTAATGATCTGAAGAAAAAACATATGGTGGATTAAGTGATGGTCAACCGAAAAAAAGTGGTATTGATAACAGGTGCTTCCGGTGGTATTGGAAGGGCGACCGTACAGTTATTTAATGAAAAAAGCTGGTCCGTTATCGGTGTTGACCGGCAAGAATTTGGAGATGACTTTCCAAAGGATGGGCTTTTTATTTTATCGGACATTTCTGAACCGGGTGATATTGAATTCATCTTCAAAAGCATACGAAATTATTCTGAATGTCTGGATGCGATCGTAAATAACGCGGCTGTTCAGATAGCCAAGCCGCTCCTTGATATATCCTGTGAAGAATGGGATCAGACCATGGCATCCAATTTACGGTCAGTTTTTCTGGGTGTAAAGCTGGCGCATCCGTTGATCAAGAGCGCGGGCGGTGGAGCAATCGTTAATGTCAGTTCGATCCACGCGCTGGCGACTTCAGCCAATATATCCGCTTACGCAGCCAGTAAAGGTGGCCTGCTTGCCTTGACACGGGCTATGGCAATTGAATTTGCGCCGGATAATATCCGTGTCAACGCTATCCTGCCTGGGGCAGTGGATACCCCCATGCTGCGCGAGAGTATGAAGAGGGGCTTGTTTGGTGATGCTTCAATTAAGGAACGCCTTGATAATCTCGCGGGTAAAACAGTAAATGGGAGAGTAGGGATTCCACGCGAGATCGCTCAAGGTATTTATTTTCTGGCTGATGAAACGCAATCTTCTTTTATAACAGGCCAGGCTCTAGTGGTAGACGGTGGAGCGATTGCCAAGCTTAGCACTGAATGATAATGGAAAAGTTAAAAGATACCGTCAAACATGTTCTGCCGGATGCAGTTGTAAATCACATTCGTAATGAGAAGGATACGCTGCAAAGGCTGCCGCAGGACCTGATCGCGACTCTTGACCCTGTCCGCAAGAAGACGATCTCACAGATCAAGCAATTTCAGGATATCCACACGGGCGAACGTTGTTTTATTATCGGCAATGGTCCAAGCCTTCAAAACACAGACATGTCCAAACTGCGTAATGAATATACGTTTGGTTTGAACCGCATTTACCTGATGTTTCAGGAAATGGGTTTTTCTACCAGCTATTTCGTTTCTATTAATGACCTTGTCATTGAACAATCTGCAACTGATATTCAGGCTCTCAACATCCCAAAATTTGTTTCGTGGCATTCCAGGCAGTGGCTTAAACCTCAGGAAGATCTGTTCTTCCTTTACACTACTTATACAGGACCCAAATTCGCCAAAAACGCAGCTGGACGATTGTGGGAAGGAGCGACAGTTACATATGTTGCGCTGCAGCTAGCCTATTATTTTGGTTTTTCGGAAGTAATTCTAATTGGCGTTGACCACAATTTTGCTACAAAGGGAAAACCGAATACTACCATAACATCCGATGGTGACGATCCTAACCATTTTGATCCAAAATATTTTGGTAAGGGTTTTCGCTGGCAGCTGCCTGATCTTGAAACATCGGAAATTGCTTATCGGATGGCACGCAGTGCTTTTGAAGAAGATGGAAGAAAAGTAAGAGATGCGACAATCGGTGGAAAATTAACTGTTTTCCCGAAAGTTGATTACAATTCGCTTTTTTGATATGGAAAATCGACCGCTCGTTTCCATCATTACTCCCTCGTTCAATCAGGCGAAGTATCTTACGGCTGCTTACCATTCGGTTATTTCACAGTCATATCCCAACATTGAGTATTTCATTATCGATGGTGGTTCAACGGATGGCAGTGTGGAGATGATCAGGGAGTGGGCTGAGGCAAAAAAAAGCCGTTTGACCTGGTGGATTACAGAAAAAGATAAAGGTCAGGCAGACGCCATCAATAAAGGTTTTTCCAGAGCGCGCGGAGAGATTGTTGCATGGCTGAACTCGGATGATTTGTACATGCAGGGTGCGGTTGAAAAAGCGGTTGGTTTCTTCAATAACAATCCAGATGTTGGACTGATCTTTTCTGATGTCTTTTCAATTGATGCGGAAAGTAAACTGATCAATGTCATGCGCTATGGAGAGTGGAACCTGCGTGACTTGATGGCATTTAATATCATCGGGCAGCCCGGAGTTTTTTTTAGAAAGCAGGCACTTGAAAATGCCGGGAATTTAAATCCTGAATACCACTATCTGTTAGACCACCACCTTTGGCTGCGTATAGCCAGAAATCATCGAATTCAACATATTCAAGACTTTTTTGCAGCCGCTCGCTTCCATTCTGAGGCAAAAAATATTGCACAGACTGAAGGCTTCAGCCAGGATTCTTTTCAGATTGTTGCATGGCTGCAGACCGATCCTTCTTTTTCGAAAATATTTGTTCAAGACAAACGGAGAATTTTGGCAGGCGCTTTCCGATTCAGCGCCAGGTATCTCATGGATGGTGGAGACAATATGAGAGCGTTTGGCCATTATTTGAAAAGTTTCTTTTATTCCCCATCTGAAGTTTTAAAAGAGATGCCCCGCATTGCGTATTCTATACTGAGTATCTTGCCGGCAGTTAAAAGGAAAAAAAAGGATTATTTCCAAAGGCGCTTGATGCGATTGTCTCAAGAAAAAATTGATAAAATCTATAAAGACTTGTCAGTGTAAGCTGGCAGTTAAATAAAGTCAGGACAAAATATCGATGGATCAGAATAAACCGCACTGGTTGTGGTGGGCTGTAATCATTCTTGCAGTTTTATTGGGAATTATTGTCAGATTTTATGACCTCACCGATGCTCCGCTTGATTTTCACCCTACTCGCCAGATGCATTCCGCATTGATCGCCCGCGGTATGTATTATGAAAATCTGAAGGACGTACCGGTATGGCAAAAGGAAATGGCGGTAAGCCAATGGAAATCTGAAGGTTTGATCGAGCCGCAAATCATGGAGCGATTATCCGCCATCACTTATCATCTGATTGGTTCAGAACAGCTTTGGGTGGCGCGTGTCTGGTCAATTTTGTTTTGGATGGTTGGCGGTGTATTTCTTTTTCTGCTTGCTCGTGAAATAGCCGGTCTCGAAGGCGCAGCGATTGCCAGTGTGTATTATTTCCTATGGCCTTATGCATTGATTGCCAGCCGAGCCTTTCAGCCAGAGCCGCTGATGGTCGCTGCGATGATTATTGCTATTTGGGCGGCTGTGCGTTGGATGAAAAGCCCCAATATGATGAGAGCGATTACTGCCGGATTATTGTGCGGTTTAGCGATTTACATCAAATCAGTCAGTGTTTTCTTTATTGCCCCTGCTTTGGCAGGTTTGGTTTTATCCAATTATTCTTTTCGCGAAGCCATTAAGAACCGGCAAATTTGGCTTATCGGAATTCTATCAATCTTGCCTTATGCTATTTATCATTTTTATGGAGTTTACATACTTAAACTTCTGGGTGAACAATTCAGCTTGCGATTCTTTCCCGGCTTGTGGACCGATCCCGCATTTTACCTGCGCTGGATCGGTGAAATGAGTCGGGTTGTTGGTTTGGAAATATTCCTGCTTTCTTTGGCAGGATCACTTATCTTTCCAAAGAAAAATATGGTCGGATTATTTATTGGGCTTACCATTGGCTACCTGCTTTATGGTTTTACATTTTCGTATCACGTTTCAACACACGATTATTACCATTTGCCTTTAATGGTGCAGGTGCCATTGGGATTGGCACTTGTATTAAAGGCGCTGGTAAGTACGATTGAAAAAGAAAAAATAAGATTCTCACGATTGATAATCGTAGCATTGCTCGCTGCTTTTATGGCGCTCAAAGCTTGGGATGCACGGGTAACCTTAAAACGCGTCGATTATCGCAACGAAATTGTGTTCTGGCGAAATTTGGGTGCTGAGTTGGGAAGCGACAGGAAAATCACCGGATTAGTATCCGATTATGGTTATCGTTTGTCATACTGGGGATGGATGAAGGTGAATCCCTGGATGCAGATGATGGATATCAACTTGCGGGAATTGGCTGGAGAACCAGTTGAATTTCAGAGCGCGCTCGAACAAAGCCTGATGGGAGAAGACTTGTTTGTTGTCACGTTAATGGATGAATTTAATAATCAGCCTGAATTGAAGAAATTCATGAATGCTAATTTCCAGATTATCAAGAATACTCCTGAAGTAATTATCTACGATCTGAATGAAAAACTCATATCATGAACAACTTGCCGCTTGTCACGATCGTTACACCCTCATTTAACCAGTCGCGATTTCTGGAAGAAACGATCAATTCAGTTCTCAAACAATCTTACCCGAATATTGAATATATCATTGTGGATGGCGCTTCCAGCGATGGCAGCCTGGAGATCATTAAGCAATACGCTCCACGGCTCACGCATTGGGTCTCGGAAAAAGATCGCGGTCAGACAGACGCCATTAATAAAGGATTTGCCATCGCCAAGGGTGAAGTGCTGGCATGGCTTAATTCGGATGATACCCTGCTGCCCAACGCGGTTGCGGAAGCCGCAGCTTATCTTTCCGAAAATCCTGATGTAGGTATGGTCTATGGGGATGCGAATTATATTGATGGAAAAAGTAGCGTTATCGGAAGATTTCCCGCGGCTGAAACTGATCTTGCCAGATTGCGCAGGGGATATGTGCATATCCCTCAGCAAGCCTCCTTTTTTCGACGATCCTTATGGATGCAGGTCGGTCCGCTGGATCCAGATTTTTACTTCGCGATGGATTATGACTTGTGGGTGCGCTTGGCGGAACGATCGAAGTTGAAGTATCTTCCCAGGACCTGGGCAAATTTCCGTCTGCATGCTGATGCAAAAACCATTTCTGCTGATGATCAGTGTTGGCCTGAAATGCTCAAAGTACATTTTCGAAATGGCGGTTCAAAGATCGCGCCTATTGTACTAAAATACTATGTACGCAAGTTGGCAGCTCCGCTTATCCTTTGGCGGCGTAAGAGATTATTTAGATAATAAATCAGAAAGGAATTTTTGATGAATAATAAAGGAATGATGGGAAATTTTGGTCCTGGATTTATATCTGATATTATTCTCAAAGTTCGTTTAACCATAAACTTATTAATGGATAAGAGAGTCAGTCCCTGGTATAAACTGATTCCAGCTTTGTGTTTGGTTTATCTGATCGTCCCATTGGATTTCCTGTTTGGCCCTGTCGATGATGCTGTTGTCCTCTATATGGGAATGGACTGGTTTATCAGTTTCTGCCCAGCGGACATTGTTCAGGAACATACTGAACAGATTAAAGGAAAAGCAGAAAACAAAGAACCAGGCGAGATTGTAGACGCTGAATTTAAAGATGAATAGTAAGAAATATCCCCTGCCTTAATCTGCGCAGGGGATTTTTTTTATAAAATCCCCAATTTCTTTCCGGTTATTCGAAATGCCTCCAAACCCTGCTGTAGATCAGGGGAACTGTGTGCAGCCGATACCATCACGCGGATGCGGGCTTTTCCCTTTGGAACTGTTGGAAATCCGATGGCAGTTGCGAAAATCCCCGCTTCAAAAAGCTCGCGGCTGAACTGTTGAGCAACAGGTGCCTCTCCGAGCATCACGGGTGTGATCGGCGTTTGACTATAGCCGATATCAAATCCCATCTTCTGCATTTCTTGCTTGAAATACTTGGAATTTTCCCAAAGCCGATCAACCAGTTCAGTTGACGATTCCAGAATATCAATGGCAGTAATACACCCGGCAACGTCTGCTGGCGTCATTGCTGATGAGAAAAGGAAGGGACGACTGCGCTGCCGTAGCCATTCGACGATCACAGGATTGCCGGAAACCACACCGCCAACCACACCGAAAGCTTTCGAAAAAGTCCCTACCTCAATATCTACCTGGCCATGCAAATTAAAATGATCAACGATCCCGCGTCCGCCTTTTCCTAAAACCCCTTCACCATGTGCATCATCAACCATCAGAAGGATATCATTTCCCCGAGCGACCTCAAGCAGTATGTCCAGGGGAGCGATATCACCATCCATGCTGAATACTCCATCTGTTATGATCATGGCTTTTTCAAAAGCACCTTCGTTTTCCTTGATCACCTGTTCAAGATGAACGGGATCGCAATGGTTATAGCGTACGATACGTGCGCCCGAAAGCCTGCAGCCATCGATGATGCTGGCGTGGTTTAATTCATCAGAAAAAATTGCATCATTTTTGCCGACCAGAGCCTGTATCGTTCCAAGATTGGCGCAAAATCCTGATTGAAACGTAATGGCCGCTTCGGATTTTTTAAAACTGGAAATACGTTTTTCCAATTCCAGGTGCAGGTCCATAGTCCCTGCAATTGATCTGACTGCTGCCGGTCCAACCCCATATTTGTCAACGGCCGCTTTCGCGGATGCGAGCATTTGAGGGTGATTGGCAAGCCCGAGATAATTGTTGGAGCAAAAATTAAGTACATCGCGCCCATCCACCTTTAACCAGGCACCCTGTGCTGATCCAAGAACCCGGATTGTGTTATAAAAACCGGTTTCCTTGAGAGTTTTAATTTCCTGATTGATCCAATCCAGTCGTTTCATGACCAATCCTCTTTTCTTAAATAAAAATGATTAAATCAGAATGATTATACATCTGGCAAAATTTCAGCAAATACACCCATCTCAATCAATGCTGCTCTTATTATGGGCAAAGAATCTGCCGAAATTTCAGCAGTTGTCGCATCAAGTCTTGAAAGAATGTATTTTTTCATGGTTGAATCTAAAAGTCGATCCAAAATTGCCGCAGTTTTGACCTTAATAACAAAGATCTTCATTAATTGAACTTCCTCCCCAAATCTATCCCGGCGTTCCAAAGCCTGCAAAATATTACGAGGAACAGGTTTACGGGCATAATGTTTGAGGAGTGTGATCAGTTGAGTGATTTTCAACCCCTGTTTTTCAAGTATGACAAATGCACGCTGACTGAAATGATAAATATAATTATGGCTGCGGGGATTATCCCATTCACAGCAGCGGGCGATCTGGTAGCGAATATTTCTGGCAAAGTATCTGTCAACAACAATTCTTCCTGATTTGTCAACCTCAAAATCCTTTTTAATAATTGATGGATACTTTAATTTCGTGTTTGAATATAAGTCGTCAAACCATTTGCTTTTTCTAAATACAGACGGATTAGAATCGCCCGGATTTTTTCCAAGATCTACAAAGCCCAGCCAAAACAGCGATTTCATGATCATCGCGCGGATATATTCACCTTCAACCCGCTGCCAGTTTTCAAATCCATTGATATATTGGCCGGAAGCTTTGTCCTTGATAAACCAGGCATCATACTCACCACCTGACCGTAATATGTCGGGCTGGTTCAGATGGATCCAAACACAAAACTCCTGGATGTTATGCCAATGATCTTCAGGCAGCAGATTAATGAGCTCAAGGAGAGCTTCCCGTGGGAAAATCGGATCTTTTTTTTCACCGTTTTCGAAAACCAGGTTCTCGATCAGCTCCAATTCATTGGTAATATGGCTGGCTTTCCATACTTCGGCCAAAAACCCCAACGCTTGCCCGCGTTCGGCTTCCAGGAATTGTTTGACCTTGTCAGAATTGATCTCAAAATTCTCAGAAACAAGTTCTGCATCTTGTAGCAGTTTGATCAAAAAATGAGAAGAAATGTTTGGAATGAAAGCAGATAGATCATCACCTGACAAACCAATTCGCAAGCCTGCCAAAATTGTTGTGGCATGATCGACGCAATAGTCATTCGTAAGGATTTTCTTTTCAATCTTGTTCGCTGATCGAAGGTTGATTATCTCCCTTTTTTCCTGTTTAACAACGGGGGTGAAATAATGAAGATACTCCTCCGGGATAAAGGCAAATTCTTGTAGGCCCTGGCCGGTTTCAAAGAATGCCCGACCTATCAACGCCTTGTAAAAGAGATTTTCGGATATCGAGGCAGGTTTTCGATCGGGGCGTTCCCGTTCCCGCTTTGCGGCTCCCATCTCACGAAACTCTCCAAATTTTCGGGTGAACTGATCCCATGGATATTTTCCATTATTTTTTGCAATAATCAATAGCGCACCACGTGATTTTTCCGGAAGGGAGGAGCATACTTCTTTAATCAATGGACTCTGGCTGATAAATTCAGCAATTTGTTCTGCAAAAGTGATTTTGGAATTAAAAATCAGCTCGATCCCCCATGACTCAGCAACCATGATGAGGATATCCTCGTCATATTCTCTGATAGTTTCCATGATTGTCGGCATTTTTTGAATATTTATAATTTCTTAAGTCGGTTTCATTAAATAACAAGTCTTTCCCAAGAAACCTTTTTTCCATTATACTTGAGCCGATATTTTTACTTATCTGGAGAGGAATGTTGCACAGTTTATCGGCTGAAGCAAAACTATTTTATTGCATCTATTATTCTCTTTTGGAGTTGCTGGGAGATGATCAGGTGGATAAGATGTATGCTTCTGCTGGTTTGGATCCTTTTGATTTAACCGCTCCTCATTTTTTCAGGCAGGGAACTAAACTGCTTGAGACAGTGGCTGCAGAATTATTAGCGAATTTTGGGGAGGAGACAACCCGTGGCCTCCTGATTCGCATGGGCAGCGCATCTCTTACCTTTTTCAGAAAATACTACTCCGAGATATCTCAATTAGGAAGCATTGAAAACCGCTTAAAACCGATAGACCGGAGATTTTTAATGTCTCTGAGCACCCTTGCTGCAGTTTTATCAAACGAAATGGGAACAGAGATTAAAGTAAATTCAAAAAATCCCACGCATTTTGAGTGGCAAGTATTGAAACCTGCAAGCCATCCTGATCTCAATTTGTTTGCACCATATTTTTATTTTGGGCTTTTGGAAGAATTCTGCAATTGGCTGGATACTAGAAAAAACTACCTGTTGAACTATGCACCGGATGCAAATATAAATGAACTGGATCTGGTCACTATTGAAGTACGAAACCTGGATTAAAAAGTTTATAAAACGATTATTGACACAAAGCAGGAAATAACTTAAACTAATAAACAAATAAATCCGGGGAGCCTGGTAAAGCAGGCTGAGAGGAGGATGATTAATCCTCGACCCGTAAAACCTGAACCGGATAATACCGGCGGAGGGAGATAAAAAAATCTACTCCCTCCAGAAGAAGGGAGTCTTATTTTTAATATGAACACTGTCATTTTTACAAATGGGGAGGTTGATCGTCTGGATCTGCTCGAAACGATCCTTCAAAAAAGTAAATTTCTCATATGCGCTGATGGTGGATTGCGCCATATGCGCAATTTAGGGTTAAAACCTGATCTGCTGATCGGTGACCTGGACTCAATTTCAAGTGACGATTCCAGGTGGATCAATGAAAATAAAATTGAAATTCTCAAATTCCCGAAAAAGAAGGATCAGACCGATCTGGAACTGGCGCTATTGGCGGCTGTTGATCGGGCCGGTGATCCAATAACGGTCATTGGGGCTATGGGGGGAAGAATTGACCAGACATTAACCAACATTTTTTTACTGCTTATGCCTGAATTGCAAAATGTAGATATTCGTTTGGATGACGGAAAAGAAGAGCTCTTCTTAATTCAGGCTCATGGTTATATTTCTGGAAAAAAAGGAGATATTGTTTCATTATTACCGCTGCTTTCGCCTGTGATGGGTATCAAAACCAAAGGACTTAAATATCCCCTGAAGGATGAAATCCTGTTTCTTGAAAGATCTAGAGGGGTTAGCAATAAAATGGACTCAAATGAGGCGGAAGTGACGATGAAAAGCGGTGTTCTGCTTTGCATTCATACTCGTAAATCAAAAGGATAAAAAGATGAAGATCAAATGGTTGTTAATTATTATCTTGGTTGGTATGTTTGTATCGGCCTGCAATCCAACGCCAGCAGCCTTGAATGTAATGGTACATGATTCTTTCGCGATAAGCACGGACGTTGTGGCTGAATTTGAAAGCGCGAACAACATCAAGGTGAATTTTATTTTAAGCGGCGAATCTGGCAGTATGCTGAATAAAGCTTTATTAACCAGAAATGCTCCGATCGCAGATGTCTTTTATGGCGTGGATAATACCTTCCTCTCAAGGGCGTTATCAGAGAACCTCTTTGAGACATTTGAGTCTCCTTTGCTTGAACAGATCCCTGATCAATTTGAATTAGACCCGGATCACAATGCTTTACCGGTTGATTTCGGGGATGTGTGCATTAATTATGATAAACGCTTTTTTGCGGAGAAGGGTCTATCCATTCCCGGTTCGCTGGCTGATCTGGCAAAACCGGAGTATGCTGGACTGCTGGTGGTGGAAAATCCGGCGACCTCGTCACCGGGATTAGCTTTTCTTTTAGCAACAATCGCGGAATTTGGAGCGGAGGGTTACCAGGCATACTGGCAGCAGTTAAAAGATAATGGACTGGTGATCGTTAATGACTGGAACACTGCTTATTACACTAATTTTTCTGGTTCTTCCGGCAAAGGCCTGCAGCCTATGGTCGTGTCCTATGGCACCAGCCCGGCAGCCGAGGTTATTTTCTCTGATCCCAGAGTTGATGATGCACCCACCGCTTCGCTGATCGGGAAAAATATGTGCTTCAGGCAGATCGAATTTGTGGGAATTTTGAAAGGTTCAAAGAATATTGCCATCGCTGAAAAATTTGTGGATTTTATGCTCTCCAGGAGATTTCAGGAAGATATCCCTTTGAACATGTTCGTTTTTCCAGCCAACGAGACCGCAGTGCTTCCAGAAGAATTCACAGAATTCATTCAGATACCTGATCAGCCAGCCTTATTACCCGCAGATCAGATCTCGGCTAACCGTGAAAAGTGGATCGAAGGCTGGCGCGCCTTGATGCTAAATTAAATGTCAGAAAAAAAAACAAGTAATAAGGGGGCTTGGCTTTTAGCTCTTCCCTTCGTTTTTTTGGGAGTTTTTTATTTTTTTCCACTCGGGAAACTTATTAGCATCGCTTTTTCGCAGTCAGGTTCTCTGGCTGATACGCCAATTAACTGGCAGATCATCTCAGGGGCAACCAGATTCACTTTCTTCCAGGCAGGGCTTTCTACGGTCTTGACGATTCTGCTGGGATTGCCAGCCGCCTTTCTTTTTGGGAGGTTCAATTTTCCTGCAAAAAACAGTCTGAGGATCGCCTCAACTTTGCCTTTCATTCTCCCAACGGTTGTGGTCGCAGCAGGATTTAATGCATTGATCGGACCCAAAGGTTGGTTGAATCTTTTTCTCATGCAGGTCTTGAATTCTCCCAAACCATTGATCAATATCCAAAATACCCTTGCTGCTATTCTTCTTGCCCATGTTTTTTATAATACATCCATTGTTATCCGTATTGTTGGTTCTTCTTTGGCTCAGTTTGACCGCAAACTGGAAGATGCAGCCAAAACATTAGGCGCTTCACCCTGGACGACTTTCATTAAAGTCACGCTCCCTTTGCTCCTGCCATCCATACTTTCGGCGGTGCTGCTGGTATTTTTATTCAACTTCACCAGCTTCGGTGTGATATTAATGATGGGCGGCCCAAGATTCACCACGCTTGAGGTCGAAATTTATATTCAGACGCTTCATTATCTGAATCTGCCGCTCGCCGGGATTTTGTCATTGATCCAATTAAGTTTCACAATGATGGCAACGGTCTTGTTGTTAAGAACAGGAGATCGGGGGATGGGCGTACCAATCATGCCAAGATTAATGCAGGAGGGATTGAGGATTCCCCAAAAAGGGTGGGAAAAAGCTTTTACCTTTGCTATCGTACTTCTTCTTTTAATACTCCTGACTTCTCCGGTCATAAGTCTTTTGATCAGTTCTTTCAGTGTTACTGTCTCAGGTTTTGAGGAAGGAGTGGGGGAGAGAATAAGGTTTTCACTCAACCACTTCAGGGATTTGTTTACAAACAGCCAGCAGTCCTTGTTTTATGTTCCTCCCATTAATGCCATCTGGAATTCTCTTAGATTTGCAGGAACTTCCGCCATCATTTCGTTGATCCTGGGCATGATGTTGGCCTATGGGCTGCGACCTGGTAAAAGACAACACATATTAGGCCTTTTAATGATGCTCCCTTTGGGGACTTCCGCTGTTACACTTGGACTGGGATTTTTTACTGCATTTGCGGGAGTTGCTGGCACGCAGGCATGGGCGGGGCAGTTGATCCCTCTGGTTCATGTTTTAATTTCTTTGCCCTTCGTTTTGCGTGTAATCCAGCCTGCGCTTCAATCCATACCAGCCAATTTTCGATTGGCTGCACTCAGTTTGGGCGCAAAACCTTTTGAGGTCTGGCGATTTATTGAACTACCCATCATCTGGCGCGCATTGATGACTTCGGCAGTTTATGCTTTTACAATTTCATTGGGTGAATTTGGCGCAACGAGTTTTCTGTCACGTCCGGATATGCCAACCATGCCTATCGCGATTTATCGTTTTCTCAATTTGCCCGGTTCGGCAAATTATGGACAGGCAATGGCAATGGCAGTGATCATCCTTCTTGTATGTATCCTTAGTATGACATTTCTGGACCGATTACAATTTAATCTTAACTCCGGGACATCATAAAACCATGCCTTTGCTTGAAATAAAAAATATCACTAAGTCTTATCAGGATCAGACACTACTTGATGGAATTTCATTCACGATAGCGAATGATGAAACCGTCTGCCTGCTGGGGCCTTCCGGCGGGGGAAAAAGTACCATATTAAGGATTATCTCCGGACTGGAATCCGCTGAAAGCGGGCAGGTTATCTGGCAGGGGAAGAATATCAGCGATGTGGCGCCTTATAAGCGCCATTTTGGCCTGATGTTCCAGGATTATGCGCTTTTTCCTCACTTGACCGTTTATGAAAATGTTGCATTTGGGCTGCGCATGCAGAAACAGTCTGAGCAGGATATTAAGACGAGTGTGATTAAAGCGCTTGAGCTTGTTAATATGGAAAACTTTATCAGCCGGCATGTAACAGATCTTTCTGGCGGAGAACAACAGCGTGTTGCGTTGGCACGGGCTTTAGCACCGAAACCGCATTTGCTGATGCTGGACGAACCTTTAGGGGCTTTGGATCGTACTCTGCGTGAAAAACTGGGCGAAGAATTACGCGGATTGCTGCGCAGGATGAGGATTCCGGCAATTTATGTAACTCATGACCAGCAGGAAGCTTTCGCTATTGCCGACCGCATCCTGGTTCTTCACCAGGGCAGGATCGTACAGTCCGGGACACCTTCCGCAGTATATTCGCATCCAGCTTCACCCTGGTTGGCGACGTTTTTTGGGATGGACAACCAGATTCACGGTAAGGTTACTTCAGTAAACCCGCTTAAGGTTTCCACAGTCATTGGTGATATTGAATGTGCGTGCCAGAAAAATGAATTCCATCCAGGAGACCAGGTTATTTTGGTTGTCAAACCAACCGGCGTGGAAATGCACCAAACATTGGGAACGAAGAACATGATCGAAGTCCGGGTCACTGAGACGATTTTCAGCGCGGACCGCTTTAAGACTAAAGTTGCTTTTAAAGAGAAAATTACCTTTGAATTTCTGTTGGAAAAGGAATTAAGAGCCGATCAGATTATCACGATCGGGATTAAACCAGATTCAATTTTATGTTTTGGGAGTATGAAGTGATCAGTTCTGATGTGACTATCATCAAGAATAACCACAAGGGAAAAGAAGTCTGGAGGTATGCGGGTAAGATTTTTTCCGAGACTCCCAAAGGAATTATCGCGGAAGCATATTTCAACCGTTCCGATCTTGAATTTAATGGGATCATCTTGAAAGAAGGCGACCGCTTTATGGAACTGTACCTGTTTGGCAAATGGTATAACATCTATGAGATTTATGATCGCGATGATGAACATTTAAAAGCTTGGTACTGCAATATCACCCGGCCGGTGCGAATCGCGGATCAGGAAATTTACTATGATGACCTGGCTTTGGATCTGCTGGTCTTTCCAGACCGGCGGCAGCTGGCATTGGATGAAGATGAATTTATGGCTTTGGACATAAAAAATGCTGACCAGCAAAATGCGCGGTCAGCTTTGAAGGAACTCCAGGACCTTTTCTCTCAAATTAAAAAGGTCAATATTAACGATCTGGTTTAGTGTCAGATCCGGTCGGCGTCCTCAGGAATAAATACCAGAAAATCCAGGTAAAGAACAATACCACCAGGATTGTTACTGCTATTGGCACCATGATTGATAAGATTGAAAGTGACGTCGACGTGATGTCTTCAGCTACACTGACGGGTACATTGCCGATTCCGGCAGTCGCAACCCCAACCGCAGGGCGGACCGCCACTGATTTCACTGCGTGAACACTACCTGCCATCAGCAAACCCAAAGCCATGGCCAATACCGGGTTTATGTCGGTGATGACATTGGTACTGGCAGCAAAAACGATTGCGCCCGCTGCCGGACGAACAAAGGTCTGTACTACAAAATCGTTGATATGGTCGATTGCTGGAAATTTGTCCACAACAAATTCGATCAGGGTTAATACCGCCAATAAACCGATGATCCACCAACTCGTAAGGACATCATATGGGGGATTAAGCTTGATGAAAGGGGTAAAGCGAGCCATTAATGCCACGACCAGTAGCGGGATATAAGCGTTCAATCCGGCGCTAGCCGAAAGGCCAAAAGCTGAAAAAATTCCTAATAATGCTTCCATCACTACTCCAAAAACTAATTTATCCGACTGCCCACTGCCTTAGCATGGTCAATAAAGTGATCTGCAGCATGGCAGAGGCGAAACCGGCGGTGAGAAAAAGTCCCAATGAATTCCATTTTTCAAAACTGTTTTCCTTTCTTATTACCACTATCCAAAAGATCGTATAAAGCAGCGTAATAATGACCAACACAGTCACTATACTTATATACGCAAAAACTTGAAATAGGGTGGCATGTGATGACAAGAGAATCCAGGCGAAAATGACGGATATGACTGTATAGCCTGCCACCTGAAATATGTTTCGCAGCAAGGGTTGATCTTTGCCTTCTTTCCAAACTGTCAGGTTGAAAAGCGTCATCAGGGCGGTGGACATCACCATCCCCATGCCAAATCCGGTAATAAGGCGTGTGGTGTTTGTGGTTTCATAAAGGATGGTTTTATTGAGAAAATCTGTAAGGAAAGAATTCACACCATCAGCAGCCCAAAGCAGGAAGCAAAAAAATAGGAGCAAAAGGAAACCTTTCTTGGGTAGCGCTTTTCTTCTGCCTTGTGTGAAGTAATAAGTCAGTCCAATGAAACTGCCAAGATACAAACCACTACAGCGCGCGCAAAGCGGAAATTGGATCCCTGAAGCTTCGTAGGAATGCGATGGGATCTGGTGGCAAACGGATGACCCTGCCGCGAATGTTTTTTCATAAAATCCATGCGGTGAATGGATTACCCAATTCATGGTGATAATTACTGCGATCAGGATGATAGCAATTGCTGTAATGATTTTCTTCATGATTATTGTATTCTGCCTTTGGATGCGTGTTCAATTATATATGAGATGAATCTGGTCAGATATCTCTTTATTTTTTCCGGTTTGGTGTATACTTAGATTAAGAAACATAAATAAACCTTGCTATCCTTTTGGATGAGGAGGTGGTGCCCAAAATGTCAAGTTATAAACTTAGCG
>CAZBNE010000007.1:0-44122 GCA_964493155.1 uncultured Pelolinea sp.
ATCTTGTCTTCCTGGCTGAAATCGATCGCGTCCAGGGCGCCGCAGGCTTCCACGCATTTGTAGCAGTGGATACAGGCTTCCTGGTCGATGGTATAAAGCAAAGGAACAGACTGGCTCATGGCCACATAGGCCGCTTTGCGGGGAGCAAGGTTCATCTCAAAATAATTCGGCACTTCGATCGGGCAAGCCCGTGCACACTCGCCGCAGCCATTGCATTTGTCCGCGCGCACGTAGCGCGCTTTTTCACGCAGCTGAACTTTAAAGTTGCCCACGTAGCCTTCTACACGGTCAACATTGGTGTAAGTTTTGACTTTTATTTTCGGATGACGCGCCGCGTCAACCATTTTTGGTGCGAGAATTCATATACTACAGTCCATCGTGGGGAAGGTCTTGTTGAGCTGCGCCATGACCCCGCCGATGGTCGGTTCTTTTTCCACCAATATCGTTTCAATACCCTGGTCAGCCAAATCCAGCGCTGAACTGATGCCGGATACTCCGCCGCCAATGACCAGGGCGCGTTTGGTGACCGGAACCTTTATGAATTCAAGGGGCGCCAGAAACTGCGCTTTCGCGATCGCCGCGGCTGTCAGGTCCTTGGCCTTGCGCAGGGCGCCTTCCTTATCATGGCTGTGCGCCCAGGTGCACTGTTCGCGGATATTGGCCATTTCCATCAGGAAAGGATTCAGTCCGGCTTCCGATACAGCGCCGCGGAAAGTGGTCTCATGCATGCGTACCGAGCAGGCTGATACAACCACACGATTCAGGTTGTACTTCTTGATATCTTCCTTGATCAATGTCTGGCCGCTGTCCGCGCAGGCGTACAAGGTATCAGTCGCGCGCACCACTCCCGGCAAGCTTGAGGCCCACTCTGCCACCTCGCCGGGCGGGATAACGCCGGCGATATTGCTGCCGCAGTGGCAGATATACACACCAACACGCATTTCCTCTGGATTGGAATTTTCGCTCATGCAGCTCCTTTGTAACGTTGAGTAATGGATCGCACGCTTAACAGGTCGTTTCTTTTAAAGGTATGACTGGCAGGATCTCATCTTTGATGGATTTGATGGCCGCTTTGCGTGCCTTCTGCCCCTGCTGGTCAGGGGTGGTCAGCGAGAGTGCTTCTTTGGGGCACCACTTTACGCACTGCGGGCCTTCTTCCAGGTCCTGGCATTGGTCGCAAATCTCGGCCAATTTGCTGGCCGGATTGATCGAAATGGCGCCAAAATCACAGGCTTCGATGCACCAGGCGCACGCGTCGCATTTCTGCGCATCCACCATGATGATACCAGTATCAGGATGCTGGGTCAGCGCATTCTGCGGGCAGGCGATCACACAGGGCGCTTTATCGCAGGTGCGGCAGGTCAGCGCAGTGATCAGCACCTCGTCTACACGAACGGTGCGGATACGCGAACGGTAAGTGTTGTATTCACCCGTTTTGGTATAACTGCAGACATATTCGCATATCTGGCAGCCGATGCACAGATCGGGATCGCAGTCAATAAAGCGGAATTTGGATGTGGCTAAAGGCATTTTTCTCTCTCCGTCCGGTTATATACCGATCTGCTCGGCAACATCGGGCATGCCGAGATCGATTAATTGTTGTTTGGGGATCAGCCCCTCTTTTGTCCAGCCTTTGGCTTTATAGTAAAGGTCTTTCATGTATTCCAGTTCTTCATCCGAGACAACATGCCCTGCAGAAGGGCCTTTGGTCATTGGGTCGTGCATCCAGCGGTAAGGGATGGTGTCATCCTCGCGTTTCCAGCCTTCGCGGATATTAAAGGCTTTCTTGATGGTATGCGCACGAATGCCGATCAGATCGACATCCTCATACTTGAAATCCCAGCCGGTAGTAGCGTTGATCAGTTGAACAATGGTCGGCCAGGCGCCTGCCCGGTCGGCTTTGCCGGTGAAGCAGCGCCGGATGAACTTGCAAAGGGGCAAGGTATCATACACCGCCGCATATTCTTCTGTATCCTTGGCCAGTTCGCCGCGCCGGTCATCCACTTTAAAACGGTCAACCTCACCCTGGATATCCGGATCATAAGCTGCGGTACGGTTGTGGCACGGACCGCGTACGCCAACTGCCGAGCCAAGTGCGAAGGTTTTAAGCCCGCGCCCGTCATAACCTGCAGTTTCCAGCCCCTTGGCCTGCATGGTCCACTTCCAGGTCTCGCTACCGCGTTCCTTGTCGATCATCTGGCTGGCTAGGTGTGTGCCTTCTGAAAGGATCTTGCCGATCCCCTCGCGGTCGCGGATCAGTTCTGCGGTCGCAACAGCTGCTTCGCCGTTGCCGAATCTCAGCTCAAATCCGTCGGGGTATTTTTTGCATTTAAAATCTTCCTTCTTGAAGATGCCCTTTTCAAAAGTCTCCATCGCCCACGAAATGGTTAATCCCATGGTGATGGCGTCCATTCCGCTGGTATCCGCGATCGAGATCAGCTTGATGACCGCATTCATGTCATTGATGCCCAGATTGGAGCCATTGGCAAACAGGCATTCATACTCAATGCCGGTCATGGTGCCTTCCCAGGGGCCGGACTTGACTACTGACATCTGTTCACAGGCGATGGGGCACTGCGCGCAGGCGATGGTCTTTACCTTATGATGCTCATGCAAGTATTCACCGCAGACCTTCTCGGCGTCTTCAAAAACACCTTCCTGATAGTTACGCGTGGGCAACAGTCCAAGCTTGTTCATATTCAGTACATTAGTTGAGGTGCCCAGTATACGGTATTTGGATGTATGCGGACCCTGCGCTGCTTTGACGATATCAAAGGAAAGCTTGTTGAGCGTTTCGGGATCGGCCACAGGTATACCGTGCGTGCCGCGTACCGAAATGGCTTTTAGTTTTTTAGAGCCCCATACCGCGCCATGACCGGTGCGTCCAGCCTGGCGACCGTCATTGGTCACATTGGCAAAGCGCACCATATTTTCGCCTGAAGGGCCGATGGTCGCTGAGCGTACCTGGTCATCCGCAAGGCTTTCGCGGATGGCTTCTTCAGTTTCAAAAGTGCCCTTACCCAATAATTTTTCAGCGTCGCGAAATTCAACACGCTCGTCATCAATGAAAACATTCACCCATTTCTCACTGGCCCCATGGATCACCACACCATCCCAGTTGGCGCGCTTGAGTGCGACAGTAAACCATGATCCTGACAGGCTGTCGCCAACCATGCCAGTCTGGGGGGATTTGCATACCAGGCCATATTTGCCGCCGACTGGCACGGGAGTGCCGGCAAAAATGCCGTTGGCAATGCAGACCGGATTGTCAGGGGAATAGGCGTCGCAGCCGGGTTTGATGTTCTCCCAGCACAGCCGGGTAGCCATCGAAACGCCCCCAATCCAGGTCTTGTACCAGGCCTCGGATTTTTCCTCCGCCCAGGTCTTGCGTTCAGTCAGGTCAATATGCAGGATCTTACCGCTGTAACCAAACATTATTTTCTCTCCTTGTAAAGAAGGACTATGTCGAAAATCAGCGTTAACCGCCGGATAATAATGAAAGCAGGATCAGCCGGTCGCCATCCTCAGGCTGATAGGCTGTGTCTGATTCGTGAATGATCTTCTGCCCATTCACGCTGAACAAATTGGTCGGGATCAGGGCTTTGCCATTTTTCTCGATGATCTGGCCGAGCAGCTGCGGAAATTCTCTTCCGAGTATCACGATCAGGTCTGCAATGCTGGCGCCCCTTTTCAGGTTAAACGAAAACTCCGACATTCCGGTTAATACCCGGGAAACAGCGGAGAATTCTACAAGAACCTGAATAGTATCCATTTGAGTATTTTTATAAATCAACATACCTTTGAAAAGTAATGAAACTCATACTTGGTGTAAAACTGTGCTTATAAAAATTATAATATAAGAAGTTGCCTGGGGATAAGAGATCTACTGATTTACCTTTTTGATACAGTATTCGCATAATTCAGGCATATTTTATCATATTTCAAGATCGTGGTCCGAAGAGCAGCGTGCCGATGCGCACCATTGTAGCACCTTCTTCAATTGCCACCTGATAACTGCCGCTCATCCCCATCGAAAGCACCTTCATCTCTCCACCTTGTGGAGCATTTCCTTTGAGCTGTTCAAAGAGCTCGCGCGTCTTGCGGAAATAAGGACGTGCCAGCTCGGCCTCTCCACTTAATGGCCCCATGGTCATCAATCCTGCCAGGCGCAGATGCGGCAGATTGCTGATCGCTTCTGCCAGGGGGAACGCGTCCTCTGGCAGCACACCGGTTTTATCTTCTTCGGCGCCGCTGTTTATTTCAATCAGGACGTTCATCATCTTATTCCTCTCAGCACAGCGCTTTTCCAACTCATTGGCCAACCGGCTGGAATCCAGCGACTCAATCATGTCGAAGAGGTCCACTGCACTGCCCGCCTTGTTGCGCTGCAGGTGCCCGATCATGTGCCATTCGGCATTAAAATCAGCCGCTGGAATCATCGCCTGCGCTTCCTGCACATAATTGTGCCCAAAACAGCGGATGCCGGCATCAAAGACTGCTTTTACTTCCTGAACTGTACGCGTCTTGGCAGCAGCAAGTAGAGTTATCCGGGGAGGAAGCAATTTGAGTAAAGCTTCCGCCTTTCTTTTAATTTCATCCTCAATTGCCATTATCTTTTCATTTTAATACACACCTTAATAAAATACCCATCCTAATAAACCCAATGCTCTGCAAAAATGGACCGAACCTGCCTTTGATAAAATAACATATTACTAAATCGTCTATAATATTTTTATATTCAAGAGGCTTGGGATCATATGGTCATTGGACAATCAGTCGAAAAAATTGACGCCTTATCCAAAGTAACTGGAATGGCAAAATACGCGGGTGATCTTTCAATGCCCGGCATGTTATACGCGAAAACGCTCTTTGCTGAAAGACCGCATGCACGTATCCTGGGAATTGATCTTTCAGAAGCAAATTTGATTCCTGGGGTTGTAGCCATTCTGACAGCTAAAGATGTTCCGGTCAATGAGTATGGTCTGCAAAAATCCGATCAGCCAGTTTTATGCGGTCCCGGATCGTCTAAACCGGGAACGGATATCGTTCGCTTTGTCGGTGACCAGATCGCCTTCATTGTGGCTGAATCGGAGGAAACCGCCGAAAAGGCGATGAAGGCAATCCATATTGAGTTCGAAGATCTGCCCATAATTTCCGATCCAGCCGCCGCCATGCAGCCTGACGCATTTCCGATCCATCCCGAAATTAGTGAATCCAACATCTGCGTCCATGACCGCATCCGCAAAGGCGATATTGAATCAGGTTTTGCCGCCGCTGAGGCGATCATTGAAGGTGATTATGAATTGCCCTCTCAGGAACATGTTTTTATGGAGCCGGAAGCGGGGCTTTCCTATATTGATGAAAAAGGTCGTATCACGGTAAAATGCGCCGGCCAATGGACGCATGAAGACCAGCATCAGATTGCCCATGCGCTGGGACTGCCGCCCGAGAAGATCAGGGTCATTTACGCGGCTATCGGCGGCGCCTTTGGCGGGCGTGAAGATATGTCCGTTCAGATCACGCTCGCGTTAGCCGCCTGGAAGACCGGTAAACCGGTAAAAACAGTCTGGAGCAGGCGCGAATCCATGATTGGTCATGGAAAACGCCATGCCATGACCGCGCACGCCAGGCTGGGGGCGACAAAAGAGGGCAAACTGATCGCCGCTGAGGTTGAATTCATCGCTGATGCAGGTGCGTATTTCTATACCACTAACAAAGTGCTTGGCAATACGACCATCGTCTGCACCGGCCCTTATGCCATCCCCAATGTCAAAGTGGATACCATTGGTGTTTATACCAACAATGTTCCCGGCGCCGCGTTCCGCGGATTTGGAGGCCCTCAGGGTGTCTTCGTGGCAGAAATGCAGATGAACAAGCTGGCTGTAGCGCTTGGCATGGACCCGGTGGAACTGCGTCTGAAAAACGCACTCAAAAAAGGCGATACGTTGGATGTGGGTACTGAACCGATCGACCGCGTTTCCGCAATTGAAGTGATCGAAACGGCAGCGATTAAAGCAGGTTGGAGCCAGGTTAAGAATCGGTGGATTTCACCCAGTATTGACAGGTCCCCATCACCGCGCAAGGTCCGCGGTATCGGTTTTGCGGCCGGATTCAAGAATATTGGATTCAGTTTTGGTTACCAGGAAAACAGCTGGGCAAAAATTGAACTCCTGGGTAAAAATGAGGTCGAAAAAGCGGTCTTATACATCGCGGGAGCTGATGTCGGCCAGGGAACCCACACCGCCATGGCGCAAATTGCAGCGGATACGCTGGATTTGCCATTCGAAAAGGTTGAGGTTATCGCGTCTGACACGGCCACTTCCGAAAGCTCCGGCAGCGCTTCTGCTTCCCGCCTCACTTACATGGCTGGCAACGCTGTACTTGAAGCAGCAAAAAGCGCTTTGGAAAAATGGCATAATGAAGAACGCCCGGCGATCGCGGAACATACCTTTCTGGCGCGCCAAACTACTCCCTTTGACGAAGAAACAGGTTATGCCACCCCCAATTTTTGTTATGCCTACTCCGCTGAAGCCGCCGAGGTGGAAGTGGACCTTGATAGCGGCAATGTGCAGGTAATCAAGATCGTGGCATCCAGTGATGTGGGCCGGGCTGTCAATCCCATCCTGGTTGCCGGGCAGATCGAAGGCGCGGTCGTTCAGGCGAAGGGATACGCACTGATGGAAAATTTTCGGATGCGTGACGGTAAAGTTCTTACGGAAAGCCTGAGCAATTACTTGATTCCAACCATTTTGGATATACCCTCAAAGATCGAACCTGTCATTTTAGAATTGCCTGATCCTAACAGTCCATTGGGAGCGCGCGGTGTCGGTGAACCGCCTTTCCTGCCCGTAGCACCCGCGCTCATGGCTGCCATCCATGACGCTGCCGGCATCTGGATCGACAGCCTTCCTGCTAATTCCGAAAAGGTCGTAAAGAAATTAAAAGATCACCCTGTAAACTAGATTTGGGTGACCAGTCTTATTCCAGGATGAGCGGCTGATCTAATGCCGCTTTTTCTTTTTCGTTTCTTTAAATCCGCTGCCGATATAGATGCCCATTCTGGGGAGTGTTTTCTGGTGGACGATATAGATCAGCGCCGCAACAGCCAGGGCGATTACGAAAACACCCAGTGAAGAGCTGAGTGTATTCATGATGGCAGGTTCGATCAACATCACAATCCCCAACGCCAGCATGATGGCGCCACTGATCAGTTTCAGTGCCCGGCCATGCTTTTCCTCAACCCTTGTTGCTTTCATGGTGACGCCCGCTGCAGTGACCACACCGATCTCATCCAGAAGGTAGATCAGCATATACAAGCCCAGCAGTAATACAAAATAGAGACCGCTGACATGGTTGGCGATCATGATATTGCTCCAGATGACTGGAAAACCAGCCGTGCATGCAAATTCGATTAACGATACTCCTGCTGCCATGACCGCTGTTGAGCTGATCAGGCCGATCAGCGAACGCGGTGTTACGACTGTATCACGCATATCCTTATATAGTTTGGGTTTTTGTTTGTCCGAAATCGTAAAGGAAACGCCTTCCTTGTACCAGAAGTAATCCTTCATGTTGATCAAACCAAAACCAATAGCCACCAATGCCACGATAACCTGGATCCACTTGAGATAACCAATATAGGAAAAAAGTGTGAATACGCCTAATATGAACAGGCTGTAAATGATTGTCGTTACGATTAAATAGGTCAAACCGACTGTGATGACCTTGGTACGTGAACCGCTTGTGAGGGTTAAAGCCAGCAGAACACTGATCACCCATAAGGAACAGGGATTGAAGCCGTCAACAAAACCGATAATTAGAGTACTGATCGCCAGAGACTGCTTGCCAAGGTCGATCTCTCCAAAGATCGGCACTGAAATAACCTGATCCGAATTCGTTAACGCATCCACAGGAGTCTCGCTTCCAGGTATTTCTTTTTCGATCGGCGATTCACAAGCGGTCGCAATACAATTTTCAAGGCTCGCCCGCATATCCGCCTTATCCTGCTCAAGGAAACCAATCCAGACTTTATCGCCAATGATAGTAACGGGAACACCTGTCAGTTCAAAATCCATTAAATCGGTTACTTTTTTCAAGATCTCCTGATTGTCCGTGTCATACCAGACCTCATAATCCTGAACCGTGATTTGAGGATATTCCTTCTTTAATTCCTCCAGAAATATTTCTTCTTCAGCACAATGCGGACAGCCGTCACCCCAGAAAAAAAAGATGACAGCACCGCCATTTTCGCGCCTGGCAGAATTTGCAGATACAGTTGCCGGCCAAAGGAAAACAAGCAAGCAAGCCAGGAGAATTACCGGAAAAATCAATTTTTTACTGTTCAATGAATACAAGATCTCCTTAAAATAAAGGATCTGTCATTTTTCTCAATATCAGCATACTTTTACTTGTGTATGTTTTGCACAGGTTTTGACGAAAAGCAATTATAACCTCCGTTTTTAATTACAGATACTATAAAAAAGAAATCGTCTTCTATCTACAGCAAAATAATAATTACACGCTTCATGCAGATCAAATTAAATAATGGAAGGCACGGTTTCCCATGCCTTCCAAATTCCTGATGCTCTGTGGTGATCAACTAAAAATCGCATTGAATCAGTGGACTACTTGACTTTAGCTTGATTTTTGACTGCATTGATCGCGGCTTCAACTGCAGCCTGATCGCCCAGGTAGTAATGCTTGATCGGGCGCATATCCTTGTCCAGTTCATACACAAGCGGAACGCCGGTGGGGATGTTCAAACCGGTGATCTCCTCTTCTGAAATATTATCCAGGTACTTAACCAGCGCACGCAGGCTGTTGCCGTGAGCGGCTATGACAATCTGCTTGCCTTCCTTGATCACCGGTACGATCGTATCCACCCAGTAAGGCAGGAAGCGTTCGACTGTATCTTTCAGGCATTCCGTCAAAGGAACTTCATCTGTTGGCAGATGCCCGTATCGGCGATCCTTCCCCGGATCGCGCTCATCACCGCGCCTGAGTGCCGGGGGAGGGGTGTCGTAGCTGCGGCGCCAGGCTAAAACTTGGGCGTCCCCAAATTTTTCGGCAGTTTGGGCTTTGTTCAGCCCCTGCAGGTCGCCATACATTCTCTCATTCAATCGCCAGGATCGGATGACGGGTATCCACATCAGATCCATATCGTCCATCACGATCCACAGCGTGCGGATGGCGCGTTTCAGAACCGAAGTGAAAGCGATATCAAATGTATAGCCGCCTTCTTTGAGCATTTTTGCGGCATTATGGGCTTCTTCGATGCCTTTTTCGGAAAGATCAACATCTGTCCAACCGGTAAACAGGTTTTCCTTGTTCCAGACACTTTCACCATGCCTTAATAAAACAACTTTATACATTTCTAATAATCCTTTGCTAAGGTGGTTTGTATAATGGATAAGAATTTCAGAAAATTATAATACAGGCACAAAATTCGAACAGGAGGTATTTATGAGACTAAAAGTTGGCAGGCGGGCGCCTGATTTCAAGATCCCTGCTCATCTGGGTAATGATGCTGAGCTTTCAGAGTTGCGCGGTAAAACGGTTGTTCTGGTGTTCTTCCCGCTGGCCTGGACGCCCGTCTGAACTGGCCAGATCCCGTCATACGAGGCGCTGCGCGACACGTTTGCGGGATTGGATGTCCAGGTTCTGGCCATCAGCGTCGATAGTATTCCCTGCCTCAGGGCGTGGGCTGAAAGCTTGGGTGGTATCAATTATCCGCTCTTAAGCGATTTCTGGCCGCATGGTTCGGTCGCGAAAAAATATGGGGTGCTCCGCAAGGAAGGTTACACAGAACGCGCCATCTTTATCATTGATAAGGACGGCATCATCCGCTACATCGACATTCATGACATTGATGATCAGCCGGATAATGAAGTGTTATTAAATGAACTAAAAAAGATCATTCCGGGTGCGGAAGATAAAATTAAACACCTTTACAAGGATGATATGGATATTCCTAAAACCGGCGTAGTGGTTTACTGTACACCCTGGTGTCCCGACTGCCGGCGCGCCCGCACCTGGCTGCAGGAAAATGGGATCAATTATACTGAGGTGGACATCTCTACTGATTTGACCGCTGCGCGACAGGTGCGTGCCTGGGGTGACGGCTACCAGATCTCGCCAACCTTTGAGATCGATGGTGAAATCATCCTGGATTTTGACGAACAAAAACTGAGCAAAATGCTGCTTAAGAAATAAATTTCTAAAAAAGCTCCGCTTGTCAGCTGTACAAGCGGAGCTTTTAATTTAATCATCCAGCAGGCGTTTTTCGCCTTCCAGTTTACGGATCCCGGTGATTTCCTGGGATACTTCGAGCGTTCCTTTGTAAGTGCCTTGCGCGTCGCGCATGGCAAAGTAGCGGATATGGATGAACATGCCCTTCATCTGGATCCAGAATTCGGCAACGTCGCGTTTGCCGGCTTTAAAATCCTCAACGATCTTGACGACCTTGTCCACACTCGCGGGCGGATGGCAGTTCTGTACCTTACGGCCGATGATGGCGGGGGTGCGCTTAAAGATGCGCTCTGGTGTTTCAGAATAATAGCGGACTGTGTCATTCTCATCGACAAAAGTAATATCTACCGGCAGGTTCTTAAGCATCATATCTATCTGCTTGATGGTCAGATCACCGTGTGTTAAGGGATAATCACTCATTGGTTCGCTCCTTTCAGGTTTTAAAGTCTCTTTTATTTTATCCGTATCTTCTTTTTTCATTTGATCGCTTGGCGGCCAATCGCTGCCGCGTGTGGCAAAGCTGAACCCAAATTCATCTTCCTGGTCATAGATAGCACGCCAATCTGCATCCGATAGTCTCTCCAGGGCGTTTGGCAGCAGAATATGCTCTTCCTTATAAAACATCTCACGGATGGCGTTCTCTGCAGGAGTATAAATCTTTTCCAGTTCCTGACCAAGTTCGCGGGAATCCGCACGGTTGGACTCTAGGATTGTTGTCATTTGCTTCCAGGCCTTGCGGATATCATCATGGATACCCCACATCACGTTGGAAGGGCCGCTGAAGCCGAACTTCTCCAGGAAGGGGAACAATAAGTTCTCCTTGCGCAGATAGTGATTGTCATACAGCCTTAATTTTTTCACACTGTCAGAGAGTCTCTGACGAGTTTCCGCGTTCGGTTGCGCCTTGTAGCCTTCGATAGCAAGCCGTGTGTCGTTCAGAGCCAGCGCAGCCAGCTCATTTTCAGCGCGGAATGTATAAACGGGATGTCCGGGTATCATTTCAGGCATCGTCTGTGTATCCAGCGACTCACGGAACATAGCCACGTGCACATCGCATAGATACTGGATATCTTCCACCGGCAGCCCCTCGGCGATCAGCGCCTGTTCGATCTCGGCAATCTCTCCTGCGCTTGCGTTGCTGAGAATATCCCTGAAAACCTCTTTTACCTCCTGGTATGGTTTACCTTCATGAATCTGCCGTAACGCCTCTTTCAGTTTTTCCTTGCGTAAAGAATGGTTATTAATGAATTCGCTCATGGTTTCCCTTCACTTTTTATGCCCAGCGGATCTCAAATTCGCAGCGTACTGCGCCCTCAGGGCAGATTTCTTCACAAGTTGTGCAGTAAATGCAATTCTTAGGATTGGCGATGATGAGCTGCTCCGCCTGAAGCTCTAAAACTCCTTCAGGGCAGGAATCCACGCATAATCCGCACAAAATACACTTTTGTTTATTGATAACCGGAAAGCTTTTTTCTGACATTTTTTTTACATTCATGCTCCAAGGATATCATCAGGCGGGATTTAAGTCTGCGATAAAAGTCTCACTCTTCCCCCAGGGCCGCTTTTTCAAGCCCCTGCCGGTCCAGAAGTATTATTTTCTCCCGTTCAAAGCGCACCAAGCCTTCATCCGCAAATTTCCGCAGCGTTCTGCCCAGAACATCCCGCACCGTCCCCAACCGCTTGGCCATATCCGTTTGCGTCCAACGCACTGCGTTTTCTTTTACAGCC
Source organism: uncultured Pelolinea sp. (assembly GCA_964493155.1). GTDB lineage: Bacteria > Chloroflexota > Anaerolineae > Anaerolineales > Anaerolineaceae > Pelolinea. The sequence continues at coordinate 11,977 of CAZBNE010000007.1, forward strand.
GTGTCCGCCTCATCAATCAAGAATTTTGCCACGCGCTGGCGTACAGAGTACAACGAAAGGATTTCGATCAGATCTGTCATACGCGCCAGGCGCTCTGCCAAAAAGCGCATTACAGTAAACGCAAATTCGGGATATTCCTTTAATATACGGTTAAATTCATTAATGCTAAGCGCCAGCAGATCACAATTTGAAATTGCCCGCGCGTTGGCCTGATTGGATGCGTTATTTATGAAAGCAGGTACCAGGTTAAAACAACTGCCCTGTCCCAGCCGGTCAAGGATCTGTTCTCGGCCAGTGGGCGACAAGCGGTATATCTCGACCTCGCCTTTAAGGATGAAGTACACAAATTCGCAGGTATCCGCCTGCCAGCTGATCGCATCGTTCGTCGTAAAATGCTTCAAAACTGTGCTTCCCTCGATACGCTCAATAACCTCGGGGTGTTGGCTGCGAAACAGGTGAATTTTTCTTACGTCAAGAGTCATCTCATATATTGTATATACTCTTTCCAAAAATGTTGTTATAATTATTGAAAATGAATATCATTTTCAATAATTATGGATGAAATAGCAAAAAAAACAGCCCAAAGATGGGAAAATGAACTCAGCCAGAGCGGCTATCGCATCACACGCCCGCGTCGGGTGATCCTGGATATTATTGCCGCCAGCAGCCGGCCGGTCGCGCCCTTGGAGATCTTTGATCAGGCGAGAGCGGTAATGCCGAATATTGGTTTGGTCACCGTCTATCGCACTGTCGAAAAACTGGAAGCATTAAAGCTGATAGACCGCGTTCATCATCTCGGTCAGTGCCAGACGGTTTTCCGGGGAAAACGCGGCCATCAGCATTTGCTGGTTTGCACCAGCTGCGGCAGCAGCGCCTACTTTGAAGGATTGGATGCAGAGAACCAATTCACTGATATCGGAAAGCGGCATGGATATCAGGTCACCGACCACTGGCTGCAGTTGAATGGCCTCTGTCCGGAATGCCAGAAAAAGGAAACAAATTGAGATTGATAAGAAATATTTTCATCATTTTCTTAATTTTTATTTTTAGTCTGTCTGCCTGCTCACCCTTACCTGCATCCGCTGGTAATACTGCCATTGGCGTGACAGTGAGCATCCTGCCTGAAAAATATTTTGTCGAACGTATCGGCGGAGAAATTGTTAAGGTCAACGTCATGGTTGCTTCAGGAGCTGACCCCCATACATACGAACCAAAGCCCGCCCAGATGGCAGCGCTCAGTGAATCCAGGATTTTTTTCCGCATAGGCGTTGAATACGAGAATGCCTGGCTAGAACGTATTTCTTCGACCAATTCTGAAATGAAAATTGTTGACCTGTCAGAGGGCATACGAAAACTACCCGCGCCCGCCCATGCGGGAGAAGTTGATAGCGGCGAAGGATTGGATCCACATGTCTGGACTTCGCCTGTTTTGGTGAAATCTATGGCACTAAAGATTTATCGTGAACTTTCAAACCTTGATCCCGCCAATGAATCCGTATTTAAGGCTAACTTGGAATCATTTGAAAAGGATATCGAACTTTTGGATGCGGATATCCGAATATCACTTAAAAATCTGGCCAGCCGCCGCTTTATGGTTTTTCATCCCGGATGGGCTTATTTCGCCAGAGACTACGACCTGGAAGAGATTCCAATCGAAATTGGCGGAACAGAACCCAGTGCGAGCGAGCTCTCAACCCTCATTGATACCGCCAAAGCCGATAATGTCCATGTGATCTTTGCTCAGCCCGAATTCAGCACCCAGATCGCCAGTTATATCGCCAAAGAGATCGGCGGAGATGTGATCCTGATCAGCAACCTTGCCGAGAATTGGCTGGATAACCTGCGCCAAGTCGCACAGACATTTGAAAAATCTTTAAATGGATAGGTTAGTTATTAATGAATAATGAACCTGTAATCGAAATCAAAGGCTTATGGGCAGGATATGAAGGCCATACCATTCTTGAGGATATCAATCTCACGGTTAACCAATCCGATTTTATCGGCCTGATCGGTCCGAATGGTGGCGGCAAGACCACCCTGCTTAAAACGATCATCGGATTAATTAAGCCTGACAGAGGTGAAATTCGTGTGATGGGAAAGAGCGTTGATGATGGCCGCTGTCATATCGGTTATGTCCCGCAGTATGTGGATTTTGACAGGCAGTTTCCCATCCGCGTTTGGGAAGTGGTCCAGATGGGGCTGCTGGGATGCCGTCGCCCGCTTCAGCCGATCAACAATGCCGACCGTGAAACGATCCGTTTTGCACTTGAACAGGTAGAGATGGCGGATCTGCGCCAGCGCTCCATTGGTGACCTTTCAGTAGGGCAGCGCCAGCGGGTTTATATCGCACGGGCGCTTACTTCCAATCCGCAAATTTTGCTGCTGGACGAACCCACAGCCAGCATTGACCCCCAGGTTGCCGGAGCGATATATGAACTGCTCAGCCGCCTGAATAAAACCGTTTCGATCCTGATGATCAGCCATGACATGAACGCAGTTTCTTCGTATGTTAAAACCGTTGGCTGTTTGAACCGCAAACTGCATTACCATGGTGAAAAAGAAGTAACTGAAGATATGCTTGAAGCGATCTACGGCTGCCCGGTAGATCTGATCGCCCACGGATTACCGCACAGAGTCCTTTCAGATCATTCACATGAAGGAGAGGCACATGCTTGAGGTATTCCAATACGGATTTATGCGCAACGCGCTGGCTGCCGGAGTGCTGGTCAGCATTGCCTGCGGCATTATCGGCACCTATATCGTCATCAATCGCATCGTTTTCCTCAGCGGTGGCATCGCGCACGCCGCTTACGGCGGCATTGGACTGGGATATTTTCTGGGCGTCAATCCTGTGTTCGGCGCCATCGCTTTCAGCCTGGTTTCAGCGCTTGGCATGGGCTGGGTGCATCGCCGCACCCGTGAACGCGCTGATACTATCATCGGCGTGATGTGGGCGGCAGGAATGGCGCTGGGTATCATCTTCCTGGATATGTCTCCGGGTTATAAAGCGGATTTAATGAGCTATTTATTTGGCAGCATCCTGGCTGTTCCAACTTCAGACCTGATTATTATGGCAGTATTGAACATAATTATCATAAGCCTGACAGCTGCATTCTATAAAGAACTCCAGGCAATCTCTTTTGATGAGACCTTCGCCTTCGTGGTTAATGTGCCTGTAGATCGCCTTTACCTGATGCTGGTCAGCCTGATCGCGATCACGGTGGTTATGACCATGCGCGTTGTAGGTTTGATCATGGTCATCGCCTTGCTTACCATGCCTGCCGCTATCGCCGGATTGTTTGTTAAGGATATGAAGCGCATGATGGTGTTGTCTGCAGGACTCAGCGTGCTGTTCACCTTTATTGGGCTGATGCTTTCATATTTTCTCAACCTGACATCCGGAGCGACGATCATTCTGGTTGCCGGTGTGGCTTATTTCATCAGTTTTTTGATCAAAAGATTCTTGGTGCGAAAACAGGTGGAAGTCAAATAATATCCAAAAATTCTGATGTGGAAATCAAAAGATCGGGCAGATGGTTATCTGCCCGATCTCTTTATTTTGTTTATAAATTGTCTGTTGTAAATATCTTTTAGAAAAGATGGAAAGCCGCGATCACCGGCGCAAATAATGAAGATACCAGCGACATGACCGTGATGAGCGTGTTCAATGAAGGACCCGCAGTATCCTTGAAAGGATCGCCAACAGTATCACCGACCACACCGGCTTTATGAGCGTCAGACCCAACACCGCCGAAAGCACCAGTCTCAATGAACTTCTTGGCATTGTCCCATAGGCCGCCAGCGTTAGCCATCAGTAGTGCGAAGATCACACCTGTGAAAATAGAACCGCCAAGAAAACCACCCAGGGCATCCGGGCCGAGCACAAAGCCGACTGCCAGCGGAAAACCAACCGCCAGAAAAGCGGGTAAGATAAGCGAAGTCAACGCGCCATCAGCCGCGAGGCTGACACAGCGGTTGTAATCAGGCAGAGAGGTTCCCGCCAGGATCCCGGGATCAGCTTTAAACTGGCGCCGGATCTCTTCGATCATACCGAATGCACCTTTGGTAACTGATAACATGGTCAACGCGCTGAAAACAGGCGGGGTCATGGCGCCCAGCAGCACACCGGCGATCACGATCGGGTTGCGCAGGCTGATATTTATAGTCAGTCCGCGCGCTTCAATGACCGCGGCATAAGCAGCAAAAAGCGCCAGCACAGTCAGCGCTGCGGCACTGATGGAAAAACCCTTGGTGATGGCTTTTGCAGTATTGCCAGCTGAATCCAGAACATCCGCCCGTTCGATCACTTCATGGTCCATCCCTGCCATTTCGGCGATGCCGCGTGCGTTATCGACGATTGGGCCGTATGCATCTCCAGAAACTATCATGCCGCTGACAGCCAGCATACCCACTGCGCTGATGCCAATACCATAAACGCCCGAGATCACTCCTGAAGCATCTGAAATAAAATATGAAACCAGCGTAGCGATAACGATACCCACAATGGAGGGGACAATACTCAATAAACCGTAGCTGAAACCGGTGATGATGGTTATCGCCGCACCCGAGCCGGATACTCTGGCGGTTTCCTGGACAGGTTTGAATTCATCAGAAGTAAAGAACTCGGTGGTAAAGCCGATCACCACACCTGTTGTCAAGCCGATCAAAGTTGACCAGAGCACGCTCATATCATAACCACCGGCAAGAACCATGACAATGACCATGGCCGCAAACAGCACACAGGTAAAGATTGTGCCGAAGTTCAGCGCAGCACTGGGTTTGCCGTTCTTGCCGACCCGGACGAACTGAATGCCGATGAGTGAAGCGAAAATTCCCAATGTGCATAGCACCAGCGGGAAGATTGTATATTTCAGTGAGTCCGGACCTGCCATTGCGGCGCCCAGCAGCATGGCTGCCACTGTACTTGCCACGTAACTGTCAAAAATGTCAGCTCCCATGCCAGCTACATCACCCACATTATCACCGACGTTGTCAGCAACAACAGCAGGGTTGCGCGGGTCGTCTTCCGGAATGCCAACTTCAACTTTTCCTACCAGGTCAGCGGCAATATCAGCTGTCTTGGTGTAGATACCACCCCCGGCTTTGGCCAATAACGCCAGGGTGGAAGCGCCAAAGCTGAATCCCAGCACAACTTCCGGATTTCCAGTGATCATGTAAATAACGCTCATTCCGATGACTGCCATGCCAACCATCGCCAGACCCATCACGGAACCGGCATAGAAGGCCACGCGAAAACCTTTGTTTAGGGTATCTGATACCGCGACAGCGCTGCGGACATTGGCCTTTACCGCAACAGTCATGCCCATGTACCCGGCAACCGCGGAGCACAGCGCGCCAAAAATGAACGCCACAGCCATTGTCAGCCCATGCGTTGGCGCTATGTCAATGTTTCCCAAACCAAGCTGAGAAAGATTAAAACTGAAAACGATTGCGATCACAAAAGCCAGTACTGTCGCTACCATAGCCAGTACGGTGTAAAGGCGTTTTAAATAGGATGCAGCCCCATCGCTGATCCATTTTGCCACCTGGCGGGCGCGTTCCGAGCCAGGATCCTGACGAATAACCCAGAAATAAATTGTCAGGGCGGCGCCAACAGAGATTACTCCGGCAACGATTCCCACAATTAACCATGTTTGTGCCATATGATTACCTCAATAATAATAAATTAATACACACATCACCCATCTGGAAGTCCAGCTGATTTTCAAGTTGGGTTTAATAAAGATTACATCGTGGCTGAGCGCCACCATTGGTAGTGCTTGTCCACCAGCTTTTTCTCTTCTGGTAAAGCAAAGAAGATCATTTTTTCCTGATTGCCGACATAGATCCCATTCTTAATGGTCCTGTATGGAATGCTGCCGGAGGGGATTCTGTCTACCATCTTGGTCGTTACCTGTTTGCTGTGCAGATCTGCCAGGCAGTTGCGCAGGTGTTCAATATTTGCATAGGGCAGGTCACCGATTTCTGCATTTCTTGGATCGCTGGCGAGACCGCCCAACCTGAGCTCCACAAAACAAATAGCCGGGAGTTTGATCAGGCTGGTTGGATTCTTAACAATAAGATCATAGAAAGCTTTCGGGCTATTTGCGCTTACTACCAGCGGAGTAACTGGAGCGATCTCCCGGTAGAGATGTAGGCCATCCTCATCAGAAGGCAGCTTTTTGCTCGGTTCAATTCCCAACGTTCGCCCATCCTGTGTTGTCAGGTATAACTTTTTAATGGCGCCCATGGGGATATTTTCCAGAACCCGGTACACAGATATGTAAATAGATCGTTTGGGGGCACCATCTTCATGAGGGACACAGCGCTGAATACCCTCTTCGATGCGGAATTCTTTGCTGCGAAACTTGGGATCAATCTCAAAGAAAATCGCCTGACCACGCGACCTCTTCTCTGAACCGACGGCATAATACGCGCCAAACTCTTCGGGGTTAAGCATCGAAGCGATCAGCGCTTCAGGAATGAGGGACAAATACAAATGAACAGTCATGACACCTCCGCATAAAGAATTCACTTGCCCTAAATTTAAGACAAATTGCGAGCATTATACCGCAATTGTCGCAGCCCAATTTTTTTCTATTCTTATTATAGCAATTCAGATTTTTAGCTCAAGCCTTTCAGATTATCAAGCACAAAACCGTGTTGATCATCTGCCAATGCCAGGTCAAAACCTTTTACCGGTTTTAAGAAGATCAGCAAATTCTGGGGGCCTTTGATCCATTCCTGAGGGCTTTTTCCCACGGCCCCATCGTCACTGAGATAGCGTTTCTCGATCCAGAAAAATTTTTCGTGCAAAAGTTCGCGCGGTTCTTAAACAGCTCAGCTTTTTCTTCAAGCAATACAGCCCTGGTTTCCCCCTTTCCACTGCTGACGTCGATCACGATCGACACATGCTTATTTTCATCAAAATTTTTAATCCTGCGGGTGCTGGAGAACGAACTGATCCAGATGCTCTCTCCATCTCAGGCATACCAGGCAGGTATTACATGCGGAGCGCCATTGCGATCTGCTGTTGCCAGACGGGTAATATATACTCCAGCCAATAATGAATAAATAAATTCTTTCTTGTCAAGAAAATCATCATCCACAGAACTCCCCGGCTATTCGGATATTTTTCCTTAAATCAATCTGTTTAATTCTGCTGGCCTTTAAACTGCGTATGGTACAGGTTCGCATAAATCCCGTCCAGTTTAAGCAGTTCTGTATGAATACCTCGCTCGACAATCCTGCCGCGGTTAATGACCAGGATCTGATCAGCCGCGAGGATAGTGCTCAGTCTGTGAGCGATCACGATGCTTGTACGCCCTGCCATCACGCGCTTGAGGGCGTCCTGGATAAGCGCTTCTGATTCGCTGTCCAGGCTGCTGGTAGCTTCATCCAGCACAAGGATGCGCGGATCTTTTAGTATCACCCTGGCAAGTGCGATGCGCTGCTTCTCACCGCCGCTCAGGCGATAACCGCGTTCTCCCACAATGGTGTTGTATTTTTCAGGCAGTTGGGCGATAAAGTCATGAATATTGGCTGATCTTGCCGCCGCTTCAATTTCATCTTGAGACGCGTTCGCTTTCGCGTAAATCAAATTGGTGCGGATCGTATCGTGAAATAAATAGGTCTCCTGGGTTACCATTCCGATCTGCGCGCTTAATGAGGCAAGTGTCAAGTCACGCAGGTCATGCCCATCCAGAAGAATCCTGCCTTTGGTTGGGTCGTACAAGCGCGGTATCAGATAGGTTAGAGTCGTTTTTCCGGCTCCACTGGGCCCCACCAGCGCGATCAGTTGCCCGGGTTTAATCGTAAAATTAATATCCTGCAAGGCGTTTTCCCGCGCCTGTGTCAATTCTTTTGGTTCTATTTCTGGCTGCACAGGTTCATCGCCTGAAAGCACCGCGGTAACGTTATCCTCCTGCCCATATCGCCGCACTTCGTTTAGCAAGTATTGTTTGCTGTCGTCGTAATCAAATCGGACATGCTCAAATTTGATCTCACCTGAAGTCTCGGTAAGTTCCAGGGCGCCAGGTTTTTCATCGATCTCAACTGGCAGGTCGATGATTTCAAATACTCTTTCAAAGCTGACCACAGAAGTGCTGAACTCGACCGGTGAGTTCGCCAAAGATTGCAGTGCCCCATAAAGCTGCGACAGGTAAGATCCCAAGGCGACAATGGTGCCAACTGTAAAGGTCCCGATGATGACCTGATACCCGCCAAAACCATACACCAGCGCGAATCCGACTGCACTCAGCATACTGACGATCACAATAAATACTGAGCCGTAAACCGCCCGCTTCACTCCCAGGTCTTTTACTTTTGAAGCACGTTGGATAAACCTTGCCGATTCGGCAGTTTGCTGGCCAAACAATTTAACCAGCAGTTCGCCGCCAATATTGAGCGTCTCATTCATCATTGCGTTCATCTGCGCGTTTGCTTCCATCTGTTCGCGCGCCGCGTCGCGTAGTCGGTTGCCCATGAATCGTGCAGCAATAATAAAAAGCGGCATGATGGCAGAAGCGATCAAAGTCAGGCGCCATTCGATGGTCACCATGACTGAAAAGACCACGACTGCTTGAATGATGTCGGTAACGATATTCACGATTGTATTGCTGATGGCGCTTTGCGCTCCGATAACGTCGTTATTCATGCGGCTCATCAGCTCGCCGATGCGGGTATGAGTGAAAAAGCGCAGTGACATACGCTGCAGCTTGCCATACAGGGAAACGCGCAGGTCATAAATCACACCCTCCCCCACATCTGTATTTAAGCGCCGCTGAAATACACTGATCAGCCCTTTTAGTGCGGGTACAGCCAATAGCGCCAGTGAAAGCCAGATCAGACGCTGGACGTCTTTAGCCGGGATGGTACGGTCGATCAGGTCGCGGACGATCAGCGGGGAAACCAGGGAAAGGCCGGTGCTTATCAGGATGAGAATCAGCATACCGACCAGCTGCCAGCGATAAGCCACAGAATAGCCAAGCACCCGCTTGAGCAGCGCCCAGGTAAATTTGGGTTTTTCGTCTCCTGATCTGATGTAACTGAACCATCCGCTTGTGTGCATTATTCCTCATTCCAATATTTGGTCATATTACTAGTTTATTCGATAAACAGAATTGAAACAGGATTTTCCAAGTAACTAAATATGAGTAAAATACGTTTTCAAAAATCTTACTCCGGGGAGTCTCGACCATGTCAATTCCAGCTCGTGTTTACTTTACCAATATGCGCAGCAAACACCGTTACAGCCTTCTCGACAAATTTGACAAGCTTCTAAAAACCGCTGGCATCGAGGACATCGATTTTCACAATAAATTCACTACCATCAAGATCCATTTTGGCGAACCTGGAAATCTGGCCTTTGTCAGGCCAAATTATGCCGCCCGGCTGGTGAAGAAGGTCAATAAATTGGGGGGCAAACCCTTTCTGACGGATTGCAACGTTCTCTATTGGGGCATGCGCGGCAACGCGGTGGATCATCTTCAAACCGCGGTCGAAAATGGCTTTAATCCGCTCGTCACTGGCGCGAATGTCATCATCGCCGACGGGCTGACCGGCAGCGAATATGAAGAAGTGCCCATCCATCAAAAGCACATCAAAGCTGCCAAAATCGGTGCAGCGCTTTTCCATTCAGATATCATCCTCAGCCTGACGCACTTCAAAGGCCACATGTCTACCGGTTTTGGTGGTGCGCTTAAAAACCTGGGTATGGGCGGCGGTTCCAGACAGGGCAAAATGGAAATGCATTCCACCAACAAACCCACCATGGATGAAAGAAAATGCGTGGAGTGCGGAGCCTGTATCAAATTCTGCCCTCAAAAAGCCATTGCTTTCAATGAACGCCACAAAGCCCAGATCGATTACAGCCTGTGCATAGGCTGCGGGCAGTGCATCGTCTCCTGCCATTATGGCTCCGCGCACGGCAGTTTTGAAGGATCAAAAGTGGATTTAAATGAAAAGATCGCGGAATATGCTTACGCGGTTGTGAAAGATAAGCCCCATTTCCATATCAGCCTGATCATGAACGTCGGTCCCGAATGTGATTGCTTTGGCTTTAATGATCAATCCATCGTCCAGGATATCGGCATGGCTGCTTCATTTGATCCCGTTGCACTTGACAAAGCTTGCGTTGACCTGGTCAATCAGGCGCCCTTGATTCCCGGCAGCGCACTGGATGAAAATAGCTGGGAAGCAGGGCAGGATAAATTCCGCAAGCTGCATGCCAACGCCCGCTGGCAGGAAGGTCTGGCACATGCCGAAGCGATCGGTCTCGGAACGCAGAAATATGACCTGATTGAATTTGAATGATTTTTCATGCCTGGTTTTTTCACCTTGGCCAATTAAAATATATGGATCCTCTTATAGATATGGGAACAGTATTTTCTTATTACAGAAAATTGAGATTGTTTGGAATCTGAAGAAAATAAACACGATTTTCACAGCGATTATTTTTGTGTTCTCATTTTTTGCCTGTTTTATCTATTGCACGGGCTTCCAAAGCGCCATCAGCACTGCTGCCAGCCCGGCTAAAACTGCCCCAAAGAGAAAAGGAGCCGAAGGCCCAAATCCCTGCCAGCCGCCCGCCCCCTGCCATAATATGCCGGCGATCAGTGAAGCCGGAAAGTCAATGATGCCCAGTACCGCGTTATAAGTACCGTAAGCAGTACCGCGCAATTCAGCGGGCACCAGGTCAGCCACCAGAGCTTTCGCGGTGCCATAAGCCATGCCGTAATACAGGCCATAAACGACATACAAAGCCCATACCTGCCAGGCCGAATCTGCCAGGCCAAATCCCAGATACACCAGCCCGTAAACCGCCCAGCCGAAGATGATGATCCTGCGCCGGTCGATCCGGTCAGAAAGCTTTCCCGCAGGGGTGGAAACCAGTGTGTAGATCAGGTTGAACATTGCCAGCATACCCAGGATGCCGAGAACGCTCATGCCGCGTTCCTGCGCCCTGAGAACCAGGAATGCGTCAGATGAATTGCCAAGGTCAAACAATCCCACGATCAACATAAAGATCATGAACCGCTTGCCAAGCGCTTTGAAGGCGAATGTGGGTGGTTTGGTGCTTCCTTTCACATTGACATCTTTCGCGCCGATCACCAGCGCCAGCACCGCCAGAGCCGCAGGCACCAGGCTTACCAGAACGATCAGGCGGAAGGTGTCCAGCCCCAGTGAGACGGCCGATGCCTGAGCCGCCCAAACCAGGCCGAACGCGACCAGCAATCCCACCATAGCCCCGGCGGTATCCGCTGCGCGGTGAAAACCAAATGCCAGCCCGCGCTGCTCTTCGCTGATCGAGTCTGCCACCAGCGCATCGCGCGGTGCGGTGCGGACGCCCTTGCCCACCCGGTCTGCCCAGCGGACGCCTGCCACCCATCCCCAGGAGCTGGCAAAATAAAAGAAAGGTTTTGCCAGCGCTGAAATGCCATATCCCGCCACCGCCAGCCATTTGCGTGCACGCAGCTTGTCTGACAGCCATCCCGAGAATAATTTGAGGATGCTGGCTGTGGATTCGGCCACACCTTCGATCAGCCCGATGATATTGGTCTTGATCCCCAGAACATTTGAGAGGAATAACGGAATGAGGTTTATGACCATCTCGCTGGATATATCCATGAAAAAACTGGTTAGGCTGACCGCCAAGATATTCCGCGGGAGGTCCTTGATCGTCAGTTTTCTTTTTTCTTCCGCCATTTCATACCTCAATCAGGTGATACCGATCTTTGCGTTTTGTCTGGCGGTATTATATATCCCTGCCCATTTCATTCCTATTAACAAAATATCATTTTTTTCCGTTTATACTAAATTTGAAAAAGCAAACTGGAGGAATAATGAAATTATTGATCCGCTGGATTATTTCAGCCCTGGCTTTGTTTGCCGCCGCGTACTTTGTACCCGGCATCCGTGTTGAAGGCGCCAACGCCTGGAGTGTTTACGCCTTGATGGCGTTGATCCTTGGTTTGGTCAATGCGCTTGTCCGCCCGATTTTAAGGCTGCTCTCCTGCCCTTTCATCATCCTGACCCTGGGCCTCTTTCTTTTGCTGATCAACGGTATTTCCTTTTTAATAGCAGCCAGGATCGCTGAAGCGCTGAACCTTGGATTTTTTGTGGATGGTTTCAGGGCGGCTTTTCTGGGCGCCCTGGTGGTAAGCGTGGTCACTTTCTTCCTGAACCTTTTTATCCGGGATACATCCGAAAGGGTCAACTCCCCCAACTGATCCATCCCCTGGATCTAATTATCCAGGTAAACCACCATATTTCCAAGCACTGACCAGGTGCGTTCAAAGTATTCTGTGGGAATATCAAAGAACTTGCCATTGTTCATATAGCGGATGGAACTTTCATCATATCCTGTGACGATCACAACATGCTCATAAGGTGCAGTGATGACCTTGTCCCCCGCTTTGTCAGTGTATTCAAAAGGTTCGCTCCAGGTGCAGTTAGCCACCACCCAGGCGATCACCGGCTTGTCCGCCGCAATCTGCGCTTTTAATTCCTGTATTGTAAAATCCTTCACTCCCGCCGCATTCAGCCCATAATATTCATTCAATACCTGCGCCACAGGCCCGGCGTGAACCCCATAGGCATACGGCGGCACCTGGCCCCACGGGCCGTTGACATCTCCCACAAAACCAAGGTCAGGGTTATCAGAAATTGGCAGGCGCACCTGGAAATTAAATTCATTCACCTCCACGCCAAAATACTTCGCCCAGTCGTCCGCTGCTGACGCTTCACAGCCAATCGCAAAGAACTGGCGATGGCCGAAAATATTCCAGATGTAATGGCTTTCCGGCAGCCTGCTATCCTGCCGAGCCTGCCCTTCAGCAGCCGCCTCCTCAGTCAGCTGCACTGACGGCTCCTGGGTAATCTCATGCGCATGCTGCTGCTCAGTTAGGGCGAAAGTCATTTCCGTCTGCGGGGTTCCGACCATTTCCAAAGCATGCAGTGTCTGCGCGACCAAATCTGCCATGATCCCCTCAGCGGTTTGAGTTTTGGATTGATCGATTGGCTGGATTTTCGGCGTACAGGAAACCATCAGCGTTAATGCTAATAAAAACAAATATCGGAAATTCTTCATTCAAATAATTAAATCCCAGTGATAAAAGCATCGCTATGCGGCAGGGTCTGCACCTGGATGGCAGCTTCACCCCCGACCGGGCAGTGGTATTCGCAAACACCGCATCCAATGCACAGATCACGCAGCACTTTGGGTCGGAAGATGACAGAAGGCCGTCCTGCTTCCGCGGGTATCTGGACTTCCTCCAAAATTATGGCTTTTTCCGGCAGCGGACACATTTCCTCGCAGACACTGCAAAGGGTGTCATACGCCCATGGCAGGCAGCGGTCGGTATTGATAGACGCCAGCCCAATGGGAGTTTTTTGTTTTGTCTCCTTGCTTATCGTCGGGATCGCACCCGTCGGACAGGTGCGTATGCAGGCATCACAGTTATAGCTGCAGTAGCCTAATCGTGGAACCAGCCGTGGCGTAAAAATATTCTGCCAGCCGCCCTCGGTCAGGCAGGGCTGCAAACCCTGGGTTGGGCATACCCGCACGCATTCCCCGCAGCGCATGCATATCGCTGTAAAATCGGTCAGATCTGCCCCGGGCGGTCGGATCATTCGCTCAGGCTCGCGCCTGCGTACTGGTTCAATGCCTGCCAGCGCCACACTTCCCAGCGCTCCCGCAACGGTTATAAGAACATAACGCCTTTGCGGATCATACTCCTTACCCGCAGCCAATTGCCATATTGGAGAATGGCTCTTAAATTTAATCGCATCCGCCGGGCATTCTGCCGCGCAGTCATAGCAGACTATGCATTCTGCGGGATCACTTGCGTATGATGCTTTTGCGTCAATGGTTCCGGTTGGGCAAATCTTGTTACAATGATTGCAGGCAATGCAGTTCTGGGTCACTTCGCGCCGGATGATCGCAAGCCGCGAAACCAGCCCCAGATATCCTCCCAGCGGGCATAAGTACCTGCACCAGAATCTTTCTGTAACCTGATTAAGCACGACCACAGCTGCGAAGAAAAGAAAGACCGGCAAGGATGCGCTAAATACGGATTCTATTCCCTGAAAAAGCGGCAGCAATATTTTCCCATTGACCACATCTAAAACCGGCCAGAGAATATCAAACTGATACAGAAAACTTTCAAACCCATAAACCATAAATCGTAAACCAGGCCACAGGACAGTGGTCATGGTGCGGGTCAGCATGGAGATCGGATCAAGAAAAACACCGCTCTGGCTGCCCAGTATGGCTGCAAAAATCAGAAAAAGGAAAAGCAGATACTTAACCGCCCGCCATCGCTCTGGTACTTTTCCTTTACAGGATTTGGGAGAAAGCCTCTCTAACAGAGATCCGAAAGGGCAGACCCACCCGCACCAGACACGCCCAAAAAGGACAGATGCGGCAAGGGTGATCAGTGAATACAACAAGCCGGCTTTGATTACTCTTCCTGCCAGCATGGCAGTTGCCGCGATCAAGGGATCAAAGCGGTAAAACAGGTCGCTCGGCAGCGGGGAGCGTCCCAGATACACTGCCCAGACAAAGAGCGCCACATACAATATGAATGATGCGATCTGTACAGCCTGCCGGATACGGCGGATTGATGCGGGTTTCAAACAGCGATCTCCTCGATCTTGATGGATGTGAGATCCAGTGTACCCAATCCCATGTCTGCGGCTGCCTTAATATAGCCGATATCGACACCTTTAACTCCGAACAGCGATGCGCCAAAGGAGTCAGCCGCGACAATATCCGCGCTGGCGATGACTGTGTTGAGCTGCTTAACGTCATTCAGATTGCCCCCGGTGGGGCCATTGTTCATCAGAATGCGTACAGCATCCACAACTGTTAACGCAGGCCTGATCCGGCTGACCAGATCAGCAATGCGTTGATGGATGTTCGCGTGAATCTGTCCGCGGTTGAGGATGGTGCCCATCAGGTTCTTCGCGCCCAGGGTTAAACCTGTTGTGCCGTGATTTTTGGCGATCGGCACATTGATCACCACATCAGCATCCAGAATATCTTGATAAAAATTCCATTCGGAAATATCCAGCCCCTCCGGAATTTCCGCCTTGCGGAACTTGTTCTGATTCATCACTTCCATTTCTCCGCCGGCAGCTGCCACCGCATCTTCGATCCCGCTGCGCTTGTAAGCGCTCTTCGCTGTGCCCCCAAAGGGATTATCCATAACGCGCACCCGACCGGCGCCCGCGCCAAAGGCCAGGCTGACCAACGCGGCAACTACGGTCGGATTGGTCGTGGCAGCATATTCAAAAGAATAATAGTCAGTGCAGATATTGGGCTTGATGATCACGTCTGCGCCGCTCTTAACAAATCTTTCCATCCCGCCGACTGCCGCGATCGCCCGGCGGGTGATCTCAGCCGGGTCAGTACCGCGCGCCACAGCCAGATACGCTTCGCCGCTGATCGGCTTCGTTGTATCTTCGGTTGAAGTTTTTGGGATTTCGGCTGTTTGGGTTGACGCGGGACTCATTTCAGAAAATGGGGTTGGCAAAACCTTTTGTGATTGACCGACGCATCCCGCCAGATATATGCCCGCACCGGCAAGTCCCGCTTTTATTAGAAAGTCCCGCCGATTGACTACATTTTCGTCTGACATTTCTTTTTTCCTTATTAAACCAACGCATATTCCCAATCCCCCAAATATTACCAATATTGTATCATTCAGAGTGCTGCGTCAGTTTTGGATACTGTAGCGGTAAACCTGATAACGCTTATAGACCTTCGCTCCAGCGCGTTCAGCCAGCTGTGGCGTGCGCGGATTATCATCCGAAGTCAGTGACATATCCACCCACTCATATCCTTTAGCAGCCAGCCTTTCAGCCATTTCTGAAAACATCAGAATGGCAACACCGCTGCCCCAATATTCAGGCAGCACCAGAACACTTTTAATGGATGCGCTTTTAATTGGTTTTTTGGAGTGCCACCAGGCTCTGAGATAATCCCAGGGATAGCGCATGCCATTGGCATGAATGAGCACCTCATTGAAGTTCGGGATCGCCGGGAAAAAACCGATCGTCTTTCCATCCAGTTCAGCGAACAGGATCAGGTCGGCATCGGCCAGCTTTACGAATGGCGCCATCAATTCCTGCAGGGCTTCACGCTGCCAGGGTGCGAAACCGGGCAGATGCTGCAGGCAGGGATTGATCAATTCATAGACTCTGTCAACTTCTTCCTTCCAATGGGTCAGGTCGGCACCACGAATGACAAATCCGCGCTTTTCCTTTACATGCTTGGCAAATTCCTTGACCTCCGCCAGTCTTTCCAGATCCTTGTTGATCTCCCGCGCAAAAGCCAGGTTCGCCCCGCGCGCGGATTTGAATCCGTACGCTTCCAGAACGCCAACATAATACTCAGGTGTATGCCCGCACAGAATTGCCGGCGGCCGGTCGCGGCCTTCGAGCAGAATACCGTAACCATCTTCATAATCCAGGTTAAAAGGGCCGTATAAGCTGGTCAGCCCATGCGCTTTCGCCCATTCGCTGACAAAATCCAATAGCGCGAAAGCCACTTCTTTATCATTAATGAATTCAAAAAAGCCGAAAATACAATCTTTTTTATCCACTGCGGCATTGGCTTTAAAATCGATCGCCGCGCAAATGGTGCCAACCGGCTTTCCATCCCGCCAGGCGATAAAGAATTCTGCCATTCCGCGTTGAAAGAAAACGCCGCGCTGCGGGTCAACCAGCTTGTAGCGGTCGGCCAGGATGGGCGGCACCCATAACTGATCGCCTTTGTAAATTCGCCAGGGAAAGGTTAAAAATGTATGCAGGTCGCGCCTGCCGGTCACTTTACGGATCGAGATCTCATTCATGGCAGACTATTCTCCCGTCGCTCTTCAAGTTCCTTGACGATGTTTGAGAATTGCGCTCTTTCCAGCGGGTACTTGAACGCGAAAAGGATGCTGATGGTCAGAAGGATCGCCGGGATCGGGCCCATCATCAGCCGTATCCCCAAAAGGGCGCTGCCCGGCTGCTGCAAGGCATTGGGGATATAGCCGGTCACGTCCAGCATGACCGCGGTCAGAGGGATGGCAATTGAAGAAGCGATCTTTCCCATGAGGGTTACCAGGCTGTAGAACATACCCTCATGGCGCTTGCCGGTCTGATATTCGTCCCACTCGATCGCATCCGGCAGAATCGCCCAGGGCAGAACATGCGCCGCGCTGACGCCGACGCCTGCCATCACGCACAACAGCACGAGTAAAGGCATCGGAACCAGCGGTCCAACTGTGATCAACAGGATCTGGGCAACTGCCCAGAAAGCCACACCATATACATACGCCATGCGTTTGTTCAACCTGCGTGACGCATATTCCCAGAAAGGAAGCGCGATAATGGCAGTTACGAAGATCAGTGCCATGATGATATCGCTCATCTCCTCTAGCAATAACACGTATTTAATGAAGAACAGCAGTATCGCCTGTAGAATATCCATGCAAACCCATGTCAGCAGGTATATGATCGCGCCGAAAATAAATGGTTTGTTTTTAAATGCGGCTTTCAGCGATTCAATGAATTTTGGCCTTTCCTGGGCAACAAAGACCTCACGCTCCCTGGTATTGAAAAAGACCAGCAGCAGCGGCAGGGCACTGACCAGGCCGAAGAGTGCACCCATCAACAGCACCCTGCGGGAATTTTCCGGTGTGAAAGTTCCGACGATCATTAAGGGAACAGTGAAAGCTATCAGGCTTCCGAGAATGGAAAAAAACATGCGATAGGAGGTCAGGGAAGTACGCTCATCATAATTTTCAGTGAGTTCCGGGGTGAGAGCGAAATAAGGCATATAAACGAAAGTCGCCGCAGCGTCAAACAGGACATATGCTGCCGCATAATAGACTGCCAGCTCAACCTGGCTGTCAAAAAGTGGGCGGTACCACATGAGCGTAAATGCCAGCGCAAAAGGCAGGGCGCCGAATAAAAGAAACGGCCGGCGCCGGCCCCACTTTGATCGAGTCCGGTCTGACAGGTGGCCGATGAGCGGGTCATTCAGGTAATCCCAGGTGCGCCCAATGAGGATCGCAATGCCCGCAACCGCCGGCTTAATACCTACAACATCTGTTAAAAAGAAGAGGAAATAAGCGCCGATAATTGTTCCAACCAGGCTGAAGCCAAGATCGCCTGATCCATAAATAAATTTGGTCAAACGCGAAAGTTTTTGATCCATGGTAAGCCCTTCCGGCTAAGTATTTGAGTGATTTTATCAAAAAAGCAATTTAATCACGATTATGGAGCCACTTTTGAAGCCTACCCTCTGGTTTAATTAGGAACATTGAGGTTATGGATCAACGCCCTCCGAACCATTACCTCACACCCGGGTGCCCTGCCCCCTTCGTTATATTAGGGGGCGGAGCATCTTAATAGTGGTTATTAATACTGTTATTTTTTTGTACGGCCAATATTGAAAGGAATTTGATTCTCGGAAAAAAATGATTCTTCTTCTTGCAGTTGGATTGGGTCTGACCTGCGGATTATTTCGCGCCAGATTAAACCATCAACCTTACCAGGCTCCCGAGATCAGGCATACCTGGATGGTTTTGGCTGCCTATTTGCCACAGTTCCTTGCTTTCACTCTGCCGGCGACTCGTTCCGCATTTCCGGATGATTGGGTGCCAGTTGCGCTGGTTGCATCCCAATCATTACTTCTGCTTTTTGCCTGGTTGAATCGCAGGCTGCCGGGATTCTGGCTGCTGGGATTAGGTTTATTTTCCAACTTGCTGGTCATCAGCCTGAATGGTGGATTGATGCCATTAATGCCAGAAAACGCAGCCAGGCTTTTACCAGCCGGCAGCACGGTGGTGCTTCAATTGGGAGAGCGCGTCGGATTGGGAAAGGATATCCTGCTTGAAAGAACTGCAACCAGGCTGTGGTTCCTCGGCGATATATTCATGCTGCCGGAGGTGTTCAGATACCCGCTTGCGTTCAGTATCGGTGATATATTAATCAGTATGGGGACATTCTGGATGCTATGGAAGCCGGGTAGCTCCCGCCATAATTGTAAGGAGGTATCACCATGATCAAATCCAATCATTCTTTCAGTGCGTTAATACCTTTCAGGAATCAGGAAGTAAGCCGTATCCTTTCGGCGGCAGTAGTTAACAGCCATTTCCGTTTATTGCTGCTTGCCGATCCGGTTTCGGCTATCTCGGGAGGATACTCCGGCGAGAGTTTTTCACTGAGCATGACTGAAAAGGAAAAGCTTGGAACGATCCGCGCTAGCAGCCTGGCGGACTTTGCCCGGCAGCTTACCGCAGTTTAGTTAAATTCAAACCAGGAAGGAGGGTCAAAATGAAAAAGTTAAATAAGGAGTTAATACTTGCTGCAAGTGCCTTAAGAAGCAGCAAGGGACGCCTGGCAATAATGATCATCACGATCATTTTATTCGTCCTCAGCGCCGGCGCCCCAAATGCAACCATCGGGATTGGAAAATAACATAAATTTTTGTAAAGGAGCAATAGCATGTTAAGAGATTTTAAAACCACATCCAGCCCGCGACCACGGACATTCAGCCCGGAATATAGCCGCATTCTATCAGCCGCGGTCATTAACAGCGCTTTTCGCCAAATGCTGTTAAATGATCCACTAAAAGCCGTCAGCGGCGGGTACAGCGGTGAAAGATTTGAGCTCGACAGCGATGACAAAAGCAGGCTGGCTTCGATCCATGTGACATCACTGGCTGATTTCGCGGCTCAACTGTCAAACATTTAATCAAAGTGGAGAAAACAATGAGACAACTGACCAGAATAATCACCTTTGTTGTAAATGGGCTTCGCAGCAGCACTGCCCGCACCGTTTTCATGGTCTTGATGATCGCGCTCTTTGTCCTCAGCGCTGGAGCACCCAATGCTACCATCGGCATCGGAAAATAAAAGAAATATTACAGGAGATATGAAATGAAAAACCTAACCGTAAAAATGAATCGATTCTTTAACGCAATGAACAGCAAAGCCGGCAGACTGGTCATTATGGTGGTTGTCTTGGCTCTGTTCGTCCTCAGCGCTGGAGCGCCCAACGCTACCATTGGCATAGGGAAATAATTTTAATAGAGCGTAATCTGCATTTAAATAAGGATTTAATCATGTTAAGGCATATCAATCAGACAACAAAGCACCTGAATAAAAATGTCAATTCCGAAATCAGCCGCATTGTCAGCGCCGCTGTGGTGAACAAACAGTTTTGCAGTCGGCTGCTTTCCAATCCCGCGTCTGCCATTTCGCAAGGTTATTGCGGAGAACTTTTCAACCTGACAAATGAAGAAAAAGATCGCATTGGTGAGATCAGAGAGAATTCATTGGAGGATTTTGCCGCGCAACTGGCACAATTGTAAAGACAGAAAAGGTCTTTAGCTTTTTTTTAAAAATGGTTACCTGGCAAGTGGGCTATCTTAATGTCCCGATTGCATGATATGGGTATTGGCAAAGGATTATGGAGAATTTGAACAATAACAAATCGATCAAGTCAATCCTCGTAACCAGCACGCGCGCCTATTCTAACGGAAATTCCATCGCAGCTGATCTGGCAGCGCTGGTAGCCCAAAATGGCAAGCGGGTCGCGCTTGTCGACGCCGATCTGAGAAGGCCGCTGCTGCACTTACTTTTTAAATTACCCAATCGGGTTGGTTTGGTGGATATTCTTCAGGAGCTGCGCCCGCTTTCTGCCGCCATGCATTCTATTAATTCAGGTCATTTGTCCGTGCTCACAGCTGGTATCTTGCCAGGATCTGAAAATAACCTTTTTACACTGCCCAAAATGGGCGATATTCTGAACCAGCTGAGTGCCCGGTATGACAAGATCATCATTCATGGCCCGCCCTTCTTTTATTCTGAAGCAGCCATCCTGGCCGGAAAAGTGGATGGTGTTGTCCTGCTCATTCATCCCGGGCACTCCAAGACTGATCCTTATCAGGCGGTCATGGAAAAATTTCAGAAAACCGGCGCGACAATTATCGGCATTGTTATGCGCGACCTGCCAAAATACCAGGTTAATCAGTCTGCCTTTATTGACAAGCTGCTGACTTATGACCGAAGAACACGCCTGACACCATGACTTTGCTGCCTGTTTTAAAGAATATCCTCGTAAACGAGGATATTTCCTTTTAATAAGCGTAAGTTGAAAAATTTTGCTATTGTATACTGGTGGTATTCTTTTTATCAGGAGAAAATCTGATGGATCCTAAAGAATTGCAGACGGGTGTTGAAAGAATGAAAACGATGGTTGAACCCTGGCATACATGCCTCAGTGATCCCGAGAATTCACAAAATGAAGTTCTCCAGGGATTATTAAAGATCTATTCCCAGACTACCTATGGTAAAGAGAACGGCGCCGGTTCGGTAGGTTCCTATGCAGATTTTTGCAGCGCTTTTCCAGTTTTGGATTATTCTGAGTACAAACCGCTGATCGATCGGGTCATGGGGGGTGAAACCGATCTGCTTTTAAATGAAGAACCTGTCGGCTGGGCGATCACCCGCGGCACAACCACCAACGAGAACAAATTCATCCCGATGACGCCCACCGATCTGAGAATGCGCGTTTCAGCCGGCCGCGCAGTTGTTAATTACGCGTTAACCACACAGCGCTTCGATATTTTCGCGGGAGTGAACCTTAATCTTAACTTCCCTTCCCGAGTTGGTTCGCTCAAGGTTGGCAGCCGGGATCTGGATTATGGATACAGCTCAGGCATCTATACCAGGTTCGTTTCCGAGCAAACCCCCGTTCGATCCGTCCCCACGCAGGATGAGATCGACACCCTGGGCGGCGGAAAGACAGTGCGCGACTGGGAACACCGCTTTGATCTGGCTTATGAGAAATGCAGGGAATTAAATGTGACCCTGGTTGGCGGTGTGGCTCCCACCGCACTGCAGTTTGGGCGTTTTATATTCCGTAAATATCACCTGTATCCAAAAGATATTTGGAAAACGATCATCATGACCCTGGGCAGCGTTCCTGGAATCAACACTCGCCTGGCAGAGCCGCTGCTGGCGATCTATGGCAGGCAGGCTGCCATCCGCGAGATCTACGGCGCCACTGAGGGTATGTTCGGCCAGCAACTGGACGAGAACAGAGCCTGGTCGCCAAATTATGATCTCTTCTTTTTTGAGATCCAGATCGGCAGAATGATTAAACCTTTATACCAAATGCGCCCCGCTGAACTGGGCAGCCTGATCGTCTCAACACCGGTATTCCCGCGCTACAAAATCAATGACCTCATCCTGGCATTTAAAGCGCCTTACTTCCGCTGCATTGGCCGTGAAGACTGGCTGACGCCCCTTAAATACGGTTGGTATGAGTTTTCAACCTTAAATCTGGGTAGGCTTTAAAAGAAGAGCGACAGGCTCGCGCATACCGCTCGTGTGGTTCAAGGTCTGCTAGCGCTTCCGTCCAAGTCCCGAGGCCAGCACGCTGACGCCCGCGGCAATGAGGAGAAGAGGCCAGATATAGTTCCAGTTAACCCAGCCGCCGAATCCCAGGCTTAAAAATACCAGTGCAATAATAAAAGTGCCGATGACATGCCTGCGGTAAGCGGGAAACAAAAGCCGCGCGAGGGCTTCGATCAGAAAGATCACACCGGCGCCCATCGCAACCAGGTTCCAGACACCGAAGCTGTTCCAGTCCTCCAACGATTGGAAAACCCAGCTGGAATCCACCACCAAACCCAGGCGTTCAAACCAGCCGAGGTTGGAAGCCAGAAAAGTCAATCCAGCCCAGATCAGTATGAAAGCCCAGGCCAGCGAGCTTAACAGGTCATTTTCCTCTGTTTTCTCGTCGTGTTTCTTCAGTTCTTTTTCATCTTTTTCGTCATATTGCTTTTCTTCAGGCATTTTTCCTCCAGACCATTCGTTCAAAAACCAAAAATGGTTAATCAATATATCTACGAATATTTCCTTTTTTGGTTGCAAAAAGCCCAGCGTAATGCCAGGCTTTGCGAGCTGAGGAAAAGACTTTATTTTTTCTTGTCTTTCTTATCTTTCTTGTCTTTTTTGTCTTTCTTATCCTTCTTGTCTTTTTTATCTTTCTTCCCCTTTTTTTCTTTCTTTTCTTTTTTGTCCTTCTTTTTTTCCTTCTCTTTTTTAATTTTCTTTTCCTTTTTTAACTTCTTTTCTTCCTCTTCAAGCAGGCTCGTATCGTCTTTTTCTTCAGCTGGATCTTTTTTGCCCATCACACACCTCTTTCATTTCTCTTATTATATATGTCGCTATTTTCACCGGCTTAAATATTCGTTAAAAAATTCGTTAGCATTGGCAATAAAGCGGGTGTCCCCGTTGTTTTGGAAAGTGTGCGCCTGGTCGGGATAAGTTATGCAATCTACAGTTTTTCCAAGCTCAGCCAGACGTTTACATAAAAAATCGGACCACTCTGCAGGTACTACCGTATCCTTATCGCCATGATGGATGCTCAAAGGTGCGCTGATCCTGTCAAGATAGTCCAGCGGGGAAAGCCTCGCCAATGCTTCAGCAGATGCGTTCGGCTTGTCATACCCGCGCCCGTCCTCTTCAAAATGGGCGAGGTTTTCGCGCTCATCCGCGTGGATGGAAGCATAAATTAACGCGGCATCGATATCCCGGTCAATGACCAGTACGCGCAGGACGATCCCGCCGCCCATACTGTGCCCCCATAAGCCAACATGCTCCTTGTCCGCACTTTTCAACAGCCCGTCTGAACCAGCCTGCTGGCGGACGAGAGCGACCAGATTGAGCGCATCGATCGTATCTCCGATCCCGAGTGAATTATCTGCGGGGGGCGAAGGCGCGTAACCGCGCAAATTGGGGTGAAGGATGATATACCCCTCTTCAGCCAGCGCGTCTGCGTAGCGTACGGAGTAATCGAGAGTGGCATATTCCTGCGGATCAACGTGCCCATGGAACATGAAGATCACAGGAAAGGGACCCTTTCCTTTGGGAATATTAATGAAACCGAACATGCTCAAGCCCTCACTTCGGAAACGAAAAAGCCTGCGGTCGAACTTTGTTGATGAAGCTGGCAATTCACCCAGATCTTCAAGAACGCCGCCGCCATAGCTTCGGTTGATAAGCGCGTCAATATACATATCACTGTACAGGTCCGGAGTCGGCGAAGGCGTCAGCGTGGGGCTCATGGTCATCAAAGGATTGATTGTCGGCGTCAGGGTTGGCGTGGAGATTGGTGTTTGTGTGGGTGTAGGCGTGAATATTTCGACATTTACGCCTGGATCAGGCAAAGGCAAAATTTCTTGCGCAGGGCTGCTGCAGCCTGACAGGCACAGGAGCAAAGCTGTCAAAATAACAATAAAAAAGAGTCGAAGCGGAAGAGCATCGGTCTTATTCAATTCCGTGATTCTAATCTACCTTTCTGTCCTTTCAAAGAAAGCCTGATCTGAGAAAGCAGAAATCTCCCGCCCGGTCATTCAGTGATGATCACATCTGCGGGATTCGCTGTGTCACTGGCAGAAGAGAACTGGACCAGCAGGATGCCTCCCAGGCAGATTGCTCCGCCCAGCGCTTGCAGCCAGGAGATCGTTTCATTTATGAGAAGCGCCCCAAGCAGTGTGGTGACGATCGGCTGGCCGACCAGAGCCACCGAACCCGCCGCGGGCGGCAGCACACCCAGCGCGTGGTTCACCAGTAGCCAGGCGACAACCTGCGATATAAAAGCCATCAGGGCGATAAGAATATAGGAACTTAATGGCAGCGGTTCAGCAAGCAGGCCGCTCATTAAACTGACGATGAACAAGGCGGCTGCTCCCACCACCGCAACTAGCCAGGAATACGAGATGGTGCTCATCGCACAACGCGCGCGCTGGGTAAAAATAATGTAAGCCGCATAGGTCAATCCTGATACCAGCGCGATCATGTTTCCTTTAAACTGTGCATTGCCAATGCCAAGCGAAGTGAAACCAACCGTCATTGCCGCACCGATCAGCGTCACTGCCAGACCCACCCAGTACCAGGTGCTATTTTTTTTGCCCATGAACAGCCAGGCAAATAAACCTACCCATACCGGGGCTGTTGTATCCAGCAGTGTTACCGCAGACGCAGTGGTGAAATTCAGGGCGGTGCACCACAAAGCAAGGTTGAGCGCATAAGTAAGGCTGCCCAGTAGTGCCCACCATTGGCTGCCTTTTTCACCTAACTTCAGCGGCTTCTTCTTCCAGCTTAAAGCAGCCGGTATGGTCAGCATCACTCCGCCGAAAGCCATGCGCAGGAATCCAACCAGAATGCCGTTAGCGTGCAATGATTTGACAAAAATCGGACCAGTGCCCAACAATACCACGCCAAGCGCAATACTTAGATACTCTTTTTTACGTGCCGAATCTGGCATGCATCACCTGTTAATTAATTTGCGGCAGGCGAGATTAACCTGACCGCGCCTGAATTTTAATCCAGAATAACTCAATCCGCTGATTAGATGCGTTTAACCTGACCTTTTCTTCTATTAAAGTAATATGAATCCGGTGAAGAGGTTGCGGAATGTACTTGCATGACAAGAACCACTTTAGAGACCTGTCATTTCCATATCCTCTTACGGGTCCCTTCACTTCGTCCAGAGTGACGAAATATTCATCATTATGAATCCAAACTCCGTTCCATCCCAAAAAAGGTTGGATTTGAACTGACGGCCAGGATAAATGATAAAAACGTCATGACATTGACTATAGTCCAGGCATTTAACCATGTGAATTTTCATTCCGTCTGTTGAACAAGAACCATCCCTTCGGCAGGCTCAAGGGGCAGTTTTTACGCCGGAGTCGTCGTGGTTGATAGTACTCACCGTCCATTTTGTGGATATAATTGCCCATTCAATCATTCCATATTTGAACGGAGCTATGATGTCTGAAAAGAACAATCTTTTACCCGCACGCGAAGAATTAAGGCGCATTTTTCATCAGGACGGTATTATTGAAATTATTACTGGCGCGGTTCTGCTCAATTTCGGTTTCGATCTGTTAAATCAGAATCGGCTCACTTCACTGTTTACCTATATCCCGATCATCCTGCTCACCTCTATGAAAACCCAGGTCACCATCTCCCGCTTGGGGATTGACCAATTCGGCGGCGAGAAGAAAATTCGCAACTGGAACCTGGCAGTGGCGGCTGGCCTGGTGATGATGCTGCTGCTGCTGAACGCTACAGTTTTGGAGGACATGCTGGGGCTGCGCAGCGCCAATCCCCTGCCATTCGGCGGAGATTTCGGCAACCTGATCGCAGGTACGATCATGGCGCTGCTGTGCCTGGCAGCAGCTTATTTTATTCCGCTCAAACGCTTCTTTTATTATGCGCTGGGAGCGTTCCTGGCTGGGATTGTCAGTTTTTTGCTGCTGCCTGCCGGGAATGTTCACTTTCTGCTCTTTTTCTGCGCACTGGCGATCCTGGTTCCCGGGATCAAGCTTATGGTTAAATTCTCTCGCGCTTATCCATTGGACCAAATTAAAAAATGAAAACAAAAAACTCGCTGCTGTTCATCTTCGTCGGCCTGATCTGGGGCACTTCTTTTCTGTGGATCAAGGTTGCTATCCAGGAAGTCAGCCCGTTCGTCCTGGTCGGTTTTCGCTCTCTATTCGCGGCGCTGGGTATGGTCGTTTTTTTCCTGTTCGACCGAAATTCGCGCCTGCCCTGGTCAGAGATCAAACCTTATATCCCGGCCTTTTTTGTCCTTGGACTGGTGAATGTCACCATTCCCTGGCTTCTTTTTTCCTGGGCGGAAATTCATGTTGACTCAGGCATCGCCTCCATCCTGAACGCCACCATGCCTCTGTGGACCATCATCATTGCGCCGCTGGTGATTAGCGATGACAAAATTTCCCTTCCCAAACTGGCAGGTTTGACAACCGGTTTTCTGGGTGTGGTGTTCATGTTTTTACCGGCACTCGATGAAGGCTGGTCGGCTAATGTGCTCGGGCAGATAGCAATTTTAGGCGCCACACTGTGCTACGCCACTGCCACCATCTTTGCCCGCAAGAGAATCAACGGCCTCAATCCGCCCTTACAGACCTTCCTGCAGTTTACCATGAGCACTCTCATGATCTGGCCATTAACCTTTCTGATTGAAAAGCAGGTCATTTTGCCGAAACTCCCCATGACCTGGCTGGCGCTGCTGTGGCTTGGGCTTCTGGGCTCAGCCCTGGCATACATCATTTATTTCAGCCTGCTGCACCGCCTGGGTCCCACCCGCCTTTCAATGGTCACCTATATTCCGCCCATTGTCGGGCTGCTGCTCGGTATTATCTTTCTGGGTGAACCTTTTCATCTTCTTTCCTTGTTGGGCGCGCTGCTGATCCTTTCAGGTATTTCAATCGTCAATCTAAAACCTAAGGGTAAACCCCAAACACCACAAACAATTGTGTAGGAATAAACCGCCGGATCTTTCTCCGGCGCTTTTTTTATATAATTGAACCATGCCCATCAATCATTCAGATCAGGCCCGCGAATTCAGTTCACAATTGGTCAGCGAAGTAACCTCCCGTCCGGCCTCAGAAGCATATTCACGACTTGCAGCGGTCCTGGCAGAAAGGACTCCTTTTCGTCTCCTGGACCTGATCGGTGAGGGATTATCAGATTGTCCTGAAAATAAGTTGGATCCCTTTCTTAAAGAGATCGCAGCTCATGCCAGCATCGGTGGTTGGACTGTCATTGCATCGGTACTTCGGCAGCGTCTTCCTCGGGAAATGCCCAGAGTATTGGATCTGACTCGCGGTTTCATTATCCAGGCGGATGCCTGGTTCGCCTGCGATTGTTTTGGCGAACGCGTTCTCGGACAGGCGCTGGTAAATGAATTCGAAAAAGCTTTGACAGCCTTTTCTTCCTGGCAGATCGATCAGAACCATTGGGTGCGACGTTCAGTGGGAGTCGCGGGTCACCTGTGGGCAAAACGCGCCAGAGGCGCTCTGGTTTTGACTCCAAAGGCGATCAAACTTCTACAATTCTATGAACCCATGCTGTCTGAGCAGCAGATTGATGCAGCCAAAGGTGTGGGCTGGGCGCTAAAAACACTTGGCCGCTTTTATCCGGAAGTGCTTTTCAAATTCCTTGATGCCAACCGGGGACGCAAGATCTCATCTGTGATCCTCCGCAAGGCGCAAAATTTTCTTCCGGAAATCATGACAACTGCATTTTATAAGAAATAATGGGCAGAAAAACAGTTTTTGTGCCATACCTTCCCAAACAGGTGCTTAACAAGCACAAACGTCCGGATCACTGGTTTTGGACGCGCTATACAGCCCATCCTTACATCGGCTGCCAGCACGGCTGCGAGTTCTGCTATTGCCGCGAGGAAAAATATGCACCCTATGATGACATACGGGATTTCCCTTATGTCATCAATGTCAAACAAAATGCTCCTGACCTGTTGCGTAGATCATTATCGAAAGTGTCAAAAGACACGGTTATGCTGGGCGATTATCAGCCTGCTGAAAAAAGGTTCCAGATCACACGGAAAATGCTGCAGGTCTGCCTTGAGATGGATTTTCCGGTCTTCATTCTTGAGCGGTCCCCTTTCGTTCTCCGTGATCTGGATCTGCTGCAGGAGATCAATCGAAAAACACATGCCACAGTGGCCTTCAGTGTCATCCATACTGCCAGATCGCCACATGCCGCGCAGATCAGCTCTCTGGAGAATCTGGCGCCCTCCCCTGAAAAGCGCTTTGAGGCGATGGAAATCCTGGATAAAGCCGGCATTCGCACAGGCATCTGCTGCATGCCGATCCTGCCAGGTCTGTGCGATACAACAGAGAACCTTGATCTGGTCATCAAAACTACGGCGGACCACGGCGGGAAATTTGTTCTGGCATCCTCCCTCACTCTTGCTGACCAGCAAAAACAATATTTTTTTGAAGTCCTGCAAACCAGGTTTCCTGACCTGGTCTCCCTTTATCAGGGACTTTATCCCCTAGACAGTTATGCTCCAAGCGGAGGCGCCTGGCTTAAGGTTAGCAGAGAGGTACGTGAAATCTGCGCTCGCCACGGGATATCCGATCGTCAGCCCCGACCGCTCATCCCGGGTGAAAAGCGTTCTCTGAACAAACGCGCCGCGGAAATGCTGGCAAATATGGCTTACTCACTGGAACTGGAAAATGCTCCCGCATCAAGGATCTGGACATACCGTAATGCTGCGTGGGTGCTGGAAGATCTGGAGCAGAACCTGGGATTGGTCTATCAGAAAATGGGGCTTGCCGGGTTGAGATCGATCGACGGCGTTGGTGAATCCATTAGCAAGCTGATCGAATCCTTAATTTTATCAAATACTTGAGGTACCGTTCTCCTCCTTCAATAAGCCTCATAAAAAATCGATTGAAGCTTAAAGAATTAATGCTATAATGCATCAAATCATTCAAATCGATTCAAGATTTTGTTCGTTTTTGATTATTATTCTTATGAACGATTTCTTCTCTGTTATGAATTTCTCATTTATTGTATGAATCGTGTATGATTAATTTCGATAAAATTAAAAAAGCAGAGGTATGAATATGACAGCATATTGGACAGAAGAAGTACTCGGCGTAAATAAACCCATCATCGCAATGTGCCACCTGAATCCCCTTCCAGGTGATCCTTATTACAATCCGCAGACCGGGATGAAGGATGTTATTGACTGGGCGAGAAAAGATTTCCTTGCCCTCCAGAACGGTGGTGTGGATGCCGTCATGTTTTCCAATGAATTCAGCATGCCCTACCTGACCAAAGTCGAGACCGTTACCGTAGCGGCCATGGCACGTGTCATCGGCGAGCTGATGCCCGAGATTCGCATCCCCTTCGGCGTTAATGTGCTTTGGGATCCTGCCTGCTCGCTTGACCTGGCTGTCTCAACCGGCGCCAAATTCGTACGCGAGATCTTCTCGGGTGTTTACGCATCTGACTTCGGCCTGTGGAATACCAACGCCGGAGAGGTGGTCCGCCACCAGCGCGCTATCAGCGCGACCGATGTCAAATTGCTCTTCAATATCGTCCCCGAAGCAGCAGTTTACCTGCAAACCCGCGATATTGTCTCCATCGCCAAATCCACGGTTTTCAATCACCGCCCGGACGCCCTGTGTGTTTCCGGCCTGACCGCAGGCGTTGAGACTGACGCATCCACCCTTAAGCAAGTCAAGGATGCCGTGCCGAATACCGTTGTGTTCGCCAATACCGGCATGAGACTGACCAATGTCAAGGAACAGCTCAGCATCGCTGACGGAGCAGTTGTAGGTACCACCTTCAAGATTGACGGCAAATTTGAAAATCATGTCGACCAAAGCCGCGTCAAAGAGTTCATGGATAAAGTAAAAAGCTTTCGATAGTATCCTCCTTTTCGTCAAAGCCCTTCCGATCCTGGAAGGGCTTTTTTGTCCTGCCAGTTGAAACCACCTGAATACCTGTATTGATCTGCCCCTTGCCAGCAGAAATCCTCAGTAGGTTCTCTTGGCAGTTCTTCCTGCGGCATCGTTTTAACGGTAATTAAGGAACGAATATTCCATAATTTCTGCCATAATTTGGATTCACTTTTATAATTAGGTCTTCATGGCAGCCAGTCAGTCTTTTACAAGAAACGAATTCCTGCGCGGCATACGAGCCGAACTTCCCATCCTGCTGGGGGTAGCCCCCTTCGGCATGATCTATGGTGTTCTGGCAGCCAGCGCCGCGCTTCCCTATGTTGACGCGCAGGCTATGTCAGCGGTGGTGTTCGCGGGTTCGTCGCAGTTTATGCTGGTACAGCTGTTCGAGTTGGGCACGCCCGCCATCATGATGATCCTGACCGGGTTTGTCATCAACCTGCGCCACGCGCTTTACAGCGCTTCCATCGCGCCTTATACCCGGCATTTATCTACCTTATGGAAAGCGGTGCTGTCCTATCTGCTTACCGATGAAGCCTATGCGGTAGCCATCATGCGCTACCGCGATGATGAAGCGATTACTTACAAACACTGGTTCTTTCTGGGCGCTGGTTTGGCACTGTGGGCCTGCTGGCAGGTCAGCACAGCCGCCGGGCTCTTTCTCGGCACGCAGGTGCCGCCCGAGTGGGGCTTGGATCTTACGCTGGCGCTGACCTTCATCGCCATTGCCGTGCCGGCTATCAAGGACCGCCCTTCCCTGCTTTCCGCATTGAGCGCAGGCGTTACCGCTTTAGTGACATGGAATCTGCCTTACAAGCTGGGGCTGATCGCCTCGGCATTGGTGGGCATTGGCGTCGGTCTGTGGAGTGAAAAGAAATGAGCACTCTCTGGCTTGTCATGCTCTGCCTCGGCCTGCTCACTTTTGGATTGCGCCTGTCTTTTGTGCTGCTGCTGGAACGCTGGCAGCCGCCGGAATTGATCACGCGCGCGCTGCGTTTTGTGCCGGTGGCAGTACTGACTGCTATTTTCATCCCCGAGATCCTGCTGAGCGACGGCAGCTTTACGCTTCTACCCCTTAACCCGCGCCTGATCGCCGGCGTCGCTGCCATCCTCATCGCCTGGAAGACCAAAAGCGCACTGTGGACCATCAGCGCCGGCATGGTCATCTTCTGGCTGGCATCCTGGCTGATCATATAAAATCTCTCGAAATATTCGAATATTTACTTTATAAAGGTTTGTCCGTCATGTGCCAAAAATGATTCGAATCTTGGACCCTTCATTTCATAGCTGCCCTTTTGATCAAAATTTCAGGGGTTTTCGTAAACTTTTTTATTATGAGTTCGGCGAGTCCTTCAGGCAGTTCAAGTCGATTTTCTTAGCAATTCCTGTTGGCCATATAATTTTTCTCGCGAAATGAACCAGACAAATGAACTTGGCAGGTTATTGTAAGGGTTTTGTCAAGAATATTTTGTAATTAAGCTTCAACCATCAATATTGATCAACTGGTTGGTTGTACTATGGAATAATAGTAGATTCATCTGGAGTCTGACAGTGTTTCTGGTTGCCATAATTTAGAAAATGCAATGTATTTATTAAAATCACCAGATTTAGAATGAATCCTGAAAAAGCAATTACTATTCCATTATAGCTTATGGTATTAATTTTCATTAACACAAGGAATAATACGTCGATGATCAGCATACCAAATAAGGCAATTGGCGTCACAATCTCCCATAAAAATATTATTTTTTCAGGTATGTATTTGTTTACCAAAGCATAAACCAAAAAAGGGATCAGAACCATTGCCATATGGTAATGGGAGTGCCA
>CAZBNE010000008.1:0-43908 GCA_964493155.1 uncultured Pelolinea sp.
AAGTTGACAAGTTCTGGCAAACAGATTGACTGTTTAGATTTGGAACTCTCGAGATCAACAAGTAATATTACGAAAGGAGTAACAAATCATGTCCGAGCGAGAACAAGGAACAGTAAAGTGGTTCAATGGCGCTAAAGGATACGGTTTCATCAGCCGCGAAAACGGCCCCGATGTCTTCGTTCACTTCAAAGCCATTAATGCCACCGGGTATCGCAATCTGGAAGAAGGCCAGAAGGTCGAATTCACAGTAACCCAAGGCGCAAAAGGCCCCCAGGCTGAAGACGTCAATATCCTTTAATTTAAAATCAAACAAGAACATTGGGAAAATTGCTTTCCAGTGTTCTTTCTTTTTAATTACCTTTCAAAAGAATCAGATTGATATCAGATTTCATTTTCTCAATATGAAGTTATTGCAGGCCTTCCAATCAAAAATTTTGTATTCACAAAGACAACCAAATGGGAAGAATATGAAGCCATCCAGTCAGAGATTTTTGATCATCTTCTGGCCGCTGCAGGGCACTCTAACCTCAGGAATTTTCACGAGCCAACCGGAATGGATTTTAATCAACTAACAAAAATCACAAGTTCATGAAGATCCCTTATTATTCTGCATGACGATTTTTGATAAATGGTTTTTTCCATTCAACTTCTAGATTTTGTGTTTTATAAAAACTAATAATCCAAAGCGGTGTTATACATTTTACAAGCAACATTTAAGGATCACAAAAGAAGGAAAAACTTTGAATATCTTACTTATTTATCCAAAATTCCCAGATACCTTCTGGAGTTTCAAGCATGCCCTCAAATTCATTCATAAAAAAGCTTCGTCGCCGCCACTTGGATTGATGACGATAGCCAATATGCTTCCTGAGGAATGGCATCTCAAGTTAATTGATATGAATGTAATGCCTCTAATTCAGAAAGACCTGATCTGGGCAGATTACGCATTTATCAGTGCGATGACCGTCCAGAGAGAATCGGTCGCAGAAGTACTTAAGCTTTGCAGCGAAGTTCATTTAAAGACTGTATGCGGCGGGCCTTTGTTTACCACCGAACCTGATGCCTTTAATGGAATTGACCACTTGGTTCTGAATGAAGCGGAAATCACGCTTCCATTATTTTTAGATGATCTTTCCAAAGGCCGGGCAAAATCCCTTTATTCAACCAAAGAATTTGCTGACCTAAAGGAAACCCCGCCCCCCATGTGGGATTTGATCAATTTCAATAACTACGCTACCCTCAATCTACAATATTCGCGAGGTTGTCCATTCAACTGCGAATTCTGCAATATCACATCGATGCTGGGTCACAAAATGCGATTGAAAACCGCCGATCAAATTCTCGTCGAATTGGACGGACTTTATGAACGTGGTTGGCGCAGCAGCGTCTTTTTTGTTGACGACAATCTGATTGGAAATAAAAAGATACTCAGAGAAGATTTGCTGCCTGCCTTGATTGAATGGCGTAAGAATAAATCAGGTATCACGTTCAATACTGAAGTATCCATCAATCTGGCTGACGACAATAACTTGATGGAACGCATGGTATCTGCTGGGTTTAATCAGGTGTTCATTGGCATTGAGACTCCGGACGAAAGTAATTTGGCTGAATGCAGTAAATTTCAAAATAAGAATCGTGACCTGGCAGCAGATGTCCGAAAGATCCAAACTGCAGGTATGCAGGTGCAGGGCGGATTCATTGTCGGTTTTGACAATGATTCACCGCAAACCTTCCAGCGCCTGGTGGAATTCATCCAAAATACAGGCATCGTAACCGCAATGGTTGGCATCCTTCAGGCACCTTTGGGAACAAAATTATATGAACGCCTGCAAAAAGCTGGCCGGATCATAGCCGGCTTTTCAGGCGATAATGTAGCTGGTTCCACAAATATCATTCCTAAAATGAATATGAACCTTTTATCCGAAAGATATAGAAAGCTAATAAGACATATCTATTCACCAGAAGTATATTATCAAAGAGTAAAGACATTTCTTACCCACTACCAGATGCCAAAGATAAAACCAGATGTCTCGATTGGTAAGATCTGGCAAAATATCAACGCCTTCATCCACTCAGTTTTTAAATTGGGTGTTTTCGGAAAAGAGAGAAAACAATATTGGGGGTTGGTATTCTGGACGTTGTTTAAAAAACCGCGGTTATTCCCTCTGGCAATCACCTTCAGCGTCTATGGATATCATTACCGAAAAGTAAGTGAAACCCATATTTAATAATTTTAAAATTCTTTTTCTGACAAAGCCCTTTTTCAAGGGCTTTTTTATTAATCATGGAATACATTTTTAGAAGGGCATATAATCCTTCTTGTGGTAATAATTAAAAGATTCTTTGAATAACGATCATTTATACTTGCTTTTAGATCCCGAAAAAAATCTCTTGGTAATCTTCTTATTATCAGACAACTTGAAGACTTCAATTATTCGATTAGAATTTGATGTCTATGCATAAAAACGATACCGAGCTGGATCAAAATCCACAGCCAACTGCCCCAATACCGGGTTTTTTTTCCATAATTTTAAAGAATTTTTCAATAATAATAATTATTGGCCTGGCGATCTATTTCGTTATCCCCCAAATAGCCTCACTCCAGAAAAATATGGTGGTTGTCCGATCTCTGAAATTCTGGGCAGTGGGTTTGGCATTGATAGCCCAGATATCAAGTTATTTAGGGAGTGGATATATGATCAAGGCGCTGGTTAAATCCGCCCATCGATATATCTCGATCTTTCGCGGAATGATGATCACCTTATCCAGCACCTCAATCGGATTGGTGGCAGGTGGCATGTTTGGCGCCGCCGCGGCAACATTCAGGTGGGTGAAAGCAAGCGGAGGTGGAAATCAGGGGGCGTCACTTTCAGCAACTATGCCGCCATTACTGATCGATCTGGTCTTACTGGCGGTCTCCCTGGTTGGTGTTGTTCAACTCTTTTTTAAACACGATCTGACTACTTTGCAGATCACATCATTTGCGTTTATTACTTTTCTTTTGCTAATCGTATCCACTGCTTTATTCTTTGCCATTAAATATAGAGAAAAGTCCAAGGTTTTTGGTTATCAAGTCGTTTCAAAAGTTTTTAAACTCTTGAGAAAGACTATCGACCAAAAAGTAATCAATCACGAATTTGACCGGCTTTTTAATACTTGGGATACATTGCTGGCTGGTGGATGGAAAGATCCATTGATTGGTGCAGGGATAAACATACTTTTTGATATGACCACGATCTATTTTATTTTTCGAGGCGCAGGGATAGCAATCCCGTTGGATATATTGATTACAGGTTACGGGCTGCCTATCCTTTTCGGAAAGATGGCTTTTATCATCCCAGGTGGGATAGGCGTGATTGAAACCACGATGATCGGTCTATATACCAACCTTGGTGTTCCGCTTCAAGCCGCAACAATAGTTGTTCTGGTATACCGGTTCATTTCATTTTGGACGCCTTTATTAATTGGCTTTGTGCTAATTCCTTTTGTATCAAAGACACCAAACAATAACTTCTCAAAAATTACTGGGTAAAAAAGATTTTTTGTCAGCAATAATTTTTTTCAATATCCAAAGTCGGCAAAGGGTAAAGATCCCTCCCAATGACATCAGGAAACCACCGATCCAAATCCAGATCATAAATGGTGTATTTGAGATGTGGACTCCAAATTGGCCATTTTGTTCATCTTTCCAATTAACCAGAATGATCTGAATATCACGCAATAAGTTAGATGAAATTGCCGGTCGGGCATACAGCATTTCCATTTTCGAATAATACTCAAGGTCGGGCGTCAAAATAAATTCATCTCTCCCTTCTTCTTCTATTAAAAAATCTGCCTCCGAATATGTAGTGCCTTCAGGTAATACTCCCTGTCTGCTTTCCTTTAAAACTATTTCAATCCCACCTACTTTTATTAGCTCATTTTCGGACATTTTAACTTCATAAGACTCTGATAAGGCTTCCTGACCCATGATCCCGAAAGCCATCAATCCCAATCCGATGTGAATGACAATAGAACCAAAACCTGAACGCAGCCATTTTTTTGGGGAATCGTTTGTATTTTGGTCATGAATAATAAAACTTTTTGAGAAAAAAAACCCAGTCCAAGTGATAATCAAAAAAACCACCCCAAAAAATCCTAAACCGCTACTAAATGAAACCCTTTTCTTAAAAATCAGTAATAATGTGATGATTAAAGAAACTGCCAAGGTTAATAAAAGTTTCCTCAAGAAGGTCTTTTTATGCCTTTCAAAGTACGCAGATAGTGGACACAAAGCCGTAACAAGCAACAATAAGAGTAAGAATGGAAAAGAACAAAGCTCATATTGTTCAGCAGTCCAGCTAATTTGCATCCCCGTGATCAGCTCCGAACTTAATGGGAATGTCTGTCCGATAAATAATAACAATACAAGCGCCAGGATCAAATAATTAAAAATATATATCAGCAGGTCTGAAAAGGTTAACCTGGTTTGCGTGGCGTAAACTTTATACAAATGAAAGCGGTTGATAACAAAAAATAAAAAGATAAGCACATTAAGCACAATAAATATCGTTAGTACTGGACCCATCACTCCAGCTGAATATGCGTGCACGGATTCCAAAATTCCAGAACGAGTGATCAATATGCCCGAAAGAATTGAAAAAAAGATCAAGCCTGAAAAAACCACAATCCAGCTTAGGAAATTCTTTCCAGCAATTTGCATTTTTAAAGAATGGATCAAACCAAATGAAAGCAACCAGGGAAGCAAGCCAGCGATCTCAACAGCATCCCAGCCCCAATAACCGCCCCAACCCAGGATCGTATATGCCCACCAGGATCCCAGGACCATCCCCAGTGTCAAAAAACTCCAGGAAGCCAGGCTAACAGGCATTAATAATCTAATCCATTTTATTTGCCTGTCACCCATAATTAAAGCCGCGAGAATTATTGCATAAGGGACAAAAAAGCCAACCAATCCGAAATATAAGAATGGGGGGTGAAGCAACATGGCGACATGCCTAAGGCTTGGATTCATTCCAATCCCATCCATCGGAACAATTAAACCAGCACCTGCAGGTGCAAAAACAGATGCAAGAGTTGTTTGGTCAGTCAATTGCCAGAGTTTCTCAAATGGATTGGACAGGATTAGAACCGGTGCGAGAAAAAAGATAAGAGCAATTCCAAGGATCAGTGAAGCAATGGTTGAGAAATGGTCATCAATCATTTTTCTTGTTTTCGCTGATATCAACAACAGCAGACCAGATAAAATAAAACTCCAGAACAAGAGTGAACTGGATTGACCAGACCAAAGCCCGCTAAGTTTTTGAAACCACGGCATAGCCCTTTCTACCGAATCAAATACGATAGGGTATTCAAAGGCATTATTCAGCAATAAACCGCCTAATGAAAATACTGCCAGAAACAAACAACAAAACTGGATGATGAGGATTAATTGATATATCCAAAAAAAGGTAGCTTCCCTCTTTACCAAATAAAAACTGCCCATAAATAAACCAATAACATTGAATCCCAACCCCAGCGATAAACCGGAAAAACCAATCAATCCAAGATAATCATTAAAGTTCATAAATGGGAAACTCTCCAATTCTCATTAGTAAATACTGCTAAAGGTATTACAAAACGGGAAATCCCGAAGTTCATCCTTGTAATAAAGAAGAATCAAGCCATTTCATATTTTTCTGTGTTGATTTGATCGCGAGGAATTCCCAAAGCCTTAAAGTGAGCATCCATGGCCTTGATCATCGGAAGGGGACCACAAACAAAATAGAATAGTTCTTTTCGATTCGGAGGAAGTTGATCATCCAGAATTTGCCTGGAAATGAATCCGCGGAGATATCTTTCGGGATCTGAAGGTTTTTCCAGCACATGGACAATTGTCAAATTCATACACTGATCAAGCTGATCCAACTCATTTTTAAAAATAATATTTTCTTCATTGGGATTTCCATAAAAAAGAAAAACCGGGCGCGGATCACCTTGTTCTGACAGTGTATGAAGAATGCTCATGATCGGTGCAATTCCGATACCACCTGCCAGCAAGACCAAACCCTTCCTGGTTTTCTGATCATCCAGAGAAAAACTGCCATAAGGGCCGTCTACGTAGACTGTTTCCCCACCCACAAGTTTTCCTATTGATGAAGTAAAGTCCCCCAAATTCTTGATAGAAAAACGAAGTTCTCCTTTATTATGGGCGCTTCCTGAAATTGAAAAAGGATTTTTATTCAAGGTAAAGGGTGAGGAGTTGATATTGATCCAGGCAACCTGACCAGGTGAGAAATCCAATCCCGGATGCCCTTTGGGTGTTAAAACCATGGTCCAGGTATCTTTGGTTTCTTCTATGATCTGCTTTACTGTAAATGGTTTTTTCATGATCTGCGTGGGTTTAATAAACCGAGAATAGATGGTCATCCCCACCCAGATAACAGCTTCAAGTATCCACGCCCATTTCATGGCAGGATATGAAATATAGTAATTAACCTTAAAAATATGGATTAAGGCAAACACAGCAATTGCAGCAGCTAATATGTCATGGATCAGATGCCAGCCATCATAGCTGATCTTGATCTCTTTACGCAAAACAGAAGTGATGGCGATCAACACCAGTGAAGCCAATCCAATTAAGCCTGCCTGGGCACGCCAGGGAGCGGTAAAAGGATTGAGAAGAAGGAGTGTATAAGGATTGTTGATCAAAAGAATAACTGGATGGGCAAATACCAGCGCGACTGACAAGATGGATACCATATGATGGGCTGAATAAATATTATCCATATCAAAAACATCGGCAAATATTTTCAGCCTTGCCGTCGGAATGAATTGCATTCCAGCCATCGACAGCCCGACAAAACCCAGCATCACCGAAAAATCCCGCCAAAATTCCCTTCCAGACGGCTTCGGAAAAAGAAAAAACACAAGGAGCGGAAGGAAGATCACCAGTATATAGAAGATCAAAGCGAGAGCGCGGGTAGTTTGCTTATTCATAGGCACATCCTTTTTCAGGAATGATATTAATCTTCTTCCGAAGGCCTTATTAAACCCGCTACAGGATTTCCGGCAGCAGTTGAAATATCCATGATCGAATCATAAAGCAGCTGCAAGACATATTTCCCGTTATGGACATAACCCGCAGGTTCTTTTAAGCTGAACTGGTAATTAAAAGCTGCCCGCAATAATCGAGGAGTGAACGCCTCATAAGTATTCGCAAAAACCGCCTCATCTTCTGTAAGCGTTCTGTCTTTGTTAGTGTCATTGAACAGATACGGAAAATCATCCGCATAACCAATCCCAACCCCGAGTTTGGCCTCCGTATAATCCTGCATCGACTGCATGAGCATATTCCGCAGCCCTTCTATTTCATGAAAAACACCCTCAACCTTGCCGTCCGTATCATAATCCACACCAGAAACAGTAATATCGCGATAATCCTTAAATTCGGTGACATTGGAATGGCAGGCAGCACAGAGGTTTGCACTCAGATCCGCTGGGTTTTGATTAATCCTGGTTGAGTGGGGGTTGTGGCATTGGGTGCATGTCTGCACGCCATTCGCGTGATTAAAACGGCCAACATAGGTCTTATTCGGATATTCATAACCACCCTTGGCTTCACCACCCAACAAGGTTTCTGCTGCGTAATAATAATGCGGCGTTATGAAACTCGCATCGGGGACTAAATCATCGTCAGCAAAACCGCTTGCCGTTGAATCCACTCTTGAGCCGGCAGTCAAACCGCTGTGGCATGTACCGCAAAGTGCATCACCTTGATCAAAATTAATTTCGGCCCCGGAGGGGAATTTCACCAGGTTCAGAGCGTCCGCTGTTTCACTATGGCAGACCGCACAGGATACGACAGATTCAACCGCTGCTGGTCGATCCACAGAAAATTCCTGGCTGCCGTCCTGCCCGATATAATCAATAAAGCCATTGCCGCTATGGCATTTAGCGCAGGTTGGCGGTACTTGAGGAGGTTCATCTTCATTCCAATGGGTAAAGGATTCAGAGGTTATATCCGCGTGGCCTGATCCCCACCAATCCACGCTGATCTTTTGCAGCGGAACTGGCTGCTGAACCTGTAAGTTAACGTAATAAATCCAACCAGCTAAAAGGGCGACCACCACAACCAGAAAACCGATAAACACACGTTTATTCATGTCTCTCTCCTAGGTTGGCAATCATTAATCAAGCGAATCAAAAATTTACTTGTTTGGTTAATTTTAACAAATTTAATTTATACATCAAAGTGAATATTTACCCTTTCCCCCTAAAAAGAATTTGGAACTCAGATAGTCAGTTAAATGATCCAATTTATGGCGGTTAATATATTCGGCTCACCTGGCAGTTACCTTGTCTTTGTTTTTTTTCAGAAAATGCGCGACCTTGGGTGATATTATCGCCCGACAATATGGCTGATTAGGATTATTTGTGAAATAATCGCGGTGATACTCTTCAGCTTCATAAAACGCCCCAAGAGGTTCTATTTCAGTCGCAACAGGCTTCTTAAATTTTCCGCTGGCATTGACTTTAGCCAAAGATTCCTCTGCATTCAGTTTCTGTGAGGAGTTCTGAAAAAGGATAATTGAACGATACTGCGTACCAATGTCATTACCCTGGCGATTTTTGGTCGTTGGATCATGTGTCTGCCAGAAAATCTCCAGCAGATTTTCATACTTGATCATGTCAGCATCAAATTCGACCTTTATTACCTCGGCATGCCCGGTAGTGCCAGTACATACTTGATAATAATTCGGGGATTCCGCATGACCTCCGGCGTATCCGGGAGTAACTGATTGAATCCCTTTGACCATTTTAAAGATTGCTTCAGTACACCAAAAACATCCTCCGCCAAATACAGCTGATTCATTTTTCATTTTCTACCCTTGGCATAAATTTCATTGAGATTGAATTAACACAATGCCGTGTATTTTTTAGAGTGAATCCTTCACCTTCAAACACATGACCAAGATGAGCTCCGCAAGCCGCACAAGTGATCTCTGTACGTCGGCCATCAGCATCTGTTTTTCGACTTACTGAACCCGGAATCTCCTGGTCAAAACTTGGCCAGCCGCAAAATGCATTAAATTTATCTTCTGAACGGTATAGAGGTGTGTCGCATCGTCGGCAGACATATATACCATTTTCGTAAAAATCATCATAAACTCCGCTATGCGGCGGTTCAGTACCTTTATGGACTATTACAAATTCTTCCTGAGGATTAAGAGGATTGAGTTTCATACTGCAACCTTTATTTACGATGTTAGTATCGTTTTATAAAAGGATGCATTAAACCTATATTAATTATTAGAAAAAGATGAATCTACTATGTCAGCAAAAAAATTAATGATCCAAACGCTCTGCTGCGGTTAAAGTGTTCTGTAGCAGCATCGCAATGGTCATAGGCCCCACACCACCCGGAACGGGCGTAATTGCCGATGCAAAATCGCATACCTCTTCAAAAGCAACATCCCCTACCAGACGATACCCTCGTTTCCTTGTTATGTCTTCAATGCGGTTTATACCGACATCAATAACCACCGCTCCTGGTTTTATCCAATCGCCCCGGACCATTTCAGGCCTCCCTATCGCAGCAACAAGAATATCCGCTTCATGTACAACGGAAGACAGATTTGAAGTTTTGGAGTGGCAAATTGTAACGGTGGCGTTTTCACGTAGCAATAACAAAGCTACAGGCATACCCACAATATTCGATCGCCCCAGAACAACCGCATGCTTGCCTTCAAGCGAGGGCATGATCGTTCTTAGCAAATAAATGACTCCCGCAGGAGTACAGGGTACAGCATAGGGTTCCCGGCCTTTCTGAGCCAATCGTCCAATATTAATCGGGTGAAAGCCATCTACATCTTTTTCAAGCGCAATTGAAGATAGAACTTTCTCTTCATCCAGACTTTTTGGTAAAGGCAATTGCACAAGAATGCCATGCACATTCTTGTCAAGGTTAAGTTCCCCTATTAATGATTCTAATTTCTTTAGGGGCGTATCAGCAGGCAGGTTAAAACCAAAAGATTTCATGCCCACTTCTTCACAAGCCCGGTGTTTGGAACGCACATAGACCTGGGAAGCAGGATCTTCCCCAACCTGAATTGTAGCTAATCCAGGGATCCTTAATCCATTGGCAGTTCTTTCTGCAACTTGGTTATTAATTTCGGCCCTTAATGATTCTGCGATTGATTTTCCATCAATTATTTGAACAGGCATTTTTTTCCTTTCAATCTTTTTTATTATAAGAGAAAAGCGAGTCACCACATTGCAGTATTTAATCATCTAAAATAGAGAAACAAGTAAATATTTTAGTTTTTAATTCAATACTAATTTCAAAATTTTTGAAAATTTATATTGGTGTAAAATCTCGAATAAGGATGTAAGGAAAATGCTTTTAGTTATTGATCTTGGGAATACAACACTCACGCTTGGCTTATTCAAACAAGAAAGAATAATCCATCAGTGGCGGCTATCCACTGACCATCAAAGGACTGAGGATGAATTCGGCCTTCAATTCCTGGGATTGATGGAGACCTGCGGTTGTTCATCGGAAGATCTTGGGGGCGTCGTACTCTCATCCGTTGTTCCTCCGCTGACCGAATGGGTTTATAAAGCCTGCGAAAATTATTTAAAGATTACACCGGTTTTAGTGTGTGCAGATTTGAAGTTAAATATCAAGATCATATACGACGATCCCAATGCTGTTGGCGCCGATCGTATCGCGGATGCAGTCGCTGTTCAGTCAAAATATAATGGACCTGCCTGCGTGATCGATTTTGGAACAGCAACAACCTTTAATGCACTGAATGAAAACGCTGAATATCTGGGAGGAGCCATCCTTCCCGGTATCGGAACTGCTGCTGATGCATTGGTCATGCGGGCAGCGAAACTACCACCAGTGGAACTGACCGCACCCCCCTCAATAATCGGACGAAATACAGTTCATGCTATGCAGGCAGGATTAATTCATGGTTATGTCGCGCTCACGGAAGGAATGGTTGATCGTTTCAGGAAAGAGCTGGGTCCTAAAATGAAAGTTATCGGAACTGGCGGGCATATACAGAGGATCGCTGATCAGACCAATATCTTTGATCATATTGATCCGTGGCTTACCCTGGAAGGCTTGAAGATAATTTGGGAGATGAATCATTAGAATGGCTAATCCACTTAAAGGTAAACGCATCAT
Source organism: uncultured Pelolinea sp. (assembly GCA_964493155.1). GTDB lineage: Bacteria > Chloroflexota > Anaerolineae > Anaerolineales > Anaerolineaceae > Pelolinea. Next base: position 11,177 of record CAZBNE010000008.1, read on the forward strand.
GCTAGGCGTAACGGGCTCGATCGCAGCATACAAGGCAGCGGATCTGGCCTCCAAACTTACTCAGCTTGGGGCAATCACAACTTCATTGTTAACCAATTCTGCGCTTGAATTTGTAACCCCGCTGACCTTTCAATCCGTTACTGGCCAGAAAGCTTTTGTTGATGATGATCTTTGGGGCGGTGAAGGGCACATCGTCCATGTTCAGATCGGGCACAGCACGGATGTAATGGTTATTGCACCTGCCTCTGCCAACACGATCGCAAAGCTCGCACATGGTATTGCCGATAATCTCTTAACCATCACAGCTTTGGCGGCCACCTGCCCACTGGTCATTGCTCCAGCGATGGACGCAGGTATGTACAGCCATCCTGCAACGCAAGCAAATATTGCGATTTTAAAGGAACGCGGAGCCGTGATCATCGGCCCAGATGAAGGCCATTTGGCTTCGGGACTTGAAGGTCCAGGACGAATGACGCAACCTCAGGAAATAGCGGATGAGATACGTTGGCTTCTCTCAAAAAATGGTCCGCTAAACGGGAAGAAAGTTATTGTAACCGCAGGAGGAACAAGAGAAGCACTTGATCCGGTACGTTTCATTTCCAACCACTCATCCGGCAAACAGGGATATGCAGTTGCACAAGCCGCATTGGATTTGGGAGCCAATGTAACTCTTATCACTGCACCCGGCACTCTGGTTTCTCCAAGGGGCTGTCAACTGATCCAGGTGGAAAGCGCAGCAGAAATGTGCGCTGCTGTGATGAAAGAAATTCTTTCAGCTGCTGCCCTGGTGATGTCTGCTGCGGTAGCAGATTTTAAACCGGCCAAATTCTCAATTCAAAAAATAAAAAAAGAAAATGGTCTTGCGGCTCTTCATCTCGAACCGACTATAGATATCCTGTCTGAAGTTGCCAAGTATAAAAATGAGAATCATGCTGATTTAAAAGTGGTTGGCTTCGCAGCCGAGAGTCAAGACCTTAAAACAAATGCAACCAAAAAAATGACTGCAAAATCAATGGACATGATCGTTGCCAATGACATCACCGAACCACAAGCCGGTTTTAATGTTGATACGAACAAGGTTTTGCTGTTATTTTCTAATGGATCATCCGAACAGCTTCCACTGATGCAGAAAAGCGAAGTCGCAGAAAAAATTCTTGAATATCTTGTTTCATGGCTTGTCGAAGGAGCCGAATAACCATGCGAATCCTAGTATTTTCAGATATACATTCCAATCTCAGCGCACTTGAGGCAGTGCTGACCGCCGCCGGAAATGTGGATGCTTATTGGTGCCTGGGTGATATCGTTGGGTATGGCCCGGATGCGAATGAATGCATCGCACGCGTCAAAGAACTGCCGAATCTGGTATGCGTTCGTGGAAATCACGATGCCGCAACGCTGGGTGAAGTCGATCAGCAGACCTTCAATCACGAGGCCAGTCTGGCCATCACCTGGACGAAGAGGAACTTGAAGGCTGAGGGGATGGAATATTTGTTGAGCCTGCCTGAAAAACTGGTAGTCAATAATGTCACTATTGTCCACGGCAGTCCGCATAATCCGGTTTGGGATTATGTAATGGATTACATGACCGCCTCAAGAATGTTCCAATTCTACGACACACGGATTTGCCTGGTCGGCCACACTCATGTACCAGCAATATGGAAAGAATTGGACGTTAACCCGCCTAAAAGCCCGGTTATGGATTTTCACAAGACCAAGATCCTTTCCAAAACGATCCTTAACCCGGGTTCAGTAGGGCAACCGCGCGACCATGACCCACGGGCATCTTACGCGATTTTCGATCCAGATGACAGCTCCTGGGAATTGCGCAGAACTAATTATGATATCGAGAGTGTTCAAGCCCGAATAAAAAAGTCAGGGCTGCCCTGGCGGCATGCTATGCGCCTTGCAGAAGGATGGTAACGGAACTTAAGTATAACTTCGGCGTCTTAACAATAAAGAGATTATTTTGAAGGAGATTATTAATGAAAATTAGAAATTCTCTAATTGCCGTTGCCGTCATTTTGTCTATGCTTGCATCCTGTGGTGCTTTTATGCCGGCGAGTTCAAATCGCTCTGCGGGAAGTGCTGTTCAGGACATGGCGATTGCTCCGCCAGCGGCACCCGGCATTGAAAAAGCAATGGCTGAAGAAAGCGCACCAAGTGCTGATTATTCAGGTTCGGATGTTTCTGCTGACCGAATCGTGATCAAGAATGCTAATCTATCAATTGTTGTCACTGACCCGGTCATATCGATGGAAGCGATCAGCAAACTGGCAACAGGGATGGGTGGTTTTGTGGTTAATTCCAACCTGTATAAGACCACAACAAATTCCGGTATTGAAGTCCCGGTAGCCAATATCACCATCCGTGTTCCTGTTGCACAACTGGATGCGGCGCTTAATCAGATCAAGGCTATGGTGGATGACAAAACTGTTGATATCCTAAATGAGGATGTCTCGGGTCAGGATGTCACCAGCGAAGTGACCGATCTGGAATCCCGGCTTCGAAATCTCCAGGCAGCTGAAGCGCAATTGTTAGAAATCATGGATGAAGCGACAATAACAGAAGATGTGATCATGATCTTCAGAGAATTAACCACGATTCGTGGTGAGATTGAAGTTATCCAAGGTCAAATCAAATATTATCGTGAATCTGCAAGCTTGTCAGCCATCAGCGTTTACCTCCAGGCGAAAGCTGCAGTAGAACCCATCACGATTGCTGGCTGGCAACCGGGTGTTGAAGTTCAAAAAGCGCTCCAGGCACTGGTAAATGGCGGCAAATATCTGGTCAACGCCCTCATATGGCTGATATTGTTCGCGCTGCCCTTTCTGGCAGTCATTTTCCTGCCGATCTTTTTCATCGTCAAAGCAATCCGAAAACGCATGCAGGTAAAGAAAACAAAAGAACAATAGAAAGAGGTAAAAATAACTCAGCCCCGTCAAATGATTGGCGGGGCTTTTTTTTAATCAGACTAATAATTTATTTCGACTATAAGAAACAGGTTTTAATTCATGCGATCATTTCATCAGGAATTGATGGATCGATTGTGCTGCCTTACGGCCGGCACCCATCGCCGAGATGACTGTAGCGCCGCCTGTCACAATATCTCCTCCAGCAAAGACACCTTTCAAAGGTGTTTCCAATGAGTCTTGATTTACTATGAGAGTATGCCTCTTTGTGAATTCCAAGCCAGGAGAATCCCGCAATAGCGGATTGGATCCATTACCGATCGCAATCACTGCCATCTGGATCTCCAAATGAAATTCTGAACCGCTCAACGGTACCGGGCGTCTTCTTCCGCTGGAATCCGGTTCTCCCAACTCCATGCGTTGAAGCGAAACTGCTTGAAGCCAGCCTTCATCATCACCGATAAATTCAAGCGGCGCCGCAAGGAAAACAAATTCAACACCTTCTTCTTCAGCGTGGATGACCTCTTCCCGCCGGGCAGGCATTTCCTCCGCGGTGCGTCTGTAAATAATAAAAACTTTACGCGCGCCCATCCGCAAAGCTGTACGCGCTGAATCGACAGCGGTGTTACCACCGCCAAAAACCGCGACGGTCTTACCTGAATAATCAAAAACTGGAGTGACTGCTTCCTGCCTGTAAGCTTTCATCAGATTAATCCTGGTCAAAAGCTCATTGGCTGTGTAGATTCCGATCAACTCCTCACCTGGGACGTCCAGAAAAGAAGGTAATCCCGCTCCTGCTCCAATGAAAACTGCATTGAAACCTTTTTTATTCAACAATTCATCAATTGTGATTGTTTTGCCAATAATGACGTTCTTTTCAAAAATAACACCCAGCCTTTGAAGTGCGGCTACTTCATACTCAACAATGGTTTTTGGCAACCTGAATTCCGGAATGCCGTAAACAAGAACACCGCCAAACGCATGCAGTGCTTCAAAAATTGTGACTGAATGCCCCTGCCGTATCAAATCGCCAGCGCATGCCAGTGATGCGGGACCAGATCCAATTAAAGCCACCTTTTTTCCGCTGGGTGCAGATGAAACCGCTTCGGAACGTTTCAATCGCAGGGTTGTGGTTGAATCAGCCGCAAATCTCTCGAGGTTTCCTATTGCAACTGGTCTACCTTTTTTTGCCAGAACGCATTGCGATTCGCAAAAGTTCTCCTGCGGGCAAACCCTGCCACAGATTGCGGGAAGCAAATTGTCATGAAGTATTGTATCTGCAGCTGCCAGATAATCACCATCAACGATCTTGGAAATAAATTCAGGGATTCTGACATGTACCGGACAACTACCACTGCAGGGAGCATCTTTACAATTCAGGCAGCGCATGGCTTCCTGGCGTGCTATTTCGGAGGAATAACCGAGGTTGACTTCATTAAAATTTTTGACACGATCATCAGGCCTTTGAGCAGGTATGGCATGTCGATCGATCTTCATCCTGTCTTTAAGTGAAAGTTCATTCATCAGTCTGAACCTCTGGATAATTGAGCATCAATACGACATTCATGCTGTTTTTGGGCTTCGATATTGCGGTAAGCGTTATTCCTGCGCATTAGACTGTCAAAATCAACTTGCAGGCCGTCAAATTCAGGACCATCCACACACACAAAGACGATCTTGCCACCGACCCTTGCTCTACAGCCCCCACACATGCCAATGCCATCCACCATGATCGGATTCAAGCTGACGATTGTTGGGGTATTGTGTTCTTTGGTAATATTAACAAGGGCACGCATCATCGGCAGAGGACCCGCTGCGATCACTCGCTGAAATTGGTAGCCTTCAGCATATAACTCCTTTAATTGCTCGGTCACAAATCCTTTTTTCATATATGAGCCATCATCCGTCAGGATAAAGATCTCATCTGAAATCCGCCTAAATTCATCTTCAAGGATCATAAAATCCTTGTTCCTGGCACCAATAACCGAGACAATGCGATTGCCCGCTTTTTTCAATGCCTCTGCAACTGCGAAAGATACTGCAGTCCCCACACCGCCGCCTATGATCCCTACTGTACCGAAAACTCCGATCTCTGAGGGATGACCTAGTGGGCCTAGCAGATCTGCAATTTGGTCGCCTTGGTTGAGGTTTGCCAACTGGATAGTAGAAAGGCCAATAGCTTTGACGATCAGTGTGATCGTACCCTTTTGCTTGTCCGCGCCCATGATCGTCAGCGGAATACGCTCACTCGTTATTAATGGCCTGAGAACAATAAATTGGCCTGCCTGAAATTTATCAGCTACCAAAGGGGCGCTGACTTGGAATTGAAATATATCCGGGGCAATCTTTAATTTCTGAATGATTTCATACATTGACTATGTTTACCTGTGATGAATTTATAAATATTATTTTTGTTTGGTTATTAACTGACATTTTTATTTACTCACATCTCTTAATAAATATTTTCCAATCTTACAATCATAAAACAAAAAAATACAAAGTTACTCTCTGGTTGAAAAATTATTCCCCTTAAACTTGCTTCCCTAAGAGCAGGTTTCTACACAATAATTGAAGAGAGATAACATTGGCCCCTGCGCTTTAAAGCGGATATGATCAGTGAAGACCCAGCGATAGGGGTCGCTGTCCAGCAGTATGGACGCTTCGCCGTATATGTATTTCACACCAATATCCTTCAGGTAATCTTTAGCCTGGTCGGATTTCAGCTTTTGAAAATATTCAGAACTATTGATCAGCCCATCCAGATTAACGACCTGCCTGCCGGGGACAAAATATCCAATCAAGCCACCACCGGTCATACCAATAATATCTCCAGGAGCTGTTTGGGATTCTATGAATTGCTTTTCATCCAAATAACCATACTGATTAACGGCCTTTTCATTAATTGGAAAATCACGTAATATCGACACCGTAAATCCAGAGATCAATAAGAAAACAGTCAGAAAAGAAAAGCCTCTGATGAAATCTCGTCCTGACCTGGAGCTATGCCAATTCTTGATAGCCGAACCGATAATTAAACCAATCACCAGAACTATCAAGACCATTTCGCTGATCCAATACCAATACTTTACGTGTAAATATCCAGTGGTTTTATAAGAAATAACATGAATGAAACACCCGATTGCTAGTGCAACCAAACCGATTCGGTCAGACTGACGGGCAAATAATTGCCATCTTCCTATCAGGAGAGAAATAATCAAAGCGAATAAAGCAATCCATACCATAACAAGGATAAAAGCATGTGGACTCAAGTTGGGATTTTTTATTAACTGGAACAATTTGGACAACCATAATCCGAAGTCATTGAGTGGCTTGGTGATCAGCCAAAAAGGACCGGTTTCAAGATCAGGTTCAAAGAATCCATTGAAAACTCCCAGTATTGTTGAAATTGGTCTTCCATAAACCGTATTAGGTAGTGTTCCCCACCAGCGCTTGATTTGACCACTAACAGGCATTGCAGATCCGGCATAAGACTGATTAATCGCCATATAACCTGCCAGGGCTGCGAATAAAGGAAGGAAATAAACCGAAGCGGTGTTCAGCCAGTTTCGCCAGTTAGTTTTTAATGAATTGTCTTCATCTTCACAGCCAAATCGCTGACAGCGGACAAACCAAAAGATACGTAAAGGTACAAAAAAGAGCAGGGATATTAGCCAATCGATGATCAACACTGACCGTGAAAAACCCCGGAAAGCGTGCATCAGATCATGGATAACAAAAAACACCAACGCTATAATCAGTGACGAGATCGTAACCGCAATGATAGAACGCGTTAATACCTGTTTCATGTTCTTTTGCAGATCAATATCATAAAGTCCCAGAAAATAAAAAATGACTGGTTTGACCGTCAAAGAGAAGGTGATAAGGATGTAGAAAAAAGGCAAAAAATTAAAAATATTATCAGTCATCTGGATTCTTGAATAATAGCTGATGACAACTGTTAATATAACCAACGAGAAATCATATAGTAGTTTTCGCCGCAGGCTTGTATAACGAAACACAAGCCAAACACCAACCATTAATACATAAAAAATATTATCCAGCCGGCTGAACAGGCAAAAAATCGCAGCCAGGCTGATACCCAGATAATCTTTGATCGCCAGGTTTTGATTCTTTTTCTTTTCCGGTAAACGGGAAAGGCAGAATATCAGGAAAATGATCGAGAGCGCATTTATCCCGGATTCCAATCCCAGCTTGGTTGTAATCCCATGGATCGCCGGAAAAAACATCCAAAAAGCAGCGGCAATCCATCCGATCTCCTCAAAAAACATATCGGAAAACAATCGGTAAAGCAAATACCCGCTCAGCGCATTTAGTATTGCCTGCACAATGATTAAAATCCGCATCGGAAGGAAAAGATCAAACCGCGCCAGAGCGAAAATGGGAACGCAAATGATCATCCAAAGCGGATGAAATCCGTTTGTGGGTGCGATCCCGTCAAAAGTGATCCCGATCCCTTCGGCAATGTTTTGTGCGGTTTTAAAATAATAGAAGGCATCATCCGTCAGATACCAGTTAAGCAAGGTTTCCGGTTTGGAAAAGGATACATAAATATGTGGAATAAGATTGATAACCAATATCAAGATTAAAATAAGAATACTTTTATTTTTCATTAAACTTCACAAGGTAGATATTTGTATAGTTTATTGCATGACGATCGATGCTTTTAAGACAATCCAACGATCTTTCCAGTTTCAGGATCAATATCGATATCCATGAAAGCCGGGCGCGTTGGCAAACCTGGCATTGTGCTCATCGCACCCAGGAGTGGATAAAGGAATCCTGCACCAGCAGATACACGCACGTCCCGAATTGGAATGCGGTAGTTCTTGGGTACCCCTTTCAATGCCGGATCATGGCTGAGGCTTAAATGAGTTTTGGCCATACAGATCGGCATTTTATCTAGACCAAGTCGGGTATATTCTGTTATACGGTTCTCTGCTTCAGGACTGTAATCGACACCATCTGCACCATATATCTCTTTGGCAATTGTTTCGATCTTCTTTTTAATCGGCCAGTCAAGGGGATAAAGAAAATTAAATTTTACAGGTTTTTCTGATGCTTTCACCACCGCATTCGCAAGATCAAGCGCGCCTATGCCACCCTCCTCCCAATGATTACAGACGACAGCATTAAAAGCGCCGCCTTCTTCGATAGATAATTTTCGTACCAGTTCCAGCTCAGCATCAGAATCAGTAAAGAATCGATTGACAGCCACAACCACAGGAACTCCAAATTTTTTCGCGATGCGGATATGGTGGATCAAATTCTCCATACCTTTACGAAGCAGCTCCAGGTTTTCTTCCTTATAAACTGGGTCAAGCGGACTGCCTGCGACCACCTTGGGCCCTCCGCCATGCATTTTTAACGCGCGGACTGTGGCAACCAGGACAACTACCGAAGGGATCAATCCAGAATACCGGCATTTGATATCGAAGAATTTTTCCATGCCCATGTCAGCGCCAAATCCCGATTCGGTAACCACGAAGTCAGCCAGTTTTAACCCGATCCTGTCCGCGATGATTGAGCTGTTGCCATGGGCGATATTGGCAAACGGGCCTGCATGCACAAAGACTGGCGTGCCTTCAAGAGTCTGCATCATATTAGGTTTGATGGCGTCTTTCATAAGGACCGTGAGCGCACCACCCATTCCCAGATCGTCTGCTGTAATAGCACGCCCTTTTTTATCCAAAGCCACAACCATCTCTCCCAAACGTCGGCGCATATCTGCAAGATCCGTCGTCAATGCAAGAACAGCCATAATTTCGCTGGCAACTGTAATATAGAACCCAGTTTTGCGTTCCATACCTTTTTCGGCTTCCCCCTGGCCAACTGTAATCCCACGAAGAAAGCGGTCATTGGTATCCAAAGCTCGCATCCAGGTGATAGTCTCTGGGTCAATATCCAGCCGTACGAAGCGGGCACGTTCTTCTGACGTCATCTCATTGGGATCATTAGTTTTAATCCCCAATTTTTTCTTGCGATCAAGAAATCCGAGTCCGAATTCACGATGGCCATTTTTATCCTCAGGGAAAAGTCGACGGAAAAGAGCTTCATCAGACTGTGAAGATTCATGGAAGATACGCGCATCGATTGCCGCTGCCAGCAGGTTATTTGCTGCCGTAATTGCGTGCAGATCGCCGGTAAGATGCAAGTTAAGGTCATCCATCGGGATCACTTGACTGTAACCCCCGCCGGCTGCTCCGCCTTTTATACCGAAAGTCGGCCCCTGACTAGGCTGACGTATGCAGGTGATAACACGTTTTCCCAGATGAGCGCCAAGCGCCTGGCTCAACCCGACAGTTGTGGTTGTTTTACCTTCTCCTAAAGGAGTAGGTGTGATCGCGGTTACATCGATGTATTTGCCATTTGGCATATGGCTCAGACGGTCGAGAACCTCAAGTTTTATCTTGGCTTTATAAGGTCCGTAAAGTTCTACCTCTTCCGGAAGCAATCCCAGCTCCTCAGCAATGTTCATTGCAGGTTTTAATGGTGCGTTTTGAGCGATTACCATATCTGAAGGAACTGGCTTTATTAAATTCAAAGGCGTTGCTTTAAATTTGCGATTTGTATGTTTTTCCATTCGCTCATCCCTCATGATTTTATAAGTTTCAATTATCCCACAAGACAAAATGATAATATCCAAATAGATTTGATATATTAAAAATCGAATCAGATAAATTAAATCATTTCTGGTGGATCTGCTGGAATCGTTTTAACAAATCTATATTTTGTTCTAGTGTAGAGGTAGGCAAAACCCGCTGCAGCCAGGACTGACAGCATGCCTGCCAGATACCAAACCCAGCGAGGGTCATAATTATCCATTATCAACCCTGCCAGAGTCGGTGCAAGCGCATTTGGAATAGCCCAGGTAAAGCTGAAAGCAGCCATATATCTTGCTCGCATGTCTTCTGGAGCGAAATACGCAACCAAAGCTTGTGCAGTGGGAATATGTACCATCTCACCAATTGTAACAATTGCCATGGCGAGCACAAAAAAGCCAAAGGTGCCAATAAATCCAAACATACTGAATCCGATCCCATACAGGATTGTCGCTGCAACCATTAATAGCATAGGCTGGAAATTCTTGATTTTTCGAGTGATCCAGAATTGGAATGCCACAACCATGGCTGCATTTATACTCATCATGAAGCCAAATTCCTTTGCAGAGATGCCATGGACTTTAAAAAGATAAACTGACAGTGTGCTGTACATTTGTGTATAAACAATGATCATGATGATGGAAACAAAAATAAAAGCCATAAAGAATCGGTCTTTAATAACCTTGCCATAACCTGACAGGGTTGTTAACAGAGATTCTGTGGGATGCTCGGCGTCTCTTTGTGGTTTGGTCTCAGGTATCGTCTTCAATACTATGAATGCAGTTATTGTGCTAGCGCAGGCATCTAATACAAAAAGCAGCAAATAGGATATACCGGCCAGCAATCCGCCGATTGCCGGGCCGAAAGTGACTGCCAGGTTGGCGACTACCCGAAGCAAACTAAAACCTTCCGCACGCTGATCCCCTTTCAGCAAATCGGCCACCATCGCCTGCTGAGCAGGATGACCCATGTCTGAAAAGATTCCAGCAAATACAGCTACAAAATAAAAAACTTGAAAGTCATTGACGAAACCCATTGCCATGGCAGAACCCGCACTGAACAAGAGACCAAAAATAAGTATTAGTTTCCTGCCAAATTTATCCGCCAGAGCTCCGCCTATAGTACTGCCGATCAGGCTGCTGATGGACCAGGCACCAAATAAAAGTCCGATCTGGGTCATACCCACATTAAATCGCTGAGCAACATAAAGTGAAAGGAAAGGGAAGATCAAGCCGCCACCCAGGCGGTCGATAAAAGTCGCAGCAACAAGTACTCGAAATGTGCGCGGAAATGCAATGAACTGGGCTTTGAGGTTATTCAGCAATCCATCCTCCAGCAAATGATGGCAATTATAATCCCCGTAATTTTTCCAAATTGCCATCTGATAAATCGCGAAATTAAGCCATACAGATCTCTTCACATCATTGATTGATATAATCAGACCAGAATGCCGCGAAAATCTTATCTTCCGCCTTTTGGCAAGATTTTTATTACCGCTTTGATTCTCAGCATTATAGGCCTGGGTGGTTTGGCATTCATTTTAATTACTCTGGAACCCACTCTTTGGCCGCGTTGGCTGTTTTACTTTTTTCTGACCATATCCGGAACGGGATTAGCACTACCAGTGGCTTACGTTATTCAACGCCGCCTGGCCAAGCAGTATGTGCCCGCAAGAGTTGTGATCAGGGAAGGTATTCTTTTTGGTATCTTTCTGGACCTTTTGGCGTGGCTTCAAATTGGCAGAATTGCCACGAATTTGGTGGTATTCCTACTCGCAGGAGGAATTATTCTGTTGGAATACTTTTTAAGAATGGCGGAAAAAGCGACTTTCAGGGCGGATGAATATTCCGATGAATGACCTTCAAAAACTTCCATCAATGGATGTTCTTCTACGTAAAAAGCGTTCTGAATCAATGATCGCTCGATACGGCCGGGAATTGACAGTCGCAGCCTTACGAGCCTCCCTGCAATCATTACGAGAAGCAATAATAAAAGGGGCGAGTTTCCCCACGCTCGACCTGCTGTTTGACAATGCTGAAAATCTGATGGATTCCTGGCTGAAGTCATCTCTTGTGCCAGTGATAAATGCCAGCGGCATTATCCTCCACACCAATCTTGGACGCGCTCCTTTGAGTGAAGAAACGATCATAGCGATAGAGAAAGTGTCGGCTTCATACAATACCCTGGAATTTGATTTATTCGAAGGCAAGCGCGGAAAACGTTCAATACACACCGAGAATTTATTAAAACTGCTGACGGGCGCAGAAAGCGCCCTTATCGTGAATAATAATGCAGCTGCGGTTCTGTTGGTGCTGAGCGCTTTAGCCAATCGCAAGAAAGCGGTTATTGCCAATTCGCAGCTTGTCGAGATCGGCGGTGGATTTCGTATTCCGGATGTTATGCGCCAATCAGGCGCCAAATTGGTAGCTGTAGGAACAACAAATCGAGTTCACCTCTCTGACTTCAAGGATGCCATTGACAATCAGACGTCCCTGGTGATGACCGCCCACCACTCCAATTATAAGATTATCGGTTTCACATCAGAACCAGAGCTTTCCGAAATGGCTTCGCTCTGCCATAGTCTTAGGCTTCCATTAGTTTGCGATCTTGGTTCTGGCGCACTGCTGGATACCGCACTTTTCGGTCTAGCCCATGAGCCAACGGTTCAGGAAACTGTTAAAGCCGGTGCTGATATCATTTGCTTTTCAGGTGACAAATTGCTGGGTGGCCCTCAAGCGGGTATCATCATAGGAAAAAAAGAACTCATCGAAAAAGTGAAGTCGCATCCACTCGCGCGAGCCCTGAGAGCAGATAAAGTATGCCTGGCAGGTATCGCAGCAACTCTAACGCATTACCTTAAAGGCGAAGCGCTACAAAAAATACCGATTTGGCGCATGATTTCAAGGAAGACATCTGATCTCAAAAAACAGGCATTGAATTGGCAAAAAGCACTCAAAACCGGGGATGTAATCCCTGGAAGTTCAATGGTCGGAGGTGGCAGCTTGCCAGAAGAAAGCCAGCCCACTTTTCTCCTGGCGATAAAGGTTATCAATCCTGATAGATTTATGAAGAAATTAAGAGGCCTGCCTGTACCTGTAATCGCCCGTATTGAAAATGACCGGATCAACTTTGATCCCCGAACTGTACTGCCGTCTCAGGAGAATGTTTTGATAGAAGAATTAAAATCCCTGCTCTATTTCTAAAGTTCGGAGAAACGATGAGATCAGACCTTGACTTAGTTTTAAAGGAATCACACATTGATGCACTTTGGGTGATGGGGGCAATGAAGAACAATGCGGATATGGTGTACTTCACCGGTATTCAGGAAGTCAGGAACGCAGATCTTTTTAAACTTTGCGGAAAGCCGCCAGTGGTTTACCACGCGACAGCAATGGAACGTGAAGAAGCTGCTAAATCAGGGCTGGAAGTGCATGCCTTTGATACAGAATTGCCACTGGAAGGGTATCTAAGAAAAAACTCGGGGAATTTAATCACTGCAATTGCAGAGCGCTACCAGGATGCTTTTAAGAAAATCGGTTTGTTGCGAGGTCGTGTGGCAATTTCTGGCATCGCATCTTTATCTACCGCCTACGCGATACTTGATGTCCTGAAATGTTTGCTGCCAGAGATCGAATTCATAGGGATAATAAAAGACAATCCAATCCTAAAAGCGCGCATGACCAAAGATGCTGATGAAGCAGAGCATATTCGAAGAATGGGCAAGGTTACAACCGCTGTGGTCGGGAAAGTTGCTGATTACCTAACAAGTCGTAAGGTTGAAAATGATTGTCTGGTTGAAGAAAGCGGCAAGCCTGTAACAATTTCGACCGTTAAGGATCTAATCAACCTATGGCTGGCTGAACTTGGTGCGGAAAATCCGGAAGAAACGATCTTCTCAATAGGCAGGGATGCTGGCATCCCGCATAACACCGGCAATCCGGATGAAGTGATCAAACTGGGGATGCCGATCGTTTTTGACATTTATCCGTGTGAAAAAGGCGGCGGGTATTTTTATGATTTAACTCGCACCTGGTGCCTCGGTTATGCGCCAGACAATGTTCAGAAATTGTATGATCAGGTAGCAAGCGTTTTTCATCAGACCCTTGATACGCTCAAAGAAGGAAAACAATTCAATCACTATCAGGAGCAAACTTGCAGGCTATTTTCCAAAATAGGTCATGCAACAATTGCACATAGACCAGAAATCACTGAAGGATATGTGCACAGCATTGGGCATGGATTAGGATCGGAAGTGCATGAAAACCCGTTCAGCGGCATCACTGCCGCAGAAAGCGATATTCTCATCCCCGGGGTCGTTTTTACCATTGAGCCGGGATTGTATTATCCTTCCAGGAATATGGGTGTTCGGATTGAAGATACACTCTATTTAGACCCTCAAGGAAGATTTGAAATTATGGCTGAATTTCCATATGACCTTGTTTTGCCGATGAAGAAAAATTAGGTATGAATCCCAAGAATAAAATAATAAGCAAAGCACGCGTTCTGGCGATTGAATCTTCCTGTGATGAAACCGCCGCGGCTGTGCTTGAAGACGGCGGTACAATCCTTTCCAATATTGTTGCCACACAAATTGAGCTTCATGCAAAATATGGTGGTGTTTTTCCCGAAATAGCGTCCCGTCAGCATATCCTGACCATTTATCCAGTTGTAGAAGAAGCGCTCAACCAGGCGCATCTCAGCCTGCAAGAACTTGATGCCATAGCTGTCACACGCGGACCTGGTTTAGCCGGATCGCTGGTTGTGGGGGTGAATATGGCCAAAGCGCTTGCATTAGCCAGCGGCTTGCCGCTTATTGGCATCAATCATCTCGAAGGCCACTTATATTCCGCCTGGATCAGGATGGATGATTCTCAGCCGTTCTCTCCTCCCGAGTTCCCTTTGATAGCATTGATCGTTTCAGGCGGTCATTCCTCCCTGATTTTGATGAAGGGACACCATGATTATGAGCGCTTAGGTTCAACTCTGGATGATGCCGCGGGAGAGGCTTTTGACAAGGTAGCGCGCTTGCTGGAATTGCCTTATCCAGGTGGTCCATCCATCCAGAAAGCGGCAGAGCAAGGCAATCCGACCGCATTCACCTTTCCTCGTTCACGGCTCAATGGTACATGGGATTTTTCATTCAGCGGGTTAAAAACAGCTGTCCTTCGTCAGTCAAATCTTTTCAAGGAGCAAGGCAAGCCACTCCCTGTAAATGACCTTGCGGCAAGTTTTCAACAGGCGGTTGTGGACGTTCTGACAGAAAAAACCTTTCTGGCCGCGGAGCAATTTAGAGCCCGGCATATCCTGGTTGGCGGCGGTGTTTCTGCCAATCGGGCGCTGCGAAATACGTTCACAAACCAAACCCGTTTTCAGGTTCATATCCCGCCGCTCAAATTCTGCACGGATAATGCAGCGATGATCGCTGCGGCGGGTTATTTTCGTTTTATTAATGGTCAAAGAGATCAGCTTGGCTTTGATGTTTTACCAAATTGGCCACTGGTCTAAAAATGAATATCTCCAAGATTTGTAAAACAATTTTATTAAGAATAAAAATTTTGACTCAAAGAAAAATATTGATGTTAGGTCAGGCATCATTTACTCTCGCTGCGAAAAAAACATATTGGAATATGATGAACTCGTTGATCTGCGCTGCATAAAATGTGGGTATATGAGAGCGGGCGGCTATACCTGATAACCAATTCTTTCCTTCGTTGAGGGAATTCGAAAGGAAAAAAAATGAAAGCAAAGGTCATTTGGAAAAGTAACATGAGTTTTGAAGGTACCTCTGATTCAGGTTTTATGGTTCCTCTGGGAACCATTCCCGAAGTTGGAGGCAATGATGATGGTTTTCGGCCTATGGAGCTTATTGCTATTGGTATTGCCGGTTGTACTGCTATGGATGTCATGTCCATTCTTCAAAAAAAGCGCCAGCAAGTCACACATTTTGAGGTACTTGTCCATGCTGACCGTGCAGCAGAACACCCCAAGGTTTTCACACACTTGACCATAGAATATGTAATCTCTGGAAAAGAATTGTCGAAAGAAGCAGTAACACGCGCGGTGGAATTATCTGAGACAAAGTATTGCCCTGCCCAATCCATGTTCAAGCAGATCGCGCCGATGGAGTTGAAGATCACATATTTAGACTAATTATTTCTGACAAATCCAATGCCCAGAGAATGTTCATCAAACCGGGTCATATTCTGGTGATCCTGAATGCTCCTCAAGGTTATATTCAGACTATTGGCACAATACCAGATAAGGTCGAAATCAAAACAAAACTGATTTCAGGCGCTGATATTATTCAGATCTTCACAAAATCCAGATCAGAACTTGAAAATACCTTTGAACTTCTTATTGCGTCATTAAAGGATGATGGCAGCCTGTGGATCTCATATCCAAAAGGCACTTCAAAAATTGAGACAGATCTCAACCGGGATATTATTTGGAAGATCGGCGAAGCATCTGGTTTAAAGCCAGTGGCGATGATCTCGCTGGATCCTGTTTGGGCTTCATTCAGATTAAAGAAAGCCTTATAAACAAACCCTTCTCCGTAATGCCTTTAATAAAGAAAGTTCTGGCTCTTAAAGAATTTCGGTAAAAATCTTATTGCCTATTTTTTTCTTCGAAACTGATTTTTTACCAATCGCGTGATCATTCGCAGTATGCCCCCATAGGTAAAACGCACCCCATTTTTAGAGTTCTTGAGAATCCTGTCTGCCAGCCATTCAGACACGACCTCAGGTTTTTCGGAAATAAGAGAAAAAATTCCTTTGAGCTTTTCCCACTCAGCCCGGCGATTGAGATATTGGCCGGTGATCATATCGGTTAACATCATTCCAGGTTGGATTGCACCCGCAACAATCCCTTTGCCTTCTACTTCCAAGAACATTGAATCATTAAAATAACGAAGGCCTGCTTTAGTTGCCCCGTAAATGGAAAATCCTTTAACCCCTCGGCGGCGCTGCGCACCCATACCCTCCATGTTATAAAGCGCGCCGTGGCCTTGTTTCAGAAAACCAGTTATGGCCACCCTGCTGCCGAACATTTCACCCAGCACATTGGTTTTAACTACGCATTCGATCTCTTCAGTATTCAATTCCCAGATCATGCTTTGTGTATTTGAAATTCCGGCGTTATTGATCCATATATCAATTTGACCAAGACATTTCAAAGATCGTTCCCAAAGGTTTTCCACCTGGCTATATTCAGCTAAATCGCAGGCAAAGCCATAGACATTTTTCGTTGGGAATTCATTTCGAAGTCGATTCACAGCTACATTAACCGAATCTGTTAAGCGACCGCTGATGACCACCCCGCATCCTTTTTCTAAGAAAGATCGAGCCAGAGCGAAACCAAATCCCCGCGTGCTGCCTGTAATAACAACCGTTTTCATTTTCGCCAATATTTCTAACTACAACTATGCCATCAATTATCGTACTCTAATACCAGGCCTGATCCGACCTCTTCTAATTTGACCACTTCCGCCAGGGCAATCTTTGATTTCAGATCAGTGCAATGACAGGCATGCATTATTTTTGGTTTCAAATTCTTCAAGTAATTCATTGTGCCTGAAAGCTTTGATCTTGATGGATCCTGTAAATGCAGTCCTCCGATAATATCGAGAATTCGGTCTTCATTCATCACCTTTTTCGCATATTCTATAATGTTGCAGATACCGCTATGAGAGCATCCGGTTATGATCACCAACCCGATATTTGAGCGGTAAACCAAAGCAGAATCATCCAGCAAGAAGTCTGGTTTCTCACCCTGGTCTGTTACGATCTTTCCCAAGGGTTTATCAGCCTCAAAATTCGTGACGCGGGGGATCTCGCCAAGATAAACTAGGTTCTCGGTAATGAAAAATGGAGAAGCGCTTAACTTTAATTTAAATGATTTCCTTAATGAATCTGCGTTCATATTGGGACCGATCTCTCGATTTCTTCTTAATACTCGGCTGGTAAAGGTTGCGGGGCTGGTTAACAGAGTTGGTTTCCCGGTAGTATTTTGGTTTATTCTTTTTTCATAGAGATAACGTACCAAATATGGCAGCCCCCAGGTATGGTCAAGATGACCATGGGAAAGGACAACAAAATCGATATCATTTAATTCGATTCCCGCTTTTTGGGCATTAGTCAGAAATGCATTGGAATATCCGACATCGAATAGCACTTTTTTTCCATCCACTTCAATAAAGTAGGATGCACCAGGTTCGCCCAGATAATACTGACCAATGAATGTATTGTTATCCAGCAATACTGTTAGTTTCATGTCTACTCCTTCCACCTACCCTATTTACTTTAAGAAATCAAAAGGTTTATTTCAATATTTGAGAAAAATCAAAATTTTCCATGATTTATTCCAAGGTAAGTTATTTATTCAGATACAAATTAATAACCGATCAAGTATTAAGCCAGCGCAAGGCAGCATCCGGCAAATCTTCGATTGTACTCTCGACCAAATGGCAATTGGGCAGTGATTGCAGAAAAAGCTGCCCATATTGTTTGGAGCGCACACGGCGGTCAAGCACTGCCACGACACCCTGGTCGGACTGGGTGCGAATGAGGCGCCCAAACCCCTGACGGAAACGCAGGATCGCTTCCGGAAGCGAGTATTCGCTGAAAGGATTCTCAAAGGTTTCGGAACGGGATTGAATGATCGGATCATTGGGGACATCAAATGGCAGTTTGGCGATCATCACAACAGACAATGCCATTCCTGGTACATCCACGCCTTCCCAGAATGAGCGCGTCCCCAGCAGCACTGCCCGTTCTGTAACTTTAAATGAATCCAAAAGAGAACTGGGTGAAGCGCCGGCACCCTGCTCAAACACCTGGATTTTTTCTCTTGCCAGCAAAGGCGAAATCACCCGCGAGGTATCAAGCAGCTGTCTATACGAAGTAAAGAGCACCAACATTCGCCCACCTGTGGCTTTGGCAGTTTGCAGAATCGCCCTTTCAACAAAACGCTGATAATTCTTAAAATCCATCGGTTCCGGCATATCATTTGGCAAAAATAGCAGCGCGGAGTTTTCATAATCAAAAGGTGAACCAAGGATCAACTCATCCGCTTCGTCTGCATTTAATCGCGAGCGAAGATAGTCAAAGTTGTTATTCGCCGTTAAAGTTGCGGATGTGATGATGACGCATTCCTTGGTGTGCCATAATGCGCTTTCCATTAAAGGTCCGATATGCAGTGGCGCAAAATTTATAGAAAGGCTGTTGTATTTTGCATCCTGTTCGATCCAGCAGATGGTGTTGGAATCCAATTCAAAAACCATGGCGCTGATATGTTCATGGATCTCTTTAATCCTGCGAACCACGCTGGATAAATCACCTGTAATATCTTCCATTTCCTCTTTGCCTGCCAGGGCTTCATCACCCATTTCGCTTAACAAACCATCGAGCAAACGTAATAATGACTCCAGCGGTTTTGAGGCATCATCCCAGGTGATCTGGATGTCATCCCATTGTGGCTGCAGTTGGGTCGCAGGAACTACTCTAACCTGCTGACCATAATCGCCAACTTCTTCTCCTTCGCGCTGCTGTATCATAAATTCATCAACCGCAATGAAAAATTTTCGAAAATCATTTTCAATCCGATATGCAAGATCAGTCGCTTTTTCAATCGCCACGTTCGCTGAAGCAAAATCTGATGGTTTTAATAAGCGCTGCAAAGTTGTTGAAAGCCTGCCGAGAATTCCGCTGGCAGAACCACCCAGTTCATCAAGAACACGTTCTACCTCTGCGCGGGTCACACGATAACTTAATGCACCCGTCGAGGCATCTTCAATATGATGACCTTCGTCCACGATCAGATACTTATATTCAGGCAGTACCCGGTTATTGGTAACAACATCCGAAAGAAGCAGCGCGTGATTGACTACCAGGATATGCGAACCGATGGCTGCCTGGCGCGCTTTAAAATACGGACAGATCCCCCCCATTTTGTTAAGACATATTTCAGAACTGCAAAGTTCATCCTGGGCAGAAAGCCGCGACCAGATCTCCTTTTCTGCCGGACCGGTGAGGTTTATCTCCGCCAATTCCCCGCTACCACCCTGTTCCAACCAAACCATAATTTTGGCCATCAATCGCAGTTCACCCGCATCACGAGGCTTGCGATGCCGTAATGATTCCAACCTGCGTGGGCACAAATAATTGATACGGCCTTTGAGCACACTTGCCCGCAAGTCCAGTCCTAATGCTTTTTTGACGTCAGGAATATCTTTATTGATCAATTGGTCCTGCAAATTGAGTGTATTAGTTGAGATCACGACTCGCAGATTGTTGCGTGAAGACCATAAAGCCGCAGGCACCAGGTAAGCGTAGGACTTGCCAATACCCGTTCCCGCCTCTACCATAAGATGCTGGCTGTTAGAAAGCGCAGCAGTGACTGCCTGAAGCATTTCAACCTGTTCATTTCGGCTTTCGAAGTTTTCCAGGTATTTTGAAAATGGCCCGCCAGGGCTCAGGATTGCGGAAGTTTCTTCAATATCTAATGGCGTGATCTCCGAATTTGGTTTAAGCGGCTGGTCAAGCAACTCGGAAGGCGCATCAAAAAGAACGCCATATTCTTTCTGAACTGCCTGCCTGGCAGGTACAGGGCCTTTGGATCTTTCTTTTAATACTTCACCGAAAAACCAGCGGCCATCCCAGGTCAGGTTATGGGATGCCTGCACGATTTCCGCTAGCAAATACAGGGGTAATTCACCCGCCAGTAGATGCAGTTTTTGGAAAACCGCCAAGGTCGCTTCCGCATCATCCTGAGCACGATGCGGATTGAGGTTGGATAATCCAAAACTCTCGATCAGGGCATTTAGACTGTAGCGTGGTGCGTTCGGCAGAAGGACCGCAGCAATCTCAAAAGTATCATTTATCGGATTTAAATCAAACTTCTCATGGATATTGAGAAACGAGAGATCGAAAGAGACGTTATGACCGACCACCGGCGAACTGCCCACGAATTCTGAAAAATCTTGGATAACTCCCTTAATCGGTGGTGCATTAATCACCATTTCATTGGTGATATTGGTCAATTGAGTTATAGCTTGCGGAATCGGCCGCTGAGGATTAATCAGTGATTGCCAGGTTCCGGTGATTTTTTCCCCGTCAAACCGGACTGCTCCAATTTCGATGATCGCATCTTTTCGAGGGTCCAAACCGGTGGTTTCAATATCCAGAGCGATAATCGGGTACATTCGCAGGATTATACCAGAGGGGATTTTTCATGTAAGTAAATCTATAAGGCCGATACTTTCCGCAGATCTGTTTGACGTAACTCTTCAATTTGAGTATAACTTGAGCTCAAATCATTTCAGGGAATTTATAAAAGAAAGTGAATGAAGGCAATTTACAATGAAAGACAGCTTTGGAAAAATCGCCCGATTAATGATCGGTTATTTTCTATACGGATTAGCGATCGTCCTGACTGTAAATGCCAATCAAGGCCTTGATCCCTGGGGTGTATTTCACCAAGGGCTTGCAAACCAGCTGCATATCACAATGGGAGCTGCCACCCAGATCGTCGGGTTGGTAATCCTGGTATTGGATTTTATTTTTGGGGAAAGGATTGGCTGGGGAACAGTTGGTAACGTGATATTCATCGGCACTTTTATTGACCTGATCAATTTCTACCATTGGATCCCGGTCGCAAGTAATTTGGCTGCAGGTTATGGCATGATGTTTGTCGGTCTAGCGGTTATGGCATTGGCAACTTTTTCTTATCTCAGCGCTCAGCTTGGTGCAGGCCCAAGAGATGGATTCATGATCGCCATAACCAAACGCATTAACTTATCCGTTGGCTTGATCAGAAATATAATCGAGGTCTTTGTTATAATTGCCGGCTATTTTATGGGCGGATCGGTCGGTTTGGGAACCCTGGTCATGGCAATCCTGTTTGGCCGATTTATCCAATTTACCTTCAAATTATTCAAATTTGACGTCCGACAGGTCAGGCACCGTTATATCGACCAGGATTTTGCCATACTTTTCAGCAGGTTAATGAAAAGTAAAACCGAATAGGGGAATCCATTCCTTAATTTGTGAGAAAAGATCGGTCTTAGATCTTATCAGCCTGATAAGCTTAAAATGCGCAGGCTTTTAATAAACTAATATCCTTTTGGCTGCCATTCAGGCCAGAATACAGTTTCTCCATACAAGGTAACAAGTAATTCCGCTGATCCCCCACCAACCAAATCAATAGTGGTTATTCTTCCGATGTTGTAATCACCGATCGTAATATTTTCACTATCCTGCGACCAGGAATAATGCACGCCAGTATCGGTGTAAAGTGCCTCAGTCAATTGGCGTAAGCCAGTTCCATCGGAATTAATAATATATAGGGCATAAATATTATATTCACCATGCATTTCAGAAAGGAAGGCGATCTTCTGGCTGTCTGGCGACCAGGCGGGAAGGATATTTGCCCAATTGTTATCAGTCAAAATCTTTTCTGTTTTATTGCCAATGGATTGAATATGAATCTGACTCGAGCCGTCATTGCGAGCTTTCTGCTCTTCCATTGACATAGACGCGATGCTCTTCCCATCAGGCGACCAAGCCAGTTTTTGGTAAAAGAAATCATAATTGGGTTCGGTTAGATTTTGGATCTCATTTGTCTCTAAATCCAACAGCCTCCACCACCATAATCCAACGGCATCTGTGGTTCTGAAAGCAATAAATTTGGCGTCCGGAAGCCAAACCGGCCAGTCGTTAGAATAGTCAAAAGTGATCTGCCTTCGGAGACTGCCATCTTGATCCATAATATAGATCTGACTTGTGCCAGTTCTGTTTGAGGAAAACGCAATTTTTTCACCATCCGGAGACCACACAGGCATTGTATCCACTACGGGATCATCGGTTAGTTTTGTGATCTGGCTGCCATCATCACAAGCAATAAAAATATCCGGATTAATATTTTGTGAGTAATTTGCTTTAACAAATACGATCTTTTTACAGGCTAAGGTCGCACCATCTATATTAATTGATTGCGGGAGTGTTGTCCCTGTTGGAACGGGGATAATATCTGACGGATTTCGAGGTTGTGAGTCTGTTGATGAACACCCGCAAAATATTACGAAACCGAGAAAGATACTCAATACTTTTGAATTCATAATTGCTTTTTTAACACAAATCATGCACCGTGAAAAATCAGCGGCTGCTCTTCCTGGATATCCCAAAATTTTATCGCGAAATCAGTGATCGCATGTAACATATAATTATTACAGAAAATATTTGAGGATCTCTTATGCCCAAACATCTCATTCTGGTTGCCGGTAATATCGGTTCTGGAAAGACTTCGCTAACAGAACGCATTGGACAGCGCCTTGGCTGGCATACCGCGTATGAATCGGTCGCAGATAATCCCTATCTGCCCAACTTCTATAAAGATATGAAATCCTGGTCTTTCCATCTGCAGGTCTACTTTCTTGGCCATCGTGCGCGCCAGCATCTGCAGATGGCGCAAGATCCGCGTTCAACCATCATCGACCGCAGCATCTATGAGGATGCCTTTATTTTTTGTCGTGCGCTCAATCATTTGGGAAATCTGAATGAGCTGGATTACCAAACCTATTTAAGCGTTTTCAATTTGCTAATTCCCACGCTGCCGCTGCCCTCAATGCTCATTTATCTGCGCTGCCCGGTGGATGTTCTTATGGCGCGCATTCATCAGCGCGCTCGAGATATTGAATCCAGTATCTCAGCTGACTACCTGACTTTGCTTGAAACGTATTATGACGAATGGATACAGACTTTTGATGCATGCCCGGTGCTTACCATCAAGACGGATGACCTGGATTTTGTTCACAAGAAAAGACATATGGACATCGTCGTAAAACGTATCAAGGATAAGTTATCAGGCAAAGACGAAGTGGTTTTTGATTAAAGATTCTTATATCAAATTGCTTCTATTGTGTAAAAAAGTATTTTAAGATCCTACAGATCGCGTAAGATACCCAATAATCCGGATCACTTCCGCACTTCGTTCCTCCATAGTGGGCTTTCCACAAACCATCTTCCCCCTGATTCTTTATCAGCCAATCCAATCCATTTTGAATTTCCTGATCTTGTGATGAAAACCCAAGACTCATAAGGGAATCTAAAACCGTGACCAAGTTTGTCCACCAATATGGGAATTGAAATTTTAACCAGTAAGTTTCTGCCTGGCGTGATGTGTAGACATCCCTTTTAAATAATCTGCTTTTCAGGAACCTTCCCGCCTGAATGGCAGTTGTTGATTTCCGATATATAGGATGAGCGGCAAAAGCCCGAATGACCATACCCGTAATCATGTGGGAAGATGGCAAGTCTTTTTTTGGTTGAACAGGGGGCTGCCTGCAAATATCATAATAGTCTTTCATTTTAAATAAAAGCAAAGGTGCTATCCATCCGCCATCATCCTGCTTTTTTTCTATTAGCCACTGCATGCCTTTTTTGACGCGATCATCTTTTTCATAGCCGGCTTTTATCAGAATTTCAAGGATAGCTCCCATATAGTAAGGCATATATTGATTGGAAAGGATTCCGCGGATATCGCCTTCTTGAGTTTGATATGAAAGCATAAATTCACATGCCCGATTAATCAACGGATGGGAATAATCAAAAGCATACATTTCAACCAATACTCTCAACGTTCTCCAGGTTTCGAGTAGTTCATAAGCTTCCCCAAGCTCATCTCCCGGTCTCTTTCCTTTAAATAACCAGGATCCGTTCGGTTGCTGATGATTCAGGATCTTCTTTGGTTCTGGCAGCTGCCACAATGATGCAAAACTTACGCATGAATTATCCAATAAGTCCCTCTCGATAAAAACGAGGAGCGCTTGATCGTTGGTTGCCAAAAGCCTCGGAAGGGGATTAATTTGCAGTTTATCAGCCCACATATGTATTGTTTTATAAATATACAACAAGATGCAATTAAAATATATTACGAAAACAATTAATTGCAACCTTTTGTGATCTGACACGTATATTATTTAGAATTTGAAACGGAGAAATTCGTGGCTATCGCGGAAGCCGAATGCCTGAAACTTGCCCAGAAAGGCGATCAGGAAGCATTCACTCAATTAGTGGAAACATATCAGAATCCGGTATACAACCTTTGTTACCGGATGCTTGGCAATGCACAAGCTGCGGAAGACGCGGCGCAGGAGACATTTTGGCGTGCTTATAAGAATTTGGATCGGTATGACCATAAGCGCCCTTTCCCAACCTGGCTTCTGAGCATCGCCGCCCACTACTGCATTGACCAGCAGCGCCGCAAACGTCTGCCTTCGATTGACCTGGATGAAATCATCGAATATTCAGCAGAAGATCCAGCTCCAAGCCCCGAATCCGCCACGATCAAATCAGAGTTTTCGGAAGATGTCCAACGGCAATTAGCACAATTAAGCGAAGGCGATCGGGCAGTCCTGGTGCTGCGTTACTGGCATGAACTTTCGGAAGACGAGATTTGCCAAACTTTAAAAATCACAAAAAGTGCAGTTAAAAGCCGCCTTCACCGCGCACGGCGCCATATGGCTAATCAATGGTCAGATTCACAGAAAAACTTACAAATGGAAGGAAGATACAATGAGACACCTACCTTATGAGAATTGGATCCTGGATGAGCCTAAACTAAAGCCAGATGAAATTAATACGCTGTCAAAACATTTGGCAGTCTGTAACCAATGCAGACAATTAAAAAGGGGCTGGGAAGCAAGCAAGGTGCTTCTGACCAAAGCCTATCTAGCTACTCCAGCTCCCGGATTTTCTACACGCTGGCAAAGCACACTCAACCAGAAGTTAAAAATTGAAAAGATCCGCAGATATCGCTTAACTTTGTTTGGTTTATTGGTGCTGACTTTCCTGGCATCAGTGACTTACATGGTCGCAAGCGGGTCCTTTATGCAAATGATGGCTAACTTGTTGAATTCTGCCATGCAGATAGTTATCGTTGTCACCCAAAGCCTATCCAATCTGGGTTTATTTGCCAGTAGGATGCCTGCCGCTGTACCGATTGCAGTGGGCTTTCTATTTTTCGGCTTGATAAATGCTTTTCTCATATCAGTATTATTCTTCTTTTGGAATCTAAGGAACAGGAAAGTCTTTGTAAATGAAACTTCATTGGATTAAATTATCAATAATACTGATAGCAACGGTAATACTTACCGGTTGTGCCAGCACGCCAGCAAATTCCGGCGAAAAAGAAATTTGGACTACTTTTCCAAGCCAGTTCATCGTTGGGGATACGTATATTCTCAAAAGCCATGAAAAAATAGATGGCAATATTGTTGGTATCGGAACAACTTTAATCATTAAAGATAACGCCCTTGTAATGGGTGATGTCAGCCTCATTGGCAGTAATCTCGAAGTTGACGGAAGGATTGCTGGTGACCTGAATATTATGGCGGGTTCAGCCTTAATCAATGACCCTGCCATTATCACCGGCGATATAAACCAATTTTTCCAGACTATTGAAATCAAGCCCAAGGCGCTTGTGACCGGTGAAATCAACACTTACTCTTTTCCAGCTGCGGCAAGCGGTCAGGCTGGCACAAGAGTAACTCAACTCATCGAATGGCTAAAACCGGGCAAAATCGCCGCGCTTTTTGGCGCCCGGATACTTGGGCTTGTTTTGTTTTCATTGATCGGCATATACCTTTTTAAAACCCCTACAATCAAGGTCACAGAAGCAGTGGGGTCAAATCTTCCGGCAGCCTGGGGTGCAGGCTTATTAAGCATAATTGCTGTCCCGATCGTCGCAATTATTTTAATCATTTCAATATGCCTCAGCCCATTAGGCATCTTATTATTACTGGCATCAATTATTGCCAGTATTTGGGGTTGGGTAGCCCTCAGTTCAATATTTGGAAAAAATTTGGTCAAATGGCTGAAACTTGACTGGGCCGTTGAGCCATCTACAGTATTCGGTGCTTTGCTATTAGGAATAGCATCTTCTCTGCTTTCTTTTATCCCGTGTGTTGGATTTTTAATTCTTCTTTTTCTTACGGCAACAGGAATTGGTGGCGTATTACTGAGCCGGTTTGGCTTAGTTCCAGGATAAAATAATCATGCAAAAATATTAAAGCAGGCGTTCGCGCCTGCTTTTATTTTTACTGGGTATAATCTTAAAAATCAATTGATTTGCTGAGGAAAGAATGAAACAGGTCGTTCAAAACCTTAAAAACGGCAAAACCGAAGTACTTGAAGTCCCTATCCCCAAGATCAGGTCGGGCTATATTTTGGTAAGAACTGCTGCGTCTCTGGTTTCCGCCGGAACTGAGCGGAATCTGGTAGATTTTGCTGAGAAAAGCCTGGTAGGTAAAGCCCGTTCGCGACCCGACCTGTTGAAGCAGGTGGTAGAAAAAGCCCGTCGTGAAGGTGTTTTGACAACACTTGAATCCGCTTTCAATCGGTTAGACCAACCCCTGGCGCTTGGATATTCTTCCTCCGGGACTATTCTCCAAATTGGAGAGGGTTTGACGAAATTCAAGGTTGGCGACCGTGTAGTTTGTTCAGGTGGCGGGCATGCCATGCATGCAGAATTTGCCTTGATACCAGAGAACCTGGCTGCACATTTACCTGAAAATGTAGATTTTGAATCTGGCGCTTTTGCCTCACTGGGTGCGATCGCCTTAAATGGTTTACGGCTGGCTGAACCGCAAATTGGCGAAAAAGTTGCTGTGATTGGTTTGGGATTGCTTGGATTGGTGACCGTACAAGTAGCCACCGCAGCTGGCTGTGAAGTATTCGGCGTTGATATCAACCCTGCACGCATCAGATACGCGAAAAACCTTGGCATCGATGCAGGGACTAATCATAAAGCAATTGAACATTATCGATCATTCACATACGGTCGCGGATTTGACCATGTTCTTATTTGCGCGGACACGCCATCCGACGATACCGTAGAACTCGCGGCTATCATAGCACGCGACCGAGGTCATGTTATCTCTCTGGGTGTGGTCGGACTTAATCTTCCCCGCAAACTTTACTATGACAAAGAACTTTTCTTCCAGGTTTCTCGCTCGTCAGGTCCAGGGAGATATGACCTTGATTATGAAGAAAAGGGCAAGGATTACCCGCTGGGATACGTACGTTGGACCGAGGGGCGGAATTTGGAAGCTTTTGTTGACCTGATCGCTAAAGAAAAAATTAATATCAAACCGCTTATTTCCCACAGGTTCAGGATAGGTGAAGCAAAGAAAGCTTACGACCTAATTACAGGAAAAACCGAGGCGCCTTATCTGGGTGTACTGCTCACCTATGATGAAAAAACTGATTTAATCAAAAAAACAGTACCCCTGATTAATAAATCCAACAAAGCAACCACAACAATTTCAAAGGTAAGATTAGGCGTTATCGGCGCCGGAAATTATGCAGGCGCGGTTTTCCTTCCGGCTGTTCGAAAAGCAGGCAACATATCTTTGTTAGGAATTGCCTCACCCGGCGGCACGAACGCCCGCAACCTGGGACAAAAATTTGGATTTCAATTTGCGGCCTCGGATGAAAAAGATATTCTTAAAAATAATGAAATAAACACGATCGCAGTGCTGACAAGACATGACAGTCATGCTGCTCATTCTTTAGAAGCATTAAAAGCCGGCAAGAATGTTTATTGCGAAAAGCCTCTGGCAATAAAAACCTCGGACTTAAAATTAATTGAGAAGGAATTGGCACTGAAAAACCATTCTTATTTAATGGTTGGATTTAACCGCCGGTTTGCGCCATTTTCCAGATCACTGATGACCTTCTTTGAAAACAGGTCAGAACCTTTATCGATTCATTACCGCGTAAATGCCGGTTTCCTGCCTTTAAACCACTGGCTGCATGATCCACAGACAGGTGGTGGAAGGCTCATTGGAGAAGGGTGTCATTTCATCGATTTTCTATGTTTTATAACCAGCCAGATACCAGTAAAAATTACTACACTGAGTCTCCCGGACAACGGTAAATATCACCAGGATAATCTGAACATTACGCTTGAATTTCCAGATGGTTCTATCGGGACAATCACATATCTGGCAAACGGCAGCCGCAGTTATAAAAAAGAATATATTGAGGTTTTTTGCGGAGGCAGGATCGGTATTTTAGATGATTTTCAAAAATTGGAACTGGTGGATGAAGCGAAGAAAAATGTCTTCAAGTCGCGCTTGCGCCAGGATAAGGGCCACCAATCCGCTTGGAATGCTTTTTCAAACGCGATCGTCAATGGTACGGATGAGCCTATTGCATACAACACCATTCTGGGTGTAAGTTATGCAACACTTGCCTGCCAGAAATCACTAGAGAGCGGAGAACCAGTATTTCTTAAAGATTTCATTCATTCAGCGTAATATGAACCTGATCAATAGAATTGAATACGGGTTAAAAGCAGCTTTTCAGCTCGCTCCTTACCAGATAATTAATTATCTTCGTTATCAAAGCGGATTACAAAGCGGTTTTTTTCAGCTTATAACTCCCTCCTCAAGCGTAAATAGACGTCTCCCGGATGAGGCATTTGATCCCACATGGTTCATGTGCCAACCTGAAATGGATGCCTTTTTAATATTTGGTGAAAAGTATCTGGATAAGGTGATCAATGAAGCTGATGCGGTTCTATTGGGGCAGGCCAAGCTCTTTGGCGGGGATCTCGCACCGCTGAACTTTTCAATTCCAGGGCCAGTCTCTCATTGGACCAAACATGAGGTTGGAAAGATACTCACTCCGATTGATGATATCAAATTCATTTGGGAACCGGCGCGATTTGGGTGGGCAATCACCTTGGGAAAAGCTTATTATTTCACCGAAAAAAAACAATATTCAGATGCATTCTGGCTTTTTTTAGAAGAATTCACGCAAAACAATCCGTTAAATATCGGGCCAAACTGGCAATCAGGTCAGGAAGTCGCACTTCGACTGATCGCCCTTGTGATCTCATTGAATTTATTCAGGCCTTCTCTCCGGTCGCGTCCCAAAAAGATCCTTAGTATCTTAAAGTTGCTCGCAGATCACGCAGAGCGCATACTGCCAACACTAACCTATGCCAAAGCCCAAAATAATAATCATCTGATCTCAGAAGCTGTCGGCCTTTATACCGCAGGTGTTTTCTTGTCCAAACATCCACGGTCGGCCAAATGGAAAAAGACAGGATTTGAACTCTTTAATCATGCGTTAAAAACACAGGTCAGCTCTAATGGTGAATATATTCAGCACAGTACCAATTATCACCGTATGTTTTTAATGCTCTCCTTATGGATGCAATACCTGCTGAAAACTGAAAAAAAAGATTTTGAAGATCAAGTAAAAAAGAACCTGTCTCAGGCAACCCAATGGCTGATTGGCCAGCTTGATCCATCGTCAGGAAAGGTTCCGAATCTTGGGCATAATGACGGTTCAAATATCCTGGTTTTATCAAACGGTGATTATTCGGATTACCGTCCTGTTTCACAAGCTTCCAGCAGGGCATTCCTGACAAAAGCTGCACTGCCAGCCGGAGAGTGGGATGACTTGTGTGTTTGGCTAGGATTAGCCAGCTCTCCTGTCTTACCTGAAAGTATCGATCTAAAAAAATCATGGGGAGAAGACCGGATCGGGACGGCAGTCTCCTGGGCAAGCATGCGGGCAGTACGTTATAACAGCCGGCCAGCACATGCGGACCAGCTTCATGTGGAAATTTGGCACCAAGGGATAAATATCGCCTGTGATGCGGGAACCTATTTATATAACACCGCTTTTCCTTGGGATAATCGTCTCTCGACAACTCTTGTTCATAATACGGTTTCAATCAATGAGCATGACCAGATGACACGTGCAAGTCGTTTTCTTTGGCTTGATTGGTCGAGAGCAAAAATATCGAGAAATAATCCTAACATGCTCAATGGCATTCATGATGGATACATTAAGGATGGTGTTATTCATAAGCGTAAATTGGAAAATAAGTTCGGTGAAGGATGGCTGATCACGGATAAACTAATTCAGGTCACCGGGAAAAAGAATCAGCGGAAAATCCTTCTAAACTGGCTTCTTCCAGATTGGCCCTTTGAGTTAACGGGTAACATCATTACCTGTAATACCCCTGTTGGAGAAATGCAATTTAAATTATTTACCGAAAATGGAATCGTCGCCGATGGGTTAAATATCATCCGATCAGGAAAGTCGCTGAATGGAAAAAGCGACTCAAGGCTGCATGGATGGTATTCTCCAACCTATGGCGTAAAAATTCCTTCACTTTCAGTACAATACTCTGTGACTGATTTTTTGCCGATAGAAATTTCCACCTGTTTTTCATTTACGAAATAAAAAATAACGGATCAAAAAATGCATATTCTATTGATACATCAAGCATTTGCTTCTCTAAGCGAACCGGGTGGAACAAGGCATCATGAATTAGCACGCTTCCTTGCAGGGCAAGGTCACAAGGTGAGTATTATTGCCAGTCCGGTTAGTTATCTTTCCGGTGAAATTCAAGCAGGGGAAAAAATAGAGGAAGACTTTGGCGGGTTGATAACAATTTACCGGTGCTTTACCTATTCAGCACTACACAAGAGCTTTATTCATCGAGTGTTTAGTTTTTTCTCCTTCATGATCTCCGCATTCTTTAAAAGTGTATCAATAAAGGAGGTTGATCTTGTTTGGGGGACAACGCCGCCAATTTTTCAGTCAGTGAGCGCCTGGCTGATTTCAAAATTAAAACGAGTCCCTTTTTTACTTGAGGTCCGCGATCTTTGGCCTGAATTTGCCATTGCTGTGGGTGTTTTGAAGAATCCTTTTTTAATTAAATTATCCTACTGGCTTGAAAAATTGCTTTACCACCAGGCTGATCAAATTATCGTAAATTCACCTGGTTTCACTGAACATGTTACGGAAAAAGGTGGCAAGATAATTTCTCTTATTCCTAATGGGGCTGATACTGAATTTTTCGACAACATCGACATCCCTGCCATCAGAAGAAATCTTGACTGGACTGAAAAATTCATCATCCTCTACGCTGGTGCTCACGGAATGTCCAATGATTTGGGAGTCGTTTTAAGAGCTGCTCAAATTTTGAAGGATGAACACAAAGTTCATTTGGTTCTCGTCGGAGATGGAAAAGAAAAGCCAGCCTTGATAAGTGAGGCGGAAAAAATGGAACTTTCCAACCTTACTTTTCTGGATCCAGTTCCAAAAAATCAAATTGGCGATTTTCTCTCTGCAGCAGATGCCTGCATCGCAATCTTGAAACCAATAGAAATGTATAAGACCACTTACCCAAATAAGGTCTTTGATTATATGGCTGCCCGAAAACCAGTAATCCTGGCAATTGATGGTGTGATCCGTAATGTAGTCGAAAAAGCCGGGTGCGGCATATTTTGTACTCCCGGAGATCCGTATGCGATAGCGAATGGGATAAAATTTTTTTATAATAATCCGGACAAGGCGATTTCAATGGGAGTGATGGGCTATAACTACTTACAAACAAATTTCAGCCGGAAAATCATTGCCAATGATTTGCTCAGAATAATGAAAGAAATGGTGAAATAATTTGGCTGCTGTAGGTATTTTATTTTTGACCATTTTATTATCCCTTAATTTATGCTATTGCAGTATTACTTAGAAAGAAACTTGAAGTCAAATGGTAATTAAGGAATCAGTGGTATTGATAGAAGAATTAAACGACTCAACAATCATTTCTGCCAGGAACCTGAGTGTTGCTTATGGTTCGCAAGAGGCTTTTCACGGAATCACACTCGACATTCCGCGAAACAAGATAGTCGCGATTATCGGCCCTTCCGGTTGTGGAAAGAGCACACTTATCAGGTGTTTTAATCGCATGAATGACCTGGTGCCTTCCGCAAAAGTATCAGGCGAAGTATTCTATAACGGACAAAATATATATGCTCCCAATGTGGACGCCGTACAAGTCCGCAGACAAATAGGAATGGTCTTTCAAAAGCCCAATCCTTTTCCAAAAAGCATTTATGAAAATATTTCTTTTGGCGCAAAAGTTAATAATTACATAGGAAATATGGATGAACTCGTTGAAAAAAGCCTCAGGCAGGCAGCTTTATGGGATGAAGTTAAGGACGATCTTACCAAAAGTGGATTAGCTTTATCCGGCGGACAACAGCAGCGATTGTGTATTGCACGGGCACTGGCAACTGAACCAGAAGTTATTTTGATGGATGAGCCGGCATCCGCTTTAGATCCAATCGCAACCTTAAAGATTGAAGAATTAATGCAGGAATTGAAGGAACAATATACAA
>CAZBNE010000009.1:0-42906 GCA_964493155.1 uncultured Pelolinea sp.
GCATCAGGTTACGCGCTTCCCAGACAGCTTTTTCTGATAAGGGAACATGAACTGCCATCTGGTCACCGTCAAAGTCAGCATTAAAAGCTGTGGTAACCAATGGGTGTAATTGAATTGCACTTCCTTCAATAAGAACAGGTTCAAAAGCCTGGATGCCCAAACGATGAAGAGTAGGCGCGCGGTTTAGAAGAACAGGCCGGTCTTTAATCACTTCTTCCAGCACTTCCCAAACTTCCTGGCGGTTTCTTTCCATTAGTTTTCTGGCGCCTTTAACATTCGCGGCGTAATTTTTATTGACCAGCCCCGCGATTACAAAAGGCCGGTATAGTTCAAGCGCCATCGTTTTAGGAAGGCCGCATTGATATAATTTCAATTTAGGACCAACGACAATTACTGAACGGCCGGAATAATCTACACGTTTTCCAAGCAGATTCCTTCGGAAACGCCCTTTTTTCCCCTTCAGCATGTCGCTAAGGGATTTTAATTCACGGCGTCCTCTGCGTGATAAGGCTTTACCTCTTTGTGAGTTATCAATTAATGAATCAACCGCCTCCTGAAGCATACGCTTTTCATTTCGAACGATAACATCAGGCGCTCCGAGTTCAAGCAAACGTTTCAGGCGATTATTGCGATTAATAACCCTCCGGTATAAATCATTAAGATCTGAGGTTGCGAACCTGCCTCCATCCAACTGCACCATCGGCCGCAAATCTGGGGGAATTACTGGCAATACTGATAAGATCATCCATTCAGGGCGATTCTTTGATCTTCGGAAAGCTTCAACAACCTTTAATCGAGTCGTACTTTTTTTACGTTTTTGTTTGCTCTTTGTTGTTCGTACTTCTTGCCATAAATCTGTTGCTAATTGATCAATATCAAGCCGACTTAGAATGTCAACAAAAGCTTCTGCTCCCATATCTGCGCGAAAAACCTGACCGTACCGGGATTTCAGTTCACGATACTTGTTTTCGCTGATAAATTTAAATGGCTCCAGATCTTCAAGCTCATCACGCTGGGCATTTAAATTACCTTTGATTTTGTCTTTGACGTCCGATAGATTTTCCATCAGAGCCGCCAAATTGGCATCCGTTTCAGCTTGAACACTACGAATGGTTAAATCAAGTTGGGCTTTTTCTTTGTCAACATCTTCCCTGGTAAGTTTTTCAATTTCTTCCAGTTTGGTTTTTACGATCTCCTGAACATTTGAAAGTAGTTTGGCTTCGATTTTCTCACCAGCAGGTACTAATGTTATCCCTGCACCTTCAAATACCAGATCCTTTTTTACATTTGTTCCCTCTTTTTCCTGGATCTTTAGTTCAAGAGCTTGCCCTTCTTTGATAATCGGATCCATTTTTAAGCCGATTTGTTCATCGATTTTGTTTTCGATATCGGCTTTTTGAGATTCAAGGTCAGCAATTTCTTTATTTCTTTCTGTCTCGATCTCTTTTATTCTTGCTTCAAGTTCAGATAGCTCAGTCTTATCCGTTTCCGGCACTTCCTCTTCCAGCCGATTTAAAGCTTTCTGTTTCGCATCTTCATCCACATAAGAAACAATATACTGAGCAAAGTACAGTACCCGATCCAGATTCCTGCGAGAAATGTTAAGCAGCATCCCAAGATATGATGGGACTCTGCGTGTA
The DNA here is from genome assembly GCA_964493155.1 of uncultured Pelolinea sp. Lineage (GTDB taxonomy): Bacteria > Chloroflexota > Anaerolineae > Anaerolineales > Anaerolineaceae > Pelolinea. The sequence continues at coordinate 1,641 of CAZBNE010000009.1, forward strand.
TACCAGATGTGGGCAATGGGTGAGGCTAATTCAATATGGCCCATCCGCTCTCTTCTGACTGCGGAACGGGTTACTTCAACCCCGCATTTATCACAAACAATACCTTTATAACGAGGATTTTTATATTTCCCGCAGTAACATTGATAATCCCGGGTCGGTCCAAAGATCGCCTCATCGAACAAACCATCTTTTTCTGGGCGCAGTCGACGATAGTTTATTGTTTCAGGTTTTGTCACCTCACCATATGACCATGATCGAATTGTATCGGGAGATGCCAGGCTGATGCGGAGAGCTACTAAACTTTTTGTTTCCACTAACTTGCCTCCTTGGCTGATTGAAGAAAGAAATTTGAAGTAAACTTTATCAAAATATTTGTTCTATTGATTTTCAAACAATCTATTAGTATAACACAACTTCCCTAGAACGAATTACTCCTTTTTATTGAGGAATTTTTATCAAATATATATTTCCTTTTCCAAGATCGCTTTTAAGTAAAAAGGTTCCCTTATGGAAATCTATTATTTTTCTTGCCAATCTGAGAGTTTGTGGGATTTCATTTATTTGATCTCTTGAATTCAGTCGATCCACTTCGACCTGCGAAAGACCACTGCTCTTATCTTTTATCAAAATATTCCAAATATTATTATTCTTTTCAGTCTCAACAGAAATCTCTCCGTTTAATTGCGTTTGGCTGATGGCGAATTCAAATACACAGGCAAGCATTTGCGAAAAAAGTGTCTTATCTAAATTTACCATCACTGCTGAATCAGGTGTCTTGTTAATCAGGGTTATATGCTTTTGTTTAGCCAGATAGCTTACTAATAATATAGAATTATTAATAATATGATTTAAGGATTCGCTAGCAAGTTTCAATCCATCATCTGCAATTATTCTTTCAATTTCAAGTAAATCTTCAATGACATTAATTGAATCGGTTGTCTTTGAATGAATAGCATTTAGATAATCCTTTTGGTGTTCGTTAACCTCTCCAACTAAAGGCAGCATTTTCACTGATCCCTGGATCAGGTTTAGTGTTGACCTTAAACTTTGGCTAATTGAATTCACAACCACTTTCAAGTAGTTTCGCTGGTTTTTAATCAGTGTTTCATCCGAAAAAATTACAGCTTTTACTTTTTCAGGTGAAAAATAATTGCTATCAATGAGTTTAACCAGGTATTCACTGTTATTAATGGAAATGTGCTTCTCTCCACCTTCTGATAATTTCCAAATGGTATTAATTAATTCTTGACTTTTGGAGTGATCTTCGAAAATTAATCTAAATTTGTTTTTTGCTTCTTGGTTAGAATAAATAATTTTCTTTGAAAGTATAAAAATGGGAAAATTCACCTGATCAAGTATTTCATTGCGTAAATTTAGCGTTATGTTTCTTTCGTTCCATTCAATGCAATCTTTGATTATTTTTGAGCTTGCACGGACCAGAGAAATCAACGTATCTGATTCATGCTTTGAAAAATATTTTTGATTTTCACACGCAAACCAAACCAAACCATTCTTTTCTTTTTCTTCTCCAAATGAAATACCTAATATCGTCTTTGGGAAATCATATCCGGGAAGAAATTTTATAGAGTGAATCTTAGAAGTATCCGAAATGTACAATACCCCAGGATTACCTAATTGTTCTTCAATTTGGTTATCCAGATAGGCATATGAATCACTTTTATTGCCTTTCCCCTTAGAGTAGAGAGCATCGCCAAACTGGTCATCTGGTATTTTAATAATGATCCTAATGCAATTAAATTGGTCACCCCAGAGTAAACCAAGTAATTCATGAACGACAACATCAAGATCTTGATGAATATTCAAATTTTGGATTTGTAATAATTGGTTCTTGGCTGAGATCTCGTTGCTTTGTCTTTCGATGATTTCATGTAAATGCTCTAAATATTCCCGATTTTTTGTATCTCGAATATCAGTAGGAACAATTATTTTTTTATTCATGACATTTATTAGCCAATTATGTTTACACGATTTCTAACAATATTTCTTTAACAACCTGCTCTATCGTTTTGTTATCAGTGTCAATAATAAGTGCATCTTTTGCCGGGATCAAAGGAGCATGAATTCTTGTTGAATCAATCTTATCTCTTTCAATTATGTTCGATTTAATTTCCTCAAAATTCGGTTTCCTACCTTTTCGAATTTCTTCAAGGTGCCTTCTTTTTGCACGCTCATATATGGAAGCATTTAAAAAGAATTTATAGTCAGCATTTGGTAAAACGATTGTTCCAATATCTCTGCCAACCATAACGATATTTCCCCTTGCTGCGATATCTTGCTGCTGTTTGGTAAGCGAAATCCTAACTTTCTTATATCTTGAAACCTGCGATACATTTTCATTTACTTTTTTATCTGTTATCTTATGGGTAATATCCATTCCGTCAATAAAAATATCGTTAGTGCGCCCATCATGAAGCGATGGCTGATTCACTTGAATAATCAATTTTGAGGCTAATTTTGAAATCTCTTCTTCATCATTTATATCCATCTTACTATGTAAGGCAGCCCATGTCACTGCACGGTACATCACTCCAGTATCGAGAAACAAATATTTTAGCCGTTTTGAAAGTTCAAGTCCGACACTGGATTTCCCGGAAGCAGCAGGTCCATCAATAGCAATCGAAATGTAGTGAGTCAACTAGTATGCTCCAATATTTATTTTCTTGTTTAGCGAGGTACTATTTACCGAAATGAAATGATATTCTTTATACTGCAAATTATTTCTGAAAAAGAACCAATTCCAAAAATCAGTTAAAAAAAAGCTGCCAATAGGATCCCAGAGCCATAAAGGATAACTGCTTGAAACATATTTCTGGTTTTGAAAAGTATCTTCATTAAAATAAAATATTGGGTCTTTTGTAATTACGATATCGGGAGGATTCATGCTTAAATCACTTTTTAGAAATTTGATATTTTCTGATCTGACTGCCCAGATTTCGGCTGGACTTGCCTGACCATCTACATACACATTTAATTTCCCCTCTGTCCCTTTTAGGCTGTGTTTGGTTGTTGAAAAAATACCCTCAAATATATCTTTCCCTTCAAAATAGCCGTTCCAGAAGATTTCGTTTTCAGGCTTTCTATTCATACCCAGTGCTCTTGTACTGAACGCAATTTGGGTAATTCCACCAAAAATAATCAACACTATCATAAAAGATATAAGAGCCTTGGATAATGTGGAGGTAAATGCCCTATAAAGCAATAGAATAATCATAAATATGCCGATTATTAAAATTGCGAGCAAGGAGTTAGTTGTATCTAAATTCCAGACTGATCTATATATATAAGCGATCAAATTTAAGTTAAATGTAATTCCTATTAATGAGAATACTAATATAAACGGCCAGTCAATCATATAAAAGGTAATCCGAGAAATGAATTTATCTAAAATAATCGCAGAAGAAAACCAAAGCGGAATACTGATCCAAATAAGGTCAAGAATTAGGTGCTTTGGGTAAAACATGATAATTAATGTTATAGATAACCAAATAATGAAAAAGTATGAATTTGATCCTTTTTCTCGATTATAGAAAAATAATAAATTTGCTGATAAAAAAACTGCCAAAGGTATAACAGAAATGATTGCATACAAGTAAACGATTGGATAGTTTCCTGACACATAATTCGTACCCCATCCAGATATGAAGTTAGAGATATCTGTAGCAATATTTGAAAGGCGGACTTTAAACACTATTGACAGAATCAATACCAGAATGATCAAAAGTCCTGCTTCTTTATCATTCGTTTTTTGAGTTATCCTATCTCTAATGATCGTTAATAAATTTGAAAAAATGCTCCTTTTCAAAATGAATATATAGATCAAGAACAGCAGAATAAAAATAATAAAGTATCCCAATCCTCTGCCGTGTCCTAATAATAACAAAATCGCCATCAGGATCAGATTTCGCCGGCCATGCAGAAGCGTATCAATTAACAATCCCAGAAAGAAGATTGTGGCGATATTTCCTGAAAAAGCAATTGAATTTGCGATTCCAAATGGATCCATAGTAAAAAACAAGGATGTCAAAACAGCTGTTCTTTTACCAATTTCCTGATGAAACAAGACCGGAAAAGTTGTTAAAATGGCTCCCATTACTGCGTTAACAATCCTCATCCCATACATACAATCCAGCTGAAAAAACAATAACACCCGCATTAACAGTCCATAAAAAAATGATGACCCTGATGATTCTATTTTTAACAGAGGAAGTATTATCTCTGCTTCAGAATTTGTAAAATTTATCGAATAAACACCATAAATCCTGATCACCAAAGATAAGATGAATATCCCCAATTCGATTAAATGGAATGTGGAAAATTTTATTTTGGGTTCTCTTGAAATATTTTTCATTATGATTTGGGTGAGTATTGATAGATCGCAACTTCCAAATTATTAAATATTTTGTCCAAGTTATCGTCAAATTTGTCTATTGATAATGGATAGCTGTTTTTTTCCAGAAGTCCAACAAACACATAACAGATCTTATATTTATCCAAGATTATCTCAGCTTGGTCCCAGTTGCTGGTGATATAAAGATCTTTGACATCCATCTCCCTGTTTCCGATTTCTTCTGTTCCGCCCCGCCATTGCGATTCGTGCCCTGGCCATCCTAGCACCGATGGTAGACCAGTAAATTTGGAGATTCTTCCATAATTACTGTAACTTCCGCCAACAGATTCAACGATAGTTCCATATGAAACTGAATTAAGAAAAGTTATTGCTTCATGCTCAAGCGGATTAAAAATCTTATAGTATTTATTTCCATCAAGACTCCATTCGAAATTTGCAGATGCATTAATCCTTTCACGCAGCGCAAAAATTGGATAGATCAATCCCGGAATTAAGACCAGAGATATGGCCAAACCGTAAATCATTTTTATGAGATTGGTTCTGGATTGTTGAATGATTTCAGTAATCGCAAAAGCAGCTGCCAGAGAAAAAACAATCCAAGCCTGAAAGTAAAATTTGAAAATTGTGTTCATTCGCCAGCCGAATTGGTCTCGCAAATAAAAAAATTCAGGTATCAAACAAAGCAAAATCCCTAAAACAATAATTAATTTTACATATTGAATAGGTTCTTCATTTTTCCCATTGGAAGTCGATTCCATAATAACTGGTTTTAACCTCAACAATCCAAAAATACAAATAATAAGCATGGATATCAAGAAAAAAATGATAAATGGTTCTTTAATTAACCTGACAACCGACTCCAGAATCAAATTTCGGAAATTGTCAGTTCCGAAAGTGGCGAGTAACGAGCTTGATGCTGAATTGAGGTTATACTGCCTTAATGACATATCGCTGTCTAATAATTTTCCAAGAAATCCGAGAAACCTTACGCCAATAACTGGAATAAGAGCATAGAGGATTGAAAAGAAAACTATAAGACATGCAGAGATGATGCCAATTATCAAGTAACAATAAAAAGCCCTATCTATTAGGACTTCTTTGTTCTTCATGATTAGAAACCAGAAGATCAATATCAGCTGTGAGAAGAACATGACGAGAAAATGAATTCCCCTGGTTCGGAATATCAGGCTTGGGATTAAACCACCTGCCTGAGAAGATAATCCAATCAAGAATGGGATATACAAAAGTATGCTTAAAATTCCCAAGGTTATTGAATAAAAAATAAACGGTTTTAATGCTCTTATTGACAAACCTATGACTTTAATTATCTGAATAAAAAAAATTAGTACAAAAAAGCCATAATAAATGGGGAAATCCCAGGTATTGATAAACAAAAGCCCACCTAAAATAAAACTTGTCAACCATATTTGGGGATTCCTAAGAAAAAGTGGAAAATTAGTATCCACTAGTTGTGAATTAACCTGTTGAATAAAAAGCGAAAAGCCAAGATATATTGCCAGAATCACAAAAGGCATTGAAAGCACATGCGGATGAATGTCTGCCAAATAATATGAAAAAAAAGGAAATTCATCAATTATTTCTCGTGATTGTCCATTAAGGGTGTAATCCTGAAGGACTCTGGAAGCTCTCCACCACCATGTGCCCCCGGATCTGCCCGGTATCCAATCTAAAGGCAATGGCGGTGGTTCAGTCAATTCTTTAATATCCAACCACTTCCAAAAAGTAGAAATCATCTGTCCGTTTGAATTCGTTTGCCAAAATATTCCTTTTGAATGAATGATCTCCAAGAGACCTTCTCCATTGCTTATTATCAGAATCATAAAAGGAGCCAGCAAACTCATAAACAGCAGTCTCTTAAGATTACCTCTATTATCTGGACTCTGCTTTCTAAAATGAAGTAAATTAAACAAGATACCAGAGGATGACACTGCTACCAGGGCAAACCAGGCTGATATGGTCAGATTGAAAGCAACACCTGAAATAGTTCCACAAACACGCATAAGCATGGTTACCAAAAGATAACCGAAGTAATAATATGAAATAGCATAATCTGATAACCACGGATCAGCGGGGGGGAAAGATGGCGATCGGAAAATACTGGTTATAAAAGCCAGTTCCATGGGTTTTTCAGTTCCAACAATTTCAGGATTTCCGGCTCTTACAATTGCCCAGCCTGTAAACGCAAGGAGAAATAAGGCGTCAAAAAAAATGATGATGATTAAATTCTCTTTGCACCATTTAACGAGAATATTTAGTGAAATATTACGAATAAAGACAACACTGACAATGATCAGTATTAAACACGCAAACAGTACTCCGGAAAAATTATTTTCGATAATCTGAAATGAATTTCCCAACCAATAAATATATCCCCAAACAAGCAATCCAAAGACTTTGCATATTGAATATCCTTTATCAACGGATGCTCGAAAAACCTTAAAAGCCAACGGAAAAATTAACCACCCGAGAATTTCAAGAAGTGCGAACCATTTAATCAGGTCAATCATATCCTAAGAATTTTTCACTTTTAAGATTTGAGTATCTTCGGATTGATAAACAACATCCCAAAGATGATTCCGGGGATCGAAGAATTTTTCTAATCCAACATCAGGATAAACTGCTTTTTCTAGCTGACCAACAACGATATATTCCACCTGATACTTGTCAATAAAATCTTTGGCATTTCCCATATCATTAAGCGAGTAAAAATTATTGATATCCTCAATCCGGTCTGTAACCCACTCGGGTGGATTAATTGCCCGTTGCTGTCTTTGATGCCAATTCCAGCCAAGCACCCCTGGCAGACCAGTATAAATCGTAAATCGGTTTCCCCAGCGATACTCAGGCAAGTTAGCCTCAACGATCGTTGTTGTACCTATAATATTATCCTGCATCCAGCGAATTGCATCATAATCCTGAGAGAGGTCCGTTACAACATTATTTTCCAGATAAGTTGAATATTTCATAAAGGACATTCCATCCAACGTCGTTGGCGTATCACTGCTGATACGGTCTGAGATCTTATCTGCGCTTGCAGTAATCGTGAAAAATAAAACCGAAATCAGTAAAATTGAAAAGGCAATCAGCCATATTTTTTTTACTTGGGAATTGACCTTTCTTGAAAACACCCTGTTTAATATTTTCCCAAGAAGATAAGCTGAGCTCAAACCCAATAAAGTCCATGCCTGTAAGTAAAACTTAAAAACAGTATTCATCCGGCCAATATCGCCTTTGATAACCACAATTTCAACCGCAAGTGTCAGCGTTAAACCCGCAATTAGGATCAGGACAATAAATCGCTTCCTGTCAGAATAGTCGCGCCGAAAAATGAGGAATGCTAATGATGTCAGGGCAGGAATAATTATCAGAACAACGTTTACACCAAAAATAAAACCTGTTGTTGTAATGATGAGAATTAATATAAACAAATAAATAAAATATTTTTGGTAGCGATAATACGGTTGCAGAGCTGATAATGGTGTATGTGCCATCCAACGATATATCTCAGTGCCAAGCCAGGAATAAATTATAAAAATGAATAATCCCCAATGGGTTAAATAAGATGCTATTGGAGTTTTATCACCTTGCCAGATATCAGCTGCTGTATACCCTTGACCAAACCATTTTATGAATGGTTGGTAGAGTAAGACTGTTAGCAGGATAAATCCAAAGGAAAATAATGCTGAAACAATCCATTTTTTCCAGATAGTTGGAAGGCTACCTAAAAAGTTATCACCTGGCTCGAAATACTTGATCCCGCAAAAGACAATCGCACATAGAGCAATTCCCAAATAAGTCGGATAATCCCAGGAATTTATCGCTCTTAAAGAACCGATGATCAACGCACCGGAGAAAATACTAACCAGCGTCTCCATCCTCTTTGAAAATCTAAATTTGTCAATAATCAGTGACAATGTCCAGGACAAAGCCAGGATGGTAATAGGGTAAGCAAAAAGATGCGCGTGCGGGTCACCATAAAGGAACGTGAAAAAGGGAAATTCGGTAATTGGTTCTCCGGGTATTGTCCGACTGGGAATCCAATACCAGTCACCTGGATAATAATTAAATTGCGCACCATTTATATATAGTTTTAACCCATTGAAAAATATTATTAAATTTTGAAATAAATTTCCGGTTTCAAAAGAGTGTGTATCCAATCCCAAATTAAACACACCCTGGATGAACATCCTGAAGGTCCCAAAATTACCAATCATTAATATGAGAAATGCTGATATAAAAGCTGCGAAATATCGGCTATTAATAATGCTTGAAAAAAGTTTTGGTTTTTCCTTTAGGCTGCTTGTCAAGTTTTCGCTCTTCTGTTTTTTCAGGTTCCATCCGAAAGAGAAGGCTGCCATCGCGGTGAATGAGAAAAATGTTGGCAAAAGAAGGTTATATGCGATTGATGGCACGATTCCCAATAACTTGACTGGAATCGCAGCGATAACAAATCCATAATAATAATAATTAATATATCCCCCGGAATACCAGGGATCATACGGCGGAAATTTAACGCTCTTGACAACCGCATTAAAATAAGAAAAGTCCATTGGCTTTTCGCCGCCCTTGTATGGATGCCAGAGATCCGGATTCCCCAATCTGATCAACAAAAAGAATACAAAAAAGAATAATCCAATTAATTCAACAAATAGATAATATTGAAAATTACGGCTAATTTCTTTATTGATTTCTAACCTGTGCCTAAGGTAAATCCACAAGTTAATAACCAAGGCAGACAGGATGATTGACCAAATGAGAGCTCGAGTAAAAGTAAAAACAGTTGAACTAAGAAACCATACGGGCAAAGATATCAGAAGCAGGCTGGTAAGTTTAATTAAAGGGTAACCCTTGTCCGGCAATCCCCGATAGATAATTCTCAATAATGGATAAAAAATCCAACCTAATATGGAAATTGTCAAATACCAAAAGACGACAGTAATAAATGGATACTTGTTTTGGATTCTTTTGTAATCGAAAAATTCAGACCAGGTTCCGCCTTGCTTTTGGAGGTTCAGCTGTTTGTCAGTCAGCATCAGGTTACCCACCCTTTTCTCGGATTCTTGTGGGGAAAGGTTTAGCACCCGGCTGAGATCAACTTTAGAAAATTTTTCTATTACTGAGTTAATATTAAATTGATCAGTCTTGCGAAAAATAAACACCTTTGGATGATCATATACAGTAAAAGCTTCTTCGGCAAATTGTGAATTGAATTCGATCGATAAAAAGGAAGGATTGACTTGAAAAGTTTTGACCAATTCAAATCCCAACGAGCCTTTGAAAGTGCCAGGTTTGGCTACCCTGTAACACCATTGAATATCTTCTGAAGGGCATCCAATCAATTCTTTATAAAATAATGTTGTCAGTGGGAAACGCTCTGGTATTTGAGTTGTGCTGCCCCACTGTCTGTTGGATGAAAAAATGATGTAATCAGCCCTTGATAAATTATTAACAAAGCGATCTAATTTTTCCTGGTTGTCATCCCAGTACATTTGAAAATTCAGCTCTGAAGGATAAATTCCTTCATTGAGATCAAAGGGATTCAAGCCATGCATATATAATGGCAAGGTATCATCCCAATCTGTTTCCTTTGCACTCTTGCAGCCATTAAGGACTAATTGCGTGCCTTCATTCAGAACCTGCAATGAGATTGAATATGTTTTATCCGCTGACAGCTCAACAGGTTTGCCGATATCAATCTGATAATTTCCCCCGCGAAAGTCAGCGATTGGAAAATTCTTTAATTCGGTCGTCCATTGCCCCAGACTTTTTCCAGTCTCATCCTCTACTAAACCAATCGAAAGAGTTGGATTCTCTGTATTATCTTGCAGGTTCTTAATCCTGAAGATATTTACTTTGGTGAATTTTCCATCTCGCATTGGCCGGAATGAGGTTTTATAAACAGCGGAATTTGCGACCATCCTGGTAAATTCAAAAACAGGCTGTGAATAGGCTATACCTTTACTTTTTATGGTTGTTGAAAGATATCCGGATAGCAAAAGTCCAGAATCTCCATTGAGGACTTCCAAGATGATCCGAAGTTGATCTCCTTGTTGTATTTTGTAAGGTTTATCCAGAACAAACTCAAAATTCTTCCCTTGAAAATTTTCATCCCTCTGGAAGGAATCGTGCAAGCTTCCAGTATAAAGGAGCTCATTGGTTGAAACCTTTATTAATTTTATTGAAAGGTCCTGGGATATTTCTGAGATTACAGGACTGGCAACATGGTCAAGTCTAAGACTCTCAATTGATCCTTCAACGTCTGCAGTGAAAGTGAACTCAAGCGGCTTGCCAACTTCCAGGTTCAAATAATGGCCATAAGGCAGCGGTTGAGTGAATGTTCCTTTTCCGTCTTCGATCGTCAAATTGACAGCACTTTCAAGGTTTTCATAGATCCATTCACTGGCTGAAATCCGGGTTATAGGCTGCCTATATATATTGATAAATGAGATAGCCCAAACCAGTGAACCTGCGATTAATATCCCAGTAAAAAAGTAAACAGTCAACTTAACAAAAAAAGAGAACGGTTGATTTGAAAAAGCTCCAGCAAAGAGAATCAATTGATCAATAAGCCAGGCTGCAATAATACAAAAAATCGGATAGATGAGCAGGAAATAACGCATGGTCGGATTCCACAGTAAAGCCTGCCAGACAAGATAAACCACACCAAAAATCCAAAGCAGCAAATATCTCTGCCACTGCCCACGAAATATTTTCCATCCCATCAGACCCAATCCCAGGATCGCGGAGACCCCCAAAGGCAGTCCCATACCCCAAACCACCATGTTCTGAATTGGGAACCAGAATGATCTTCGCGCCCATTGAAGGGATGGGGGGTAATTACTGCTGCCTGAGCTAAGAGCTGCAAGTTCCTTTAAATTGTTGATCCACTTTAAATTAGGAAATATATTAAAGAATCCCGGTCCGGAGAACGCATAAGGTTGAAATATTCGAAAAACAAGAAAACTCAAAAAGCCAGTAAAGACCAAATGGTGAAAGGCTCTTAGCCTTAATGGCGATGATTTACCTCTTAGCAAGGTTGGATCATTGAGAATGATCGCAATTGGTAACAAAACAACAAGAATGACAGCGTTGATTTTACAAGCCAATGCCATTCCAAACGCAATTGCAAACAGGCAATAATTACCAAATCCTTTAAAATCAAAGAATTCTCCAACAAATCTTGAATTGTTCTCTGGAGGATGGTATTTTTTTTGAGGTGCTTTCCAAATATTTACAGCGGCGAGTAGCGCCAGTGTCGAAAAGAATACCAGAAAATTATCGACAATAAAGAAATGTGAGATCTGAATTGGTAATACGGAACATGCATATAAGAATGCCGCCATATAAGGCAGCCAAATCTTGGATGATATTTTCCGTGCAATGAAAAAAACCAGAATGATGGTTCCGATATCGAATAATCCGGACAGATATCTCCCCACCAGATAAACCTGTCCATATCCTGTTTGACCTGTCCATTCTGCAAGATATCGAACCAAGAATAAAGGCAAGGTCCCATAAACAAAAAATGGAAATTGTGAGTTCCCGTTTCCATCCATAATATTATGAGGGTTTAAGGTTGAGGTGTCAGTATTAAAGTAATCTTTAATGTTCGAGACGGGCGAAATGGAGGTCTCTACCATTGTAAGAAATCTCTCATCAGGATGAAGGTGAAAATCCTGGTCCCAGGATATTCCATAAAACCTGAAAAAAGCCCCCATCAGAATGATTATTACCAGGGAGGCATACAATAAGTATTTTAAAAATATCTCGTTTTTTATCTTCAATGTTCTTGAATTCGCTTCAAATCTTGAACAGTTATTATGAGAAAATTCTTACCGGAAATTTCGGAATAAAAATTCTCCTCTTCTGCTTTCGGGTAGAGCAATTTTAACGTATCCAGCGCTTCCCTATCTTGAGGGTTGAGGATAAAAAGCTTGTTCCCGGAAATGTCAAAGGTAGAATTTAAATCATCAATCCAAAGTGCATAATCTATTTTTGGAAAACCGGCATTGATTCCAACAAGTCTGGTATCAACCCAATGTGGATATGGAATGACAAAAGCATTTTCCGGGCTGTTTCCCTTTTCTACAAATTGTTGAATTACTTTTCCTATCTCGGATGTGTTCAAAGCATTTGCCATATATTGGTTGGCATACTTTGAGAAAACAAGATCGAAATTTTGGATTAAAGAAAGAATTAATAGCCCGAAGATTATTAATCCAGCAATTAACCTTGGAATAATACCTTCCTTTTTAGCAATTATTATTTTTATAAAATTATAGAATCCCATTCCGATAATAATAAATATTGGCACAATAGCAGCGCCACTGCGGTTCAATGCTGGATTTTCTTGGGGGAAAGCAATGGATAATATCGATGGAAGCATGAGAATTGGTATCGAGATAAGCAAACTGGTTTCTTCCCACGACATTGTTTTTATGCATTGTTTTATAAGTGTCACCAGTCCATAAAGAAAAAACACTGCAGATACAACGTCTAAAGCCGGTCGGTCAGGTATCGAATTCACCCAAACTACCCCATTTTTATAAAAGGGCATAACCAATGATTTCCAGAGATTCGATAGGATGATCATCGGGATAGAACCATTGACAGGATTCTCTATCGAAGTCATTCGGGATAAAGCACGGTAATTAAAGATATCTGGATTCTCTAGAAAAAATCTAAATAATGGCAGAAAGACAACAAATGCAGAAAAAGCTACAACAATAAAACCATTCAATGCAAAGTTCCGTTCTGATCGTGTGTTAACGCTAATTATGAACATTATGAAAATGATGGTAACCAGTATCGGTACAATTCTGATTGGGCTGTAGCCATGCAAGCCTAATCCAAGCGTTAAACCTGATAAAAGAAGCACGTTATAACTTTTTTCATGCAATCCTTTGAAAAGAAAAAATAGTGGAATGGCAGTAAACAACGGGTAGAGAGGAAATCTAAGACCTACCCGGGAGATGACATTCGGCCAGTATGCGATCCCGGCAAAAAAAAGAGCCAACAATCCGATCCATTTATTAAATAATTGTTTTCCCAACAAGTATATAAAAGGAAGCGTTATAAAACCTAAAAAGGCTGTCCCTGTTTTAAGGCTAAAAAAAGAAATTCCTGTATTAAAGATCTTAATGATTGCTGCAGTGATATAGAATTGAAGTGCTTCCCGACCTGTATTCCTTGAAAAGAAGATTGGGAATTTTCCATCCAAAACATCCATGACATCCAGGAGTTTTTCTGCATGGTCGCTGAACATTTCTCCGGGCACTTTGTGCAATTGGTAAAACCTAAAGAATGCCGAGATTATCAATACGAATATAAAGGATAAAAGGAAAATCTTTGATGATTGTTCAATACGAATTGGCTTTTCTGTTTTTTGCCAGAGGGAAACAATAAACAACGTTATCCCAAGGATCCATATACTCAGGTTTTGAAAAGTAAATCGATTATTTCCAAATATAAAAAAGGCTAAAGTCAAACTGACAAGGCTTATCAACAATGGCCATGGTTTAATCCAGGGATTTGTTTGAAAATGTTCATCTTTATTTTTCTTGTGATTTTTTATCAAGTGATCAGGAATAGGACTGATCCAAAATAAGATAATAGCAATTGCATAAAGAATTATTGGCAAGATGATGTTTTTGATTGGCGGTTCAAGCAGAAATTGTCCAATAAACGCACATGAAAATCCAAAAAACAAAAAATTTTTATTCCCTCCCTGGCCGTTAGGCAATTCCGTTGTAGCTGAATTATTCTTTTCCTTTTCATGGTAACCAGATAAAAGGAGATAATTCAAAGAATTTCTTTTATCCTTATGAAATATCGACAATAAGTAATCAAGTACCGTTGGTTCTTTCATTTTTCATTGTTTTATTGCGACAATAAATGAATATGCCCCATTTGCGGTTTTTGATTCACCAAAAAAATATGGGTAAAGCCAAAAATAAATCCTTCTTAATAGATAATTGGAAGTATCTGATTTGAGAATCCAACGCCCAAATAATTTGTAATTTATCCAGGAAGGTAATCCAAAAAAATGGCCCCATTCAAGAATTTTTAAATATTCTGGTGGAAAATAATTCCAGTGATCTTTAATAATTAGCCCTTGTTCCTTTAAACGATTCAGCCATTCTTCTTCTGTATCAGGATGATGATGCCGGGATATCCAATTAAACAGTCGCCTGTAAAAATGAGCGATCTGTACCGCACCTAACCGTTCAAAAAATAAGGCAATGGAAAGGTTTTTTGTAAAATTGCTGTTGGGAACTGAGATGATAAATTTTCCCCCCGGCTTTAATACCCTAATGGCTTCATCAATTACCGATTCCACATCTGGAATATGCTCCAATACCGAATTACTGATTACAGTATTAAAGGTATGTTCCGGAAAAGGCAGTTTATTTCCTAGTGAACAACTCAATCCAGAAAAATAATTGATTTGTTTTGCTGTGTTTAATGAATTAAGAGCCGGATCTATTCCCTGAACCTTGGCATTTGGTAACGTCTTTGAAGAAAAATGTCCATCCCCGCAGCCAAGATCTAATACTTTTCCGATAATATTAATTTCTCGGAAATATGTGCCTTCAATCGACCGCAGGAAACCCCTAAAATAAGGAAGCTCAGAAATATTTTGCCAAAGCAGATCTTCCGTATCGATTCGATTATTAATCATTCGCGCGATAATTTTTGCATTTTGCTATTGATTCAAAAAGGTCTTCAAATTGGGCTGCAATCGAATCAGATGAATATTGTTCAATTAGTAATCCTGGATCCTTTACAGGTTTTCTTGGTCCTTCCCAAATATCGATAACTGATCGTGCAAGTGCCTCAGCATCCCCAATGGGGATTATTCTTCCCATTTCATGTCTGATAACAGGCTGCCTCACGCCTGGCAGGTCTGAGGCGATCGAAGGTTTTCCATGCATCATAGCTTCAATTTGCACCAAGCCAAATGCTTCGGTTGAATTCAAGCTTGGAATGGTCAGCATATCAAGGTTTGGATAGAAAGCAGCCATTTCTTGCGGATCAAGCAATCCCAGAAATTTCCAATTTCCTGATTTTTCCAAATCATCGATTTTTGGCTGAAGCCTTTGAAAATACTCTTTTTCACCCATGATATTCTTATAAGGTCCTGCGAACCATACTACTGCCTGAGGGAGTTGTTTGGTAATTTTTTCTATCGCTGTGATGAGTACTTCCACCCCCTTCTCGGATGCGAATCTTGCCGCAATTCCTATGACTGGATGATGGTTCTGTGGATTGTGGACCAAATGAAAATCATGGATTTCCTGCTGATTGGCTTTTGGCAATTCCACTGGAGGGTCGATTATCCTGGTTTTGCTGGCAAAGCGGCTCAGCAAAGGGGAATGATCGGCATAATCCTGGGTGTACGTTACGATTCTGTCTGCAAATAAACATGCAATGAAATTCATAATGTGTACTGCCTGGTTGGCAAACCAATTGATTATTCCATTAGGCATTTGCAGGTCGCAATGATAAGTGATGATTGTTGGCTTATTCAGAATCCTACCTCTTATTGCCAATCCCGCAGCGTCTAATTGAGGGAGATGGAGATGCAAGACATCATTTTCCAGCGCAAGTTTGGTAGCCAAAAAGCCAAAAGTTGGCATGATCACACCTTTACTAATTCGCATTAGTACTGGAACACGGACTATCTTCACCCCGTCTCTCACTTCTAATTTTGGTAAACTTTTATCATATCTGGATGTGAGTACCGTAACGGTATGCCCTCGCTTTACCAGCGCTTTTGCCAACCTTTCTGCATAGATGGTCAATCCACTGGTATGCGGCCTGTAGTAAGTCAATTCAATTAATATTTTCATTAACTATGCGAATAAGCTTTTGTTCTCGGATACCCACTCAAAAAGTACAGCCAATCCTCGACGGACATCCATTCTTGGCGTCCATCCCAATTCAGTTTGACATTTTTTGATATTCGAGACATATACTTTTTGATCACCCGGACGCCATTCATGAAATTCAACCGGGATTTTTTGTCCCGCCAATTCCTCTAAAATTTTTGAAAATTCCACCCATATTGAGATTGAATTCTTCGGACCTCCGCCAACGTTATAAATCTGCCCTTTGGATATTTCTGGAAGGTTCAAGGCAAGATCATAGGCATCAAGCAGATCTTCGACGAATAGCAGATCGCGGATTTGCTTACCATCTCCATATATTTTCAGAGGATGGTTTTTTAATACTGCAATCACAAACCACGCCACCCAACCCTGGTCTTCAATTCCAAATTGCCGCGTACCATAGATACAGCTCTGGCGGAATACTGTTGTTGGAATATCATATATTCTGGCATAATCCCGAACATATTGGTCACCAGCTCCTTTTGAGCAGCCATATGGTGAATGAAAATCTAATGAACGCGACTCATCCAAACCATCCTTTAAATGCTTAAACTGATAACGCGTCGACTCTTCAATGATTTCAAGATCCTCTAGTCCCCCATAAACCTTGTTCGTTGATGCATAAATTACAGACGGCTGTCGATTATTGACTCTTGCGGCTTCAAGGACATTAAAGGTTCCGCCGGCGTTTATATCAAAATCAAGGCGGGGATTGTCAACAGATGTCGTTACCGCCACCTGAGCTGCCAGATGAATAATAATTTCCTTGCCCGCAGCGGCCGATCGAATTTCTTCAAAATTGCGCACATCCCCCTTGATGAATTCAAAGCTCTTTTTGCCTGTTTCGCTTTCAAGCCAAGCCAGGTTACTTTCGGCACCATCCCTCGAGAGATTATCAAATATGGTAACCTTCGCCCCTTTCTTAATAAGCCTTCGCGCATAATTAGAGCCAATAAAACCCGCACCACCAGTAATTAAATATCGATCATCCATTAATTTCCCTCTTCTTCACCCTTTTTTGAAAGGCGTTTTGAGATATTTTTGATAACATCCTTAAGTGATAATCCATGTATTGCTAGTCCGATAATTCCCAATAAAGAAGTGATCACTATCTGCAGCGAATGCAGAATAATGGCTGTGCTTAAAGCAGAATTATTATCGATGCCAAGAATTGATAATGCGATGACCAGTGTGCCCTCATAAACTCCCAAATTGGCAGGCGCTGATGGCAGCGCAATTCCCAAAGCTAAAACACCTTCACCAAATATTGCCCACCACAGTGGGGCAGCAGGATCGATGATCCTGAGCGCATAAAAAAGTAAGCTTACCCATAAAATCCAGGAACAAATGATCCAAAATATGCCAATCAGGAGATTCTTGGGCTTTGCCAAAGAAGTCAAACCATGGATTCCTTTAATAATTAATGGCTTAAGTGATTTTTCAATAAATGATAATTTGGATGATCGATTCATCACCCATTTTTCAATTTTGCCTGCATTTAAAGCCACAAGCACCATCGCAAAAATGATGCCGACGAAACCAATCATCAATAGAATAGCCATTGGCTTCATCCATCCTAAATCAACTACAAGAGGTATCGTCGAAAGAAATAATCCTGCCGCGATGATCACATCCAGACTACGTTCAAAAATAATAGCTGCTGCAGAATGGAATGCGTTGATATCTGATGTACTTTTGGCTAAAAATATTCTGGCAATTTCCCCTGAACGAGGAATTAAATTATTAAGAAAGTACCCTTCATTGATCATTAAGAAGGAATTTTTAATTGATACTTCCTGCAAAAGACTCTTCCATGCCTGGGCACGAAATCCCAGTGGAAGAGTGATCAGGAAAATAAAAATAATAATATTAGTTGGAGTGAACTTGTTGATCGCTTCTGCAAGATCATCAATATTTACAAATCTTGAAAGAGCAAATAATGCGAATCCACTAATGATAATTCCTGGAATCCAATTCCAAAATTTTTTCTCACCTGTCTTAATCAATCATTCTCCAATTGAAGTACTGCCATAAACGCTTCCTGTGGGATTTCAATATTCCCGATCATCTTCATGCGCTTTTTACCGCGTTTTTGTTTTTCGAGTAATTTCTTTTTCCGGGTAACATCTCCGCCATAACATTTTGCGAGCACATCTTTTCTAACAGCTTTTACATTTGCACGTGAGATTATTCTTCCCTCTGAAGCCGCCTGGATTGAAACTTCATACTGTTGGCGAGGGATCAATTTCTTAAGTTTGCTTACCAGCCTTTGGCCTTTCATATATGCCTGTTCTTTATGAACAATCGATGCAAGCGCATCGACCGGATCGCCGCCGATTAGAACCTCCAGCTTAACCAGGCTGCCGGATCGATATTCCTTGAACTGGTAATCCATAGATGCGTATCCCTTTGTTTTTGATTTCAATTCATCAAAGAAATCAATGATTATTTCTGAAAGCGGAATAACGAATTTCAGCTGAACACGATTTGGTGCTGGATAATCCTGTTCGATAAATACTCCGCTGCGCCTGTTAATAAGTTCCATTACTGCGCCATAATAATCAGTTGGTGTAAAGATCCACAAGTCCATCCAAGGTTCCCGAATTTCGTCAATCAATCCTTCATCCGGTAGATCAACCGGTGAATCGATGGTCAGTTTTGTCCCATCACGCATTATGATCTCGTATTCTACGGTTGGCGCCGTCAACACAATATCAAGATCATATTCTCTTTCAAGCCGCTCCTGAATTATTTCCATATGGAATAAACCCAGAAATCCGCAACGAAATCCAAAATTCAGTGCCTGGGAGGTCTCGGGTTGATATTGAAGGGAAGCATCATTTAATTGTAGCTTTTCCAGCGCATCCTTCAGGTCGTTATAAGCTTCGCCCTCGACGGGATATACGCCGGCAAATACCATTGGTTTTGGAAATTTATAGCCATGTAAAGGAATATGAGCCGGAGCCTTTGAAATAGTGATCGTATCCCCAACCCTGCACTCACGAACAGTTTTTAATCCTGTGGCTATATAACCCACATCTCCCGGTTCGAGAAATTGTATAGGGCTCATGAGAGGATTGAAGATTCCAATTTCGATTGGTTTAAAATCAATTTTGTTCGACATGATCCTTAAAGAGTCAGTTGCCTGAGTAAATCCTTCGAATACTCGAACATAAGCAATGACCCCTTTGTAGGAATCATAATGGGAATCAAAAACCAGAGCCTGTAAAGGCTCTTCTCTTTTCCCTTTTGGCGGCGGGATTCGGTCTATGATTGCTTTGAGGACTTTATCAACATTTGTTCCCAATTTCGCTGATACTGCAATCATTTGATCAGTATTGATGCCCAGTAAATTGCTCAAGTCAGATGCAACTTCATCCGCATGGGATGAAGGAAGATCAATCTTGTTTAATACTGGAATAATGACCAGATCAAGTTCTAATGCAAGGTAGAGATTCGCCAATGTCTGTGCTTCGATCCCCTGTGTCGCATCAACCACTAAAACTACGCCTTCACATGCTGCCAAGGCGCGGCTAACCTCATAATTAAAATCTACATGGCCGGGTGTATCAATAAGATTTAATTCATACTCATTTTCCCCGACCTTGTGGAGCATTTTGACTGCAGATGCTTTGATCGTGACGCCTTTTTCACGCTCCAGGTCCATGCTATCCAGGACTTGTTCAACCATATCTCTGTCTGATACTGTACCGGTAAGCTGAAGCAGCCGATCAGCAAGTGTGGATTTCCCGTGATCGACATGCGCGATGATACAAAAATTTCTTATATGGTCCGTTTGCATTGCAATAGGTTAGTATACCCGAAATGGGATTTTTCTCTAATTTTTTGATTTTAAGGCAGGGATTTCCAAATAGAGAAGAAATTCTTTATTTCCCTTTGGGCCAAGGAGAGGTGAATCAGTGTGGGCAATATATTTAATTTCTTGAGACTCTGAAAATGCAATGAGATCTTTAATAATCGCCAATCTGATATCTTCGTTTCTGATTACGCCTTTACCCTTTGCAGCTTCTTTCCTCCCAGCTTCAAATTGCGGTTTCACTAGAGCAATAACCTGAATTTGATTCTCACGAACCCAGGTTTTTACAACTGGCAGGACGGTTTTCAAGGAAATAAATGATACATCAATTGTCACTAATGAGATCCTTTCGTTGAATGAAAGAATATCCCGGACATTTGTTTTTTCCATAACAACTACTTTATTTGATTCACGCAGAGTTTGGTGAATTTGTCCATATCCAACATCAATTGCTATCACTTTTTCTGCATTATGCTTTAAAAGGCAATCCGTAAATCCGCCAGTCGAAGCACCAACATCCACACATATTTTTCCGGAAAGATCCTCCAGGCCAAACTCAATAAGCGCTTTCTCAAGTTTAAAACCACCCCTTGAAATATACAAAGGTTTTTGTTTAAGTCGGATAACAGCGGTGCTGTCAAAAGTTTGTGCGGGTTTGAAAGCTTGCTGGTCATTAACCAAAACCTCACCTGCCATAACCAGTCTCTGTGCCAGGCTCCTGCTCTCAGCGAGGTTTTGGTTAACCAATAAAACATCCAGTCGTTCTTTTTTCATTGTTTTCTTTTCTAATTCTATTACTCAATCGTGATAATATTCTAAAATGTTCAAAGATATTCTTTTTTC
The DNA here is from genome assembly GCA_964493155.1 of uncultured Pelolinea sp. GTDB lineage: Bacteria > Chloroflexota > Anaerolineae > Anaerolineales > Anaerolineaceae > Pelolinea. The sequence continues at coordinate 22,582 of CAZBNE010000009.1, forward strand.
CTTTCGGCCAAAACAATGGACCAAGAATCTCTTTATTTTCTCGGCGCTAATTTTTGACCGCCAGCTAACTAATTCCAGTTCATTGAGTATTACTTGTGCAGGTTTCCTCATATTCTGCGCCTTATCAAGCAGTGTATATGTGTTTAACGATGTTTTTGATCTGGAAGCCGATAAAAACCATCCAACCAAGAAAAATCGCCCAATCGCTTCGGGAAGGCTGGATAAGAGACTAGCAATTGCCATCGCAATTATCCTTGCTACAGGCGCCCTTGTTTTTGCATTCTTATTATCACTAAGTTTCTTTCTGATCTGCCTGTCTTATTTATTTATCAATTTACTTTATTCAAAATGGTTAAAGCATCTGCCGGTTATTGATGTATTGATCGTCGCCTCAGGATTTGTTTTGCGCGTTGCCGCAGGTGTGATGTTGATCCAGGTGGAAAGGTTTTCTCCCTGGTTATATGTCGTGACAACATTACTTGCACTCTTCATTGGCTTTGGAAAACGCCGTGCAGAATTAGCGCTTTTGGCATCAGCCGCGAATCAGCATCGTACTGTGTTTGATGGCTATACACTCGATTATCTCGACCAGCTCATAACCATCGTATCAGGAACGACAATCATCGGATACAGTCTGTACACCTTTTCAGCGCCGAATCTTCCGGCAAATCATGCCATGATGTTGACGATTCCCTTTGTTCTCTATGGTATTTTTAGATATTTATACTTGATCAAAGTCAAAGAATCCGGCGGTGCCCCCGAAGAACTTCTGATTTCAGATCGACCGCTGCAAATTACAATTCTTCTTTGGGGGATTAGTGTTTTAGTAATTTTTTATCTCACTTAAATAAATAGCATGCCTTCCACGTTTACTTCAGTACCAGGAAAAACTATTTTATTCGGGGAGCATGCAGTTGTTTATGGCTATCCGGCGATAGCAGTACCTCTGGACTCGATTTCATTCAAGATAAAAATTCTTCCCCGGCCAACTGAGAACCACTCAACTATTGTGAATGAAGGGCTCAGGGAAAGACTTCTGTACGAAGATCTGGAGTCACAACATACCTATCGAGCCGCAATAACAACAATCCTTTATGACTTAAAAATAACCAGTCTGCCTGCAATAGAAATTCGACTTTCCTCCTCAATACCAATAGCTTCAGGATTGGGTTCGAGCGCGGCATTTGCTGTGTGCCTTGTCAAGGCACTCTCATCATTCTTAGGGTATAACCTTACAAAAGAGAGAATAAACCAGATTGCATTTCAAATCGAGATTTTTCAACATGGTACTCCCTCTGGAATTGATAATACGGTGATAGCTTACAACAAGCCTGTTTATTTTAAAAAAGAAATTCCTGCTGAATTTTTGAATATTGTTGCCCCGGTTTTTTTAATTATTGCAGATACAGGCGTGCGTTCAAAAACCAAAGATACAGTATCACAGGTCAGGAAATTTAAAGAATCAAATCCCTGCCTCGCTGATAACATTCTTCAACAAATTGGCAAGGTTGTTGAGTGTGCCAGGAAAGAGCTCGCGGTCGGAAACTCCGGAGCCCTTGGATCATTGATGTCTGAAAATCACTTTCTGCTCAAGAAATTGTCAGTCTCCTGTGGTGAGTTGGATCATCTGGTGGATGTTGCATTAAGAAAAGGTGCATTGGGGGCAAAGCTTTGCGGAGGTGGAAAAGGCGGAAATATTGTCGCCCTTTGCGAAGAGAGTATGGCAGAAACCATAAAAGTCGCGTTGATGGAAAATGGAGCAACACATAGTTTCATTTCCAAAATCAATAAGACTGCGGAAGAAATTTGATGTTAATTTTCTTAAAACTCGGCGGTTCTCTGATAACTGATAAAGACAAACCATATACAGCACGGATTGATGTAATACGCAGGGCGGCAAATGAAATCACTCAGGCTTTGGCAGATAACAAATGCCTAAAGATCGTTTTAGGACATGGCTCAGGTTCATTTGGTCATTATGCTGCCAAAGAATCAGGATTCAAGGAAGGCACATCATCTTCAAAGCAATGGTCGGCTTTTCAGCATGTATGGTTTGCAGCGCATGAGCTGAATAATATTTTCATAGATGAATTGAACAGATCTGGACTTGGTGTTGTGTCTTTTCCCGCCTCAGCATCAATCACAACACAAAACAAGAACATTATCGTCTGGAATACTGAACCGATTAAGTGCACCCTTGAAAATGGATTAATTCCAGTCGTTTTTGGTGATGCGGTAATAGATCGAACGATGGGTGGAATAATTTTATCAACTGAAGAACTATTTTTACATTTGATCAAAGATCTGTCTCCAGAGTATATTCTTCTGGCTGGCAAGGAACCGGGAGTCTGGAGCGATTATCCCAAGAATAAAAGATTACTTTCAGCAATATCACCAGTGAGTTATAGCAAGTTCAATTCTCGGATCATCGGTTCAGATTCGATTGATGTGACGGGCGGTATGCAAAAAAAAGTAGCTTTGATGCTTGAAGCAATAAGAATCGCACCAGAATTAAATATCGAAATATTTTCGGGTGAAATTTCCGGGAATATCTACAAATCTTTGTCAGGATTACGAACTGGAACCAGTGTTCTTATTAATTAGATCCCTTAAACCATCTATAGTAAAATCACGAATCATTCAAATGATTGGAAGCGATAATGCAAGATGATATCTTTTTAACCGCTGAAGGTATTGAAGCTCTTTCCAACGAGCTAAACCATCTAAAAACAGAAAAGCGTAATGAACTCGCTGTCAGATTAAGAGCCGCAATTCAAATGGGTGATCTATCTGAAAACGCGGATTATATCAGCACAAAAGAAGAGCAGGGATTTGTTGAAGGTCGGATTCAGGAATTGGAGCAAACATTAAAACGTGCAAAGGTCATTGATAGCTGCAAATCTGACTCGGAAGTTATCCAAATCGGATCAGAAATCATTGTGCGTGAGGAGGGCTTTGAAGAAGAGAAGTTCAGTATTGTGGGCTCCAAAGAAGCCAATCCTCAACTTGGCAAGATCTCTTATGAATCACCAATTGGAAAATCATTGTTGGGCCACAAGGTTGGAGATATTGTAAGAGTGCCAACCCCCGGCGGGTCAACGAATTTTATAATAATACGGATTAAATAAAAGAATCCGGTGATGAGGTATGCCCATCACCGGATTTTTAATTGATTGGTTATTTTGCCCAAACCGAAATTTCAAGTGTTAATCGAGAGAAATAGCTATTTTCAGGCAACGGTCCCCGGGCATAAACCATATCCACGACCTTTGCTTCAAGTTGCAGGGAAGCAGTTTCCATAAGGAATTTCATCCCCGGCTCTACAACAACAGGCTCTCCCTTTGAGAGTAATCTTTGACGAATTGCCGGATCATTGTTTGCGTGTTCACTCATAAGAACCTTGGTAACTGTTTGAATATCATTTTTATCGAACAACCAGACTTCAAGGGCAGTTACTTTCTTAGGTTCTCCGACACCGATTGTCTCAGCAATACCCACACCACATTCTCCCAGAAATTCACCGTTGATCGAATCGATGCTGAACGAATCATCATATAGATCATCATTTTGCCGGTATGTGGTCATGAATTGCGAAAGGGGTGGCTCCTTCTTTTCAAAAACATCGGTTTTTTGAGCAACATTCATGTCACCTTTTTCAGTAACGGGGTGCACTTTTTTTATTTTTGGCAAATTTCCACCGGCTGCCTTACTCTTCTTGAGCATGAGAAATACAAAGATTCCACCTACGATCAGAGTAAGTGCCATGAGAATCGCTAAGGGAATTATGGAGAATCCACCTTTTGACTCTTCTGCAGGCGTTTGAGAGACCACCTCAGGTATGGTAGCTTCAGTGGCAGCGGCCTCAGATTTTGTATCTGTAACTTTTGAAGGCTTTTCTTGTTGAACTGCTACGGACAATGCCAATGAATCAATGATCTCTCCAAATGCTTTTATCTCTTTATCAGAGGAAAATCGGCACACTGCTGGTGTGAGAGTTCCTAATAGGTCAGGTCCTTTTTCTCCCAAACCCTGCCAACGCAGTTGAACGAGAGCGTTATCCTGATTGCGGATGTATGAATCGATGGTCATACATAAATAATCTCGTTGATAATCAATTTGAAGATCCGCAGGGGCGGCATCCAGCCATTTGAGCGGCCACAGCCCCCATCCCAGGACAACCAGACCAAAGATCACACCTATAAGAAGGCCGGCTAACCCTAAAGCGATCGGTTTCTTTATAAAACTTTTAATTTTTTCCATTGCTACCTCTCCTGATAAATTACCTTTTCAATACAATTCTAATTGCAAGTTTTATGCCGATTCTTCGATTTTCAATGAGTCAGATAAGAAGGTTTCGTTGCACTGAATGCACTGTACTTCTGATTTATTTTTAATGGTTAAGAGTCCACTGCAATTCGGGCATGGTAGATTGATTGGCTTTTTCCAGGATGTAAAGTCACAGTTTGGATAATTTTCACACCCGAAAAAAATCCTTCCCTTGCGTGATTTTCTTAAAACGATTTCACCGCCATCTGTTGGACAATGAACGCCAATTTTTTCAAGAAAAGGTTCAGTATGTTTGCAGGTTGGATAGGTGCTGCAGCTAATAAACTTTCCAAAACGTCCCCACTTTACAATAAGGTCGCTTCCGCATAATGGGCAAGGCTTGTCAATTTTCTCAGGTTCCATTTTGGATTCTGGCATCATTTCCTGGGCATGTTTAAGTTTTGGTTCAAAAGTAGTGTAAAAATCACCCAATACAGCTTGCCAGTTTCGCTTTCCTCCCGCAACCTCATCGAGATCCTCTTCCATGTGTGCGGTGAAATCAACTCCTAATACATCGGGAAAATATTCAACCAAAAGGTCATTTACAACAAATCCTGTTTCGGTCGGGAACAGTCGTTTGGCATCCTTCTCGACGTATCCTCGTGCCTGGATTGTTGATATGATCGGTGCATACGTGGATGGCCTGCCAATTCCAAACTCTTCTAAAGCCTGAACCAGGGAAGCTTCAGTGAAACGTGGAGGAGGTTGTGTGAAATGCTGTTCAGGAATAAGGCGGATTAGCGCAAGAAGATCGCCGTCATTTAATCCTTCTGGCAAATCCAAAGTTTCATTTTCTTTTTTGGCGTCCTCATCTGCCGCCTCTTCATAAATAACTAGAAAACCTGGAAATTTTAGTTTCGAACCGGAAGCGCGCAATAAATAATTATGCTCTGTTGAGCAGCCTTTCACTTCAATTGAAAGCGTTTCATACACTGCCGATTCCATCTGTGATGCGACAAACCGCCGCCATATCAGTTGATAAAGTTTGTTTTGCTCAGGTGTGAGAATAGTCTGGATTGCTTCAGGAGTCCGTGTCACCAGTGTTGGTCTGACTGCCTCATGAGCTTCCTGGGCTTGGGCTGCTTTTGTTTTATGCATTATCGCTGATGCAGGCAGGAATTTTTCACCATGCGCACTCTTTATATAATCCCTGACCTGCTCCAATGCGATCGAGGAAACAGTTGTTGAGTCTGTGCGCATATAGGTGATTAATCCTGTTGCCCCACCTTCACCCAGGTCAATACCTTCATATAATTGCTGTGCTATACGCATTGTTCGTTTTGCGGTATATCCAAGCTGGCGTGATGCTTGCTGCTGTAGAGTACTTGTTGTGAATGGCGGGTATGGATTTCTCACGCGTGTGCCGCGTTTGATCTTTGAAACGGAATACTTGGCATTCCGCATATCTTTTATTATTTCTTCAACAATGTCCTTTGAAGAAAGCCCTGGTTCCTGACCATCGACTTTAACCAGATGAGCTATAAACTTAACCTTCTTGGATTCAGGCTGAAATTCTGCATCAATTGACCAATATTCCTTCGGAATAAAATATTTGATCTCTCGTTCCCGTTCAACGATCAATCGCAATGTTACTGATTGAACTCTACCTGCTGATAATCTGCTGCGCACTTTTTCCCATAACAGAGGTGTCAGGTTATAACCGACCAGACGATCAAGGATTCTTCGCGCCTGTTGAGCATCAACAAGATCCTGGTCAATGTCTCTGGGTTGTGAAAATGCTTCGTCAATCGCCGGTTTTGTGATCTCATGAAAAACAACCCGCTTGACCCTTTTCTTTTCAAGTTCAGCTGCTTCAAGTAAATGCCAGGCGATTGCTTCACCCTCACGATCAGGATCAGTTGCCAGGAATATTTCTTCGGCGGTTTTGGCTTCAGCTTTTATTTCCTTAACAACTGACCGTTTTTCATTTGGAACCCGGTATTTTGGTGTAAATCCATTCTCGACATCAACAGAAAGCTGCGATCGCAGCAAATCCCTCACATGCCCTACAGAAGCACGAACGGTAAATCCTTTGCCTAAAAAGTTCCCTACCGTCCGGGCTTTTGCAGGCGATTCCACGATCACCAATTTTCCTTTAAGTTTTTTTTGATAAGGTTTAATTTCAGGCGGTGTTACTCCTTCATGGGCGGACGTTTTTCCCATCCGATACATCTTTGTACCGCAAACTGGGCAGCGACCAGTAGTAACCGGTGTCCCTCTGGAATTAAATTCAGCAACCGGATTTTGTATTTCTCTTTTATCTTTGCATTTAAAACAATAGGCTTCCAATAGTGCTCCTATAAATAACCATCTAATTGGTTGTTTTTTAATTCTTCAATAATTTCTTTCACCCGCTGGGTTTCACCCTTTTTACAGAGAAGTAAGGCGCCTTCAGTATCTATGATCACCAGATCTTGCAGGCCAATAACCGTGATCAATTTTTTTTCATTCTCACTGAAAACCAACACATTCTTCGAATCAATGACAATTGATTTGTTATTTTTTATCACATTTCCTGAACTGTTCGATGGCAAGAAATCATAAAGAGAATCCCAGCTTCCAACATCGTTCCATTCCAGCTTCTCAGCTTTCAAAAGTAAAACATCCGCTGCGTTTTCCATAATACCGTAATCGATCGTTTGGGGAGTAATTGAAGCCCAAATGTCAATGAAGTTTTTCTCAAAATCCGGTTTTTCGATTAATTCGGATATTTGAATTAATTTTCCATAAAGGTCTGGCATCTGATTCCTGATTTCCTCAATAATTCTATCTGCACGCCAGATGAACATACCTGAATTCCAAAAATAATCGCCACTTTGAATATATTCATTTGCCAGTTTCTCATTGGGTTTCTCAACAAATTTATCCACAATACATGATCCGCTTGAACCAAATTCATTTCCTGCTTTTATATAACCATATCCAGTGGCTGGATAAGTTGGTTTAATGCCCAGCGTAATAAGATGGTTTTGTTCAGCCAGCGGATAAGCACTTGTTAATAAGGTATGAAATAATGATAAATTCTCAATAATATGGTCAGCCGTAAGGACAGCCATCACAGCATCAGGATCCTTTTTAAGTAGATTTATCGCCGCCAGGCCAATGACTGAAGCTGTCCCTTTGGGTTGAGGTTCAATGATAAATTGACCTTGTGATAAAAAAGGCGCCTGCTGGAGCAATGCCGGCATTTGCTCGGCAATTGTCACGATAAAAATATTTTCCCTTTGGAATAAACCTTCAAGTCTTTCTACCGCAAGTGTAAAAAGTGATTTATCATTCTTAAAACTTAACAACTGCTTTGGCTTGCTCTTTTTTGAAAGCGGCCATAATCGCGTTCCACCCCCACCTGCCATAATGACTGCGTAATAATTATCGTTCATTCAACCTCATACTGAGTGGTAGCATCATTAATTGAAATATACGTCAGATTTCCAACTTTCCGGACAATTCCCTTTAATTCCATCATGACCAACGCAGCCGAGACTTTTTCCATTGTTAGTCCTGTCGCGTTCTTAATTTCATCGATATGCAATGGTTCTTCCTTTATGACCTCTGAAAGCAGTTCTTCAATCTCATCTTTTTGTATAACCTTTTTGGCATAACGGTATTCCTTAACTTGATCAAGGTCAAGTACTGCCAGTATTTCATTGAAATCAGTCAGAGGAAGGGCGCCGTCACGAATCAAACGATTGGTTCCTTTACTTCGTGGCGAATAAATCGGCCCCGGCACAGCGAATACTTCCCTTCCCTGAATCGCAGCAAATTCGGCAGTAATTAATGCTCCGCTTTTCTCACCTGCCTCAATAATAACAGAAGCAATTGATAATCCTGAGATAATCCTGTTTCTGGGTGGAAAGTTGATGCCTTCCGGTTGGGTGCCTGGATAATAATCGCTGATGATCGCCCCATGATCCTGTATTCGCTGTGAAAGAACACGATGCTCAGGCGGATACACAATATCCACACCACAGCCCAATACTGCGATGGTTCTTCCACCCGCAGCAAGAGCGGCATCATGCGCAATTGAGTCGATCCCGCGGGCAAGACCGCTGATGACTGTTATCCCATTCCTGGCCAAAAAACCCGACAGTTCTTGTGTGACCTGTCTGCCATAGCCGGTCAAGTGTCTGGTTCCTACAATCGCGACAGCATAATTATCAGTTTCTTCAAAATTACCTTTCAGGTATATAACCGGGGGAGGCTGCTCTATCGATTTCAGTTTTTGCGGGTATTGATCATCGATGATCGTAATGATCTGAATTCCCATATCAAGGATTTGATTAAATTCCTTATCGAGGTTAATTATTTCCCGGGCTTGAATAATTGCGTTTGCTGTTTTTGGATTTAAACCAGCTTCTAAAAGTGCATTTTCTGATGCGGTCCAGGCGGCAGACAGGTCGCCAAAATATTCAAGCAGCTTTCTGGTCTTGACTGATCCAATCCCTTTTATTTTATTAAAACCCACCCAAAATACTCTTGGATCCATCACATATCCCATTCCTGAGGAGAAATGATCATCAGTTTGGATTCTAACTCTATTTTCTTTATTACTGATTTTATGGCTGGGATCAGGATTTCTTTTTCCCCATCATCAGACGAGATCACATATACATCATTTGCCCCTGTTACGATGATCTCGGTTATAGTACCCAGTATGGCTCCCTGTTCATTTCTGACCTCAAGACCGACAAGTTCGTGATGATAGTATTCTTCACCTCCCAGAGCCGGCAAATCTTTTCTATCGAAATATAGATAAGTGTTGCTGAATCCTTTAAGAATCTCAGGAGAATTTAAACCTTCCAGCTGGATCAAACCCAATTTATCAGCCATGCGAAAAGATTTGATAATATTCTTGTTAAATTTTTCACCAACATAGACTGGAAATCCTTTTGTAAACAATTCAGGATGATTGGTAATTACCTCGATCCACATCTCCCCGCGAAGCCCATGCGATTTTCTTAATTTACCTGCAATTAAAAATTCAGGCTCACTTTTTTTTAGCGAGCCTGATTGATCCTTTTCCTTCTTGTCCAGGTCTTTCATGGAATGAAACTTTTTCAAGATTCGATGATATCCAGGGATACTTTCTTGCCTTCACGGGCAGCTGCTACACGTAATAGAACACGTATGGAATTGGCAACGCGGCCTCCTTTTCCAATGACGCGTCCCATATCCTCCTTTGAGACATGTAGTTTAACCACAATTCGCCCACCTTCATCGATCTCTTTAACCGCCACCTGCGATTTATCCTCTACAAGCTGGTTGGCGATGAACTCGACTAATTCTTTCACGTTTATTCCTTTGATGAATTTAATTATTATTCTTTCTTAGGGGATTCTTCTGCCTCATGAGCCTCTTCCACATCAGGAACTTTATCCACTATTGGAGTATCTTTCAACTTAGGTGTTTCTTTTGCTTTTGTGTCTTCTTTTGTCTTTAAAACTTCTTTTTTCTTTGGAACGTTGGTAGTTTTATTGCTCACTATCCTTGAAGCAAAAACTTTTTTGGCTTCCTCAGCCAATGCTTCTGCGGATTCGCCTGACTTATATTTGGCAAACCGGTCCATTAATCCAATTTCTTTAAAAATCTGAGCTACTGAGTCACTAGGCAGTGCGCCCTGGCTCAGCCAGCTAAAGATTCTTTCCTCTTTCAGTTCAATTGTGGAAGGTGCGGTTCTGGGATTATAAAATCCCACGATTTCCAGAAATCTGCCATCGCGCGATTTTTCTTTATCTGCCGCAATAATTCTGTAGCTTGGTTGGTTTCGTAGCCCAACCCGTCGTAATCTTAGTGTTACCATTAAGTAGATCTCCTCGGTTTAATTCCTCGTATTTTTTTATCATCAGAAGGCAGAAAATCGAGGGGCGAGAAAGGGCTCGCATTTTTTTCTGTTCGTCTGTATGATTCTGACTTGAAATTATAATAGTTAAATTCCGTTTAAGGTACTGCCAGACATGGAATTTTATTAGATTTAGCGTATCGCGTCAAGTTACAATTGATTGAACACATAATAAAAAAGACCTGATGAAAGAATAACAATGAGTAACTATCCCGCGGTGGGTATGCAAATACCCAAGGTACTGATCCCCAATAAATCTATTTCAATGGAAAAGTGGTCTGTGGTTGCCTGCGATCAGTATACCTCGCAGCCCGATTACTGGGATAAGGTCAACCATATCACATTAAATTCCCCTTCAACCTATCATTTGATCCTTCCGGAAGCATATCTGGGTACTCCCAAAGAAAAAGAGCACCAATCACAGATATTTTCTTTTATGAAATCCTATCTTGCCTCTAATCTGTTCGAAGAATATCAGGGATTTGTCCTGGTTGAGCGAAAACTTGGACATAAGACCAGACAGGGATTGATCATGGCTTTGGATCTTGAACAATATGACTTTAATAAGGACTCGCAATCCCTGATCAGGGCGACTGAAGGTACTATAATTGAGCGCCTGCCGCCCAGAGTAGAAATCCGCGAAAAAGCTGCTATTGAAATTCCGCACATCCTGGTGCTTATTGATGATCCGCAATTTTCAGTGATAGAACCTCTGTCCGCGGAACAAAAATCTTTTCAAAGACTCTATGATTTCGAACTGATGCTTGGCGGAGGTCATATTAGCGGGTCGTTGATAAATGATCGTAAATTGGAACGGAAAATCACCCTGGCTTTCGAAAACCTCAAAAATGCAGATATTCAAAACCAAAAATATGGTATTGACAGCCATCCGCTTTTATACGCTGTTGGTGATGGAAACCACTCGCTTGCTGCTGCCAAGTCCTACTGGGAAAGAATAAAAGACAAAGTCAGTTCAAAACATCCCGCCCGCTTTGCGCTTGTTGAGGTTGTAAATATTCACAATCAGGGAATTGAGTTTGAACCGATCCATCGGTTGGTTAAAAATGTCAAATTCAATTTTTTGGAGACTCTTTTGACCTTTTTTCCCAGGGAGCTCAATGTAATTGACAAACAAGATTTTCATTCACTGAAGGATCACATTAATAATCAGAGATCCGATTACCAATTGATTGGCATAATTGCGGATGGCAATTTCCAGATCATAAAAATCTCAAAACCTCGTCATTCTCTGCCTGTTGGGAGTATTCAGTTGTTTTTGGATGATCTCATTTTGAAGCATCCTGAAATAAAACTTGATTTTATACATGGCGATGACGCGCTGCTGCAATTGGCCAGTCAGCCCAATTCGATCGGGATTTACCTGCCTTCAATGCAAAAATCCAGTCTTTTTAAATCGGTGATTAAAGATGGCCCGCTTCCAAGAAAAACCTTCTCTATGGGAGAAGCGCATGAAAAGCGTTATTATCTGGAATGCCGAAGAATTTATCAAGATGGGTGCTGATGAGAAAAATCTTTTTCCCTGTACTAATTCTTTTGCTGTTCATTTCCTGCGTGCCTCAGAATGGCAATAATGAAATTCAGGACACGATCCTGACCACCTCAACACTTGAAGCCCCACCTACGGAAACAAGCGTACCTTCAGCAACTCCATTACCAGCTACGCCGACACCCGAACTGATGAATTTTGTTTGTTCACCTCTTGATGGAGAAACCTTAAGCTCGATTACTGAGATTTTGACTCAAGAATTCATTAAACCTCGGCCCGGGATTGATGATGGTCATCATGGATTAGATTTTGCCTTTTATCGAAGGAACGAGAGAATAGGAATTGAAGGATTAGAGGTGAAAGCAGCACTCAAAGGAAAGATCGCAGCAGTTATTAATGATCGCTGGCCGTATGGAAATGCTGTCATCATCGAAACCCCGTTGAAAATGATCAACCCTGAGTTACTTGCTCTCATCCAACCCCCATCTCTTGAACCGACTGTCAATCCTGACCCGCGCGTTAACTGCCCGCAAGGCGAGCTGCCCTTTTCGATTAATTCTGAAGATAGATCGCTCTATTTGTTGTATGGACATTTATTAAATCCCCTATCCCAGTTGGTAGGTGAAGAGGTGGAATGTGGACAAACAATCGGTGAAGTTGGCAACACCGGATATTCGTCAAATCCGCACCTGCACTTCGAAACGCGGATCGGCCCTTCTGGCGCAAGTTTTGAGAGTATGGCATACTATACCGTCCAGTCAACAACAGAAGAACGCTATAACTGGTGTGTTTGGCGAGTGAGCAATCTTTTTCAGCTCTTTGATCCAACAATCCTTTTCACAACACAAAATGCGTTCGGTGAGAAAGAATGAAAAAAGCAAAATATTTGGTTACCTTTATCATAATGATTTTTTCCCTGGTCGTCACAGCATGCGGCTCTAAAAGCAAATCCATTCCAACTGTTGATCCAAACACAATCATGACTCAGGTCGCATTGACTGTTCAGGCGGATGTGACCCGTATCGCCTTATTGACTCCATCTGCAACTCCACTCCCTCTCCCAACCGCCACACTTCCGACAGTTCCAACGCTGACATTGGCAACCGGGCAGCCCATTCAGACTCCACAACCCGTTGCATCAGCGGATAATGCAGCCTGGGTCGCCGATGTGACCGTTCCGGATGGTACAGTGTTTTGGAAAAACCAATCATTTACCAAAACCTGGAAAATAATGAATACTGGAACAACCACATGGGATCCTTCTTACAAATTGGTTTACATTGACGGGCCAATCCTTGGTGAATCTCTGGTTGTCTCGATATCTGAACCCGTTAAGCCTAATGAACAAATTCAGCTCAGCGTCCCAATGAAATCACCTGCCGAACTTGGCACGGTCGTAAATTATTGGCGCATGATGAATGGCCAGGGTCAACTCTTTGGAGATGCCTTTTACGTCCAGATTGTTGTTGGTACAACGTCCGAAAGGACAGCCACACCAAACGGGTAAATCAGGCACTAATTTGGGAAATAAATGGATCTAAAAAAAGAAAATATTAAAGCCGAGGCTTTGCGCCTTGGCTTTTCTTTTATTGGTTTCTCAAAACCTGAGCAAACTCCTCACTTTTCATCTTTTGAAAACTGGCTCAATGAACCTTCACCCGAAGAGTTGGAGTATTTACATAAAAAATATGTGATCGACGCCAGGAAAAAACCCGGGCTTCTTTTGGAAGGAGCCCGATCAGTGATTACCCTTGGAATTGGTTATCCCCTAACTGAATTACCGAATACGAAGAGTGATTTTGAAGGAAAAATATTTGGACAAATCGCAGCTTATGCCTGTCTGCCAGATTATCATCGCTGGTTTAAAGATCGAACAAGTGTGTTTTGTGCATTTCTTAAGGTCTTTTTTCATTCAGAAGTTAAAACCAGACTGTTTGTCGATTCTGGTCCGGTGATGGAAAAAGATTTTGCATATCAAGCCGGGCTGGGATGGATCGGAAAGAATTCGTTATTCATTTCAAAAGTACATGGTTCGTTCTGTCTGTTAGGATGCCTGTTTACCAATCTGGATATTGAACCAGATAGTCCGGATGAGACTGATTTGTGCGGTCAATGTGATCTTTGCCTGCAATCCTGCCCAACCCAGGCTATTACAGCGAGCCGAACAATCAATTCAAGTCGATGTATAGCATTCCTGACCACGAATTCCAGAGGCAAAATTCCAGATCATTTAAGCAGGAAGATCGGAGATCATGTATTTGGATGTGATATCTGCCAAACAGTCTGCCCGCTGAACAGCCATAAAAGAGTTTTTGAACCAGTGACCACGAATCTGCCAACTCCAATAATTTCGAATCAGGTAAACCTGCCAGATGCATTGGAAACCAACGAAGCTTTGCATTATTCCAAGTATGCCTCAACACCCATCGGCAAATTGCCCTATGAAGTTTTTTTAAGAAATTTAATCATTGCCGCAGGCAATTCAGGCGAAAAATCATTCATACAACCCCTTGTCAAAATATCGGAAGTCTCTTCATCGTCCATGATCCAATCAACTGCGCAACAGTCGATTACTAATCTGGAGCGTTAATAAAATATAAATCAGTGTCAGGATTTACTTTTTTCAGGAATTTTATTGACAACAATAGATCAATGAAGCCAAAAAGGCATGGATGCGTTTTCTGCAATCACCCGAAATGAATCCGAATCCCGGTTCCAAACAACGACCTGGGGATGACCGTCTGACTGATTGATCGGGAATCTCTGAAAAACAAGTTCTGTATGATCGGGGCTCCAACCTGGAAATGAATAATGGAAAAGGGGATCACTGGTGATTTGCTTGATTACTTCTGTATTCTTTCCCAAAAGCCAAAATTGTCTGCCCGCACCAGAACTTCGCAGTCTGACCGATGCGAGAAAGATATCTTTTTCATCGGTATACATGGGTTGGTAAAACTCAAGTTCTTGCTCAGGATCATAAAGAACGGGATTTATTTCACCTGAAGGAATTTTCAGCTCGTTCACTTTCACCCTGGGTATACCTCCCCAAAATTCCATTTCGCCGAACAAAATTGAACGGCTGTCTTGCGCCCACTCACCCATTAATCCATTTCCGGATTGCACAGTAATTCTCTTGCGGGTATCAAGATTGACAATTGTTAATTTGCCTGATCTATCATCAAGCATAGCAATGTTTTGACCATTGGGCGAAAGGTTTAACTCAGATCCTGTTCCATCAAAAATTGAGACAATTCCCGATTGCAGGTCAAGCAGTTTTATTTGCTGAGTTTTTTCCTGCTGAATAAAAACCAGCTTACTGGAAAATGCATCGAGTTGAAGTGCTGAGCATACTGATTTGGAACAGTCATAGATCAACTTTTTTTCGCTTCCATCTGGCCTGATCTGCCAAATTTCATTTTCACCCATATCATTTTTTTCAATGTAAAAGATCCATTCCCCACTTCGCGATACTATGTAGCTCTCAAGCGCACCATCAAAATTAGTAATATTGAGCGGTTCCTCATTCGGGCAATTCTTCCATAATGCCGAACCTGTTTCGGATTTGATTAAATAAACGAGACAGGTTTTACGAATTTGTATATGCTTAACAATGGGCTCAGGATTTCCCTCTTCTTCAAGCTGATAAATATCACCAACTTTTAAGGCTTCAACAGGGTAAACCAGCAATTGGTTATTCATCTGGAAAATATCAGCATTTATTTTCTCGTCATTTGAGGAAACCAGAGAAAAGAAAAACTGGTCAGACGGATTGCCAGGTTCTATTTCGATTGGTCCCCAGGCACCAGTCTTTGTTTCACCTAAAATAAAGCCCTTGAATAATGAGCAGGATGTTAAAAAGATTAATAAAATAAAATAAACACCTGCTCGGAATTTCATAGAGAGAATTTTATCCTCCTCTCAAAAAGGGAGGAGGATCTTATTTAGGATGCCAGTGTGCTGGTTGGGGCAAAAGTCGGCGTTGGGGTGACAATTCCCCAGCGGATCACAATTTCGAGACCAGGTGTGATATTGTTCGGATCGTCGAATTTATTCTGCCGGAGGATATCATCGATCGTAGTATTGAACTTGCTGGCAATCGACTGAAGTGAATCACCCGATTGGATTTTGTAGGTGATTTTGGTTCCGCTTTTTGTGTCTGGCGGGATCGCAGTCGATGTAGGCAGAGTCGTTCCGGGAGCGGGGATCTTAATCTTTAACCCAGGGTAAATCGGACAAGCTCCGCCAGTAAAATTGTTGATAGCTAAAAGCGTTTCAAGGTCAACATCAAACTTTTCCGATAATTCCCAGCAATTATCCAGTTCTTTTACCTCGTATTCAAAAGGCCCGGATGGAGTTGGTGATACAGTCACAGTTGGTGTCGGCGTTTCAGTAGGTGCAAATGTTGCAGTTGGTGAAATCACCGGAGTCGGCGGCATCGTAGCGGTAGACGTTGGTTCTTTCGAAAATGGATTGAAAGCAAAATTTCCACCTGTCAACCACATCACAATAATCGCAATTCCAATCAAAACCAACAGCACTGCCAATCCAGCAATGAATATTGGAAAGAAAGGTTTTTTCTTTACGTAGGGGTTTAAACCATCTTGAGGGGATTGCCTTCCTAGCATAATCTATCCTTTTCTCTAATATTGTGGTTTGCCCACAATCTCACCATAAAATTATTCTACCCGATTATTTTCCATTATTCACTGAAAAATAGATCCCACCAGATCCGCCAGTTTTCTGATTTTTCAGGTTCGGGTGTAGAAAGATAATTGATATCAGGAGTCACATTATCAGGAGGGAGAGGGATGATCACCTGATCGCCGGGTTGAACCATGCGTTCATAGGTTCGCGCCCATTCCTCAACCGCCTTTTCACTTCCCGAATACGCGATTTGGGTTTTTAATGCGACCTGTGTTGATTCAAATCTTTCAATACGAATTTCCATTTCATTTTTTTGGCTGGTCAGCCGAAAATACTCTGATAGGCGTGAATTCAATCCCATTACCATAAAAAATAAAACAGCAATAAGGATGATAAAAATCCACTGCACCTTGAAACCTTTAATCCAGGGCATACGCATATCATACCTTAAGAATTAATGATTCATATTAAACACAAATCCCGTTTACACGGGATTGAGTGCCGAAGGTGGGATTTGAACCCACATGAGCGTAATGCCCACTACGCCCTGAACGTAGCGCGTCTGCCAATTCCGCCACTTCGGCATTGATCAAGAAGCAATTCTATCAAAATAAAGGGATTTGTCAACCAAACCGGTTTTTTATGCAAATATCTCATGCTATAATGCCGCAGTTATGGCATTAAACTTGCATATTTTCTGATATGTAATCGAATCATTGACAAACCTGATTATTGAGAATATTAAAAATGGAACTATCCAAAAATAAAATATTAATCATCGCTTTGGTGATCGTCTTGCTGGTTGCCTGTCTGATACCCCTGTTCTGGCTTATGTTTGCAGGAAAGGGTGAATCCGGTATAAAAATGCTGGCTGATGCTTCCAAAATCAGTAATCAGCCAACAGCTTTTCAACCTTTTAAGCAGACGACAACACCGACCCGCGATGCTCAGCCAATAACCAATGCGCTTGTACCTAATGAGGGATTGCTGCCGCCTGAAGGCCAAATCAATGTTCTGATCCTTGGTTCCGACCTGCGCCCATCAAGCGGTTTTCGAACCGATGTCATACTATTGGTCTCAATCTATACCAAAGAATATAAAGTTAAAATGGTTTCTTTTCCCCGAGATCTCCTGGTTCAGATCCCGGGACATGATGAAGACCGCATCAACACACCCATGCAGACTGGTGGAATTGAACTGCTAAATGCTACATTTGAATATAATTTTGCAGTTCACATTGACCATTATATGATGACGAATTTCAATGGCTTTAAGTCAATTGTGGATACCCTGGGTGGAATCGACATAGAAGCTGCTGCCAATACAGCCGACCGCTGCGACCTTTCCTATCAACATGGTGCCTGGTGTTCCATCGGTCCTGGCCCTGCTCACCTGGATGGAGAGCTGGCATTATGGTATGCCCGCTCAAGATATACCTCCAGTGATTTTGATCGCTTACGCCGTGCGCAGGAAGTAATGATGGGATTCTTTAAAAAATTAATGTCCCTTGATTCGGTTTCCAAAGCCCCTGAAATCTATAATCTCCTGATCAATAATGTTGAGACTGATATTACCCTTGCGGACAGCCTGCCGATCCTCGCCATCGCTCCTGCCATTCTTTCAGAACCTGCGCGAATATCAAGGTACGCGATTGGCCTGGAACACGCTTCACCAGCCAATAGTGATGCTTACCTGCTTGAACCGGATTATGCACGAGTATGGCAGGTCATCAAGGAAGTTGCTTACACACCCTGATCTCTTGACAATCTGGTTTCAGTCAATTAAACTTCAATATATCTATGCGAAATATTGGAGGTTTTAATATGCCTGACCAGTTATCAAATTCTTTCCACATTGACCAAAAGTCTACCCTTCCGCCTGCTGTCCAATATTGGGAAATTTACCTGCGCGACCAGGGGCGTTCGGATTTTACGATCAAAGCTTTCCTTGGCGACCTGAGGTTGCTTCAAAAGTTCCTGCCCACAGACGTTACCGTCGGATCGATCACCACTAATGATCTCACCCGTTTTATTAATTGGCTTGAAAATGGCCGCGGAAAAGGCATCTCCTGTACCCCGAAAAGCCTGTCGCGCCGCATAACCACCATTAAATCATTCTTCAGATGGCTGGCCAATAACGGGAGGATTAACGTCGATCCTGCAGAGCCCATTGTTCAGCATACTGTCATCAGCCCGCTTCAGGAAGTGCTAACGCT
Organism: uncultured Pelolinea sp.; assembly: GCA_964493155.1. Classification (GTDB taxonomy): domain Bacteria; phylum Chloroflexota; class Anaerolineae; order Anaerolineales; family Anaerolineaceae; genus Pelolinea. The sequence goes on from CAZBNE010000009.1 coordinate 41,113, forward strand.
TCAGGAAGAAGAAAAAGTATTAACCAAAGCAAAAAAGCTGCTCGATGCCGCCAAAAGCGACCCCCGGCCTTATGTTTTATTAAAATTACTGCTTGAAACCGGTATCAAAAAAAGCGAGTGCCTGAACCTTAAGCTCTCCCACCTGTTCATTGATGAGGGCGAGAAGTATCTGTTTGTCAGATATCCTGACCTGAAGGATAGAAATAAAGAAAGGAAGATCGCTGTTTCAGACGAATGGGTTTCAGCCTTTCAACGGTACCTGGCGCAATATAAACCTGAGGATGCTGTATTCCCCTGGTCTCCAAGGCGGCTCGAATATGTTCTGGAAGATATCGGAAAAGCTGCGGGTATTGGTAAACACCTCTCGTTTTCCATGTGCCGCTGGAATTCAGCCCTTAATGATCTTCGCAACGGGATTGATACTGATATTATCCGTCAAAAACTGGGCATTTCAAAGATCCAGTGGCGGGAAATAAAAATAAAACTTAATAAACTTGAAAAACAGGAATAATGATTATTCCATAAATATCCGTTTTATTTTTAAAACCAATATCCTTTGCGTGCTTTCAGTTACTCTGGTTGCGTGATCTTGCTGAAGTCCCGGAATCCAGATGATCGCATCTTGATTTATCACAAGCGGCCATCTTTCTTTGACAAATATCGGTATTTTTCGGTTGATCCAGTAATCTGAAAGTTTGATTGATTTGCCTTTCATTCCCAGAGGATGAAACCTGTCGCCCTTTTTCCAGGTTCGGATAATGAACACTTCATCCAGCTTGTCTTTATCGAAGTACCCTGTATAAGCATCCTGGTTCTGGTATGGATTGGTTTTATTCTTCTCGCGGGGTGAATCAGAGATTTCAAGAACCCAATTTTCGCTGAGCGGATATTCCCCCGGTTGAGAGGCGATGGCCACTTCGCGATCGAGCCAGGGCCAATTTTCTCTTGTTACTTCAGAGATATTTTTCGCGAATACGCCAAGCGCCCCGGATGCAAAAACATGAATTCGATCGGATAGTTTGAATGACGTTCTTCGCAATTCCCTGGTTAACAATTTCCGGGTATATTCAATATTCGAAAAGCTGATAATTTCCCGAGTTTTGAAGTATTTCTCGAATATTTCTTTAACGATCAGGCGCTGCATGCTGACTGGCAGATTCCTGAACCTTTTCAGGTTTAATTCAATAACTCCATTTTTCTCGGTAAGCTGAATATCCCTTATGCCGGAGGTTAATGAATCCTGGAAATATTCAAGATCCGCTGCAAGAACCTTCTGTGTCCGTAAAAGCGTTCTTTTAATATTTGGGTTGTAGTGCTTCAATTCCGGAATCAAATGATTGCGGATGCTTGATCTGGTATAAATCTGGGACAGATTGGTTTCATCGAGTTTGTATTCCAGATTATGGTTTTGGCAGTAATTCAATATTTCTTCACGCCAGATGCCTAAAAGCGGCCTTATCAAGGGGATTTCAGCATTAAATTCACTGAATGAAGCAGTTTTCATACCCGCCAAACCTTCAAGCCCCGCACCTCGAATGAGATTTTCCAGCAAGGTCTCAACCTGGTCGTCAGCCTGATGCGCAACAAGCACAGCCTGTGTTTTTTCGGTTATCGCCGCGTCAAATAGAAATCGGTATCTTTCCTTTCTCGCAGTTTCTTCAATCCCCGATTTGTTCTCTTTTGAGATCTGCAATATATCCAATGATTTCCCAATGAATTTGAAATGATACTTATCCGACAATTTTTCAACAAAGGTCATTTCTTCTTTTGAAGACGGCCTGAGAGAGTGGTTCA
>CAZBNE010000010.1:0-7085 GCA_964493155.1 uncultured Pelolinea sp.
GTTCATCCCGTCGTTTCTGCAGGCGATCATCTTCTCGGGTTAATTCACTCCGTCTACGGGTAATCTCGGCTTCCGCCTGCTGTTTTATTCTTAATGCTTCATCCTTTGCTTCAATTTCAATGCTTTTGGCTTTTTCTTTCAATTCCTGAAGTTGTACATCCAGTTTTTCACGATCGGCTCTATTCATCCGGCGGGCGATTATCTGCCCTCCGAAATAGGAAAAAGCAAGGACAGCAGCCGCGATTATCCCAACTGTACCTGTGGTAAATTCCATTCTTTACTCCTGTTCTTCAATTACTTCATTATTTCTGATTTTGATTAATACATCAATCGATTCTTTAACAACTGAAAAAGAAAATGCCCGGCGTAAAAGTACTCCGGTCATTTTTTTTCGAAAGTCCTCGTCATTAATGCCTGAAAACCTTTGCAGGTATTTTTTTCCCAGTCTAATTGCCATTATTTTTTCATCAGGAATATTTCTAATGGCTTCTTCAATAACATTGAGCGGTATTCCTTTTTTTCTTAATTCGTATTGAAAAAGGTTTTTCCCGCGTGGTTTGAATTCACATCGCAATTCAATCCATTGATCGGCAAATTCTCGATCATCAACGTACTTCTTTTCTCTTAATTCACTCATTATTAATTCAATTATGTCAGTAGAAAACTGTAGCTTTTCTAATTTTTGAATAACCTCAGCTTCTGTTCGCTGTTTATATCCAATAAATCGTAAAGCTGATTGCAAAGCTCTTTCTTTTTCATCAGCATTTATTAGTGTTTGAATTTTTGTTTCATCAATTCTTTGTCCAGTCGATAACCATGCCCCCACATAACGGCTGATACCAAATGCAAATTTTCCATCCAGAAATACATTGATCCTGTCCGGATATTTTTTTTGTGTTTCCAGGGCAGTAATTGTCTTTTCCATTAACAAAAAACCGTAACCAACTTTCTTGGCTACAGTTTTTGCATTTATGAAAATTAAATAAATTTAAATCAGGAACTTGGTCTTATGTCGCAATACTCAAAAACATCTTGGTTTTAATCAACAAGAGTAAACAAGTAATCCCTGGTAAATTCATTTTTATTTTTTATCTAATTTTCCAGCTGCCATATCAATTCCGGCAGGTCCATTTGCAAAAACCGTAATCCAAATTTTGATGACCTTGCACCAAAAATATTCAAACAAATTTTATTAAATTATACATTATTTTATGTGCATATCTCTGGTTTTATGCCTTGCGCTATAATTCAACAAAATATCTATTGAGAAGGGTCAATGAAGCATTATTTAATTACTGGCGGAGCGGGTTTTATTGGTTCAAACTTTATTCATTTCCTGATCAAAAACAGACCGGAAATTAAAATCACAAACCTTGATGCGCTTACTTATGCTGGCAATCCTGAAAACCTTGCTGACATAAAAGATTCTCCCCAATACCATTTTTCGCATTCCGATATTTGTGATCTCAATGCTTTAATCAGACTTTTCCAGAATAATAGTTTTGATGCAATTGTTCATTTTGCTGCCGAATCTCATGTAGATCGTTCTATCGAAAATCCAATGGCCTTTATTCAAACGAATGTCGTGGGAACCGCCAACCTGCTCGGTGCAAGTCTCGATTATTGGCAGAATCTGGACGCTGAACGCAGGGTGTCTTTCAGGTTCCTACATATTTCAACAGATGAAGTGTTTGGGAGTCTTGGAATTAATGATGAGCCTTTTTCTGAATCAACACCCTATTCTCCCAATTCTCCTTATGCAGCATCGAAGGCAGCCAGTGACCATCTGGTGCGTTCTTATTTTCACACCTTCAATTTTCCAGCCTTAATTACTAATTGCTCTAATAATTATGGCCCGTATCAATTTCCTGAAAAATTAATACCGTTGGTGATCCTTAATGCAGAATTTGGCAAACCAATTCCTGTTTATGGTGACGGGAAACAGATTAGAGACTGGCTGTTTGTAAACGACCATTGTTCAGCGATAATAAATGTCCTTGAAAAGGGTGTTCCGGGGGAGACCTATAATATAGGTGGGAATAACCAGCCAACTAACCTGCAGGTCATAGAAATAATTTGTGGCATTTTGGATGAATTGCGCCCCAATTCAAGATTTAAACCACATGCCAATTTAATAAATTTCGTGAAGGATCGGCCAGGACATGATCGTAGATATGCCATGAATATTGAGAAGATCAACCGCGAACTTGGTTGGATGCCCAGTGTAACTTTCACTGAAGGATTACGTGCCACGGTGCAGTGGTATTTAAACAATCAGAAATGGGTTGAATCGATTTTAGCGAAACCCGGATACAACGAATGGATCAAATCAAATTATCAATCGCGTGAAAGGGCTTCAACATGAAAGGGATTATTTTAGCTGGCGGCAAAGGTTCAAGATTGTTTCCAGTCACTTTGGGAGTAAGCAAACAGCTTCTCCCGGTTTATGATAAACCGATGGTTTATTATCCTCTGTCGATGCTGATGTTTGCCAGGATCAGGGAGATTCTGATCATCTCAACGCCCGAACATATTTCCTCTTTTCAAGCTGTGCTTGGAGACGGTCAAAAATGGGGGTTGAAATTTGATTATATCTCGCAATCAGAACCAAGAGGTTTGGCTGATGCGTTTATCGTAGGACAGGATTTTATCGGCAGCTCCACAGTAGCGATGACCTTGGGAGATAATATTTTTTATGGCCGTGGGTTAATTGAGATCATCCATAACGCAACTCTGCTGACTCATGGAGCCAATGTATTTGCGTACCCGGTCAGAAATCCCCAGGACTTTGGCATCGTTGAAGTGGATAAAGAAGGGCGTGCATTATCGATCGAAGAAAAACCCAAAAAACCAAAATCCAATTTTGCTGTGCCCGGGATTTATTTTTATGATAATCGGGTTGTCCAATTTGCCAAAGAACTAAAACCTTCAGTCCGCGGGGAGTTGGAAATTTCAGACCTGAACCGTATCTATCTAAATGAGGGAACCCTGAAAGTCAGAATTCTTGGTCGTGGAATTGCCTGGTTGGATGCGGGTACGCACGAATCACTTTTACAGGCTTCGGTTTTTGTCCAAACTGTAGAAGAACGTCAGGGTTTGATGGTTTCATGCCCAGAAGAGATCGCCTACAGGATGGGATTTATTGATAAGAAGCAGCTGTTGAAACTGGGAAAAGCATTTAATAATAACCAATACGGTGATTACCTTATCAGGTTGGCTCAGGAGGAATAGACATTTTTTTCTTGTTACAACAAAGACGCATATTCATATTTGGAGATCACTTTCAGAATTATTTTTAATCATCATAGTATTGATAGCTGCTTTCTTATTAAGAAAATAAGGTTTTTTTAGGATTGATTTCCAATCCAAGAATTTGACCTGTTTTAAAAGAATAAAAAAATTGCCAACTATCATAACTTTATGGTAAACCGTGCGAAATTTCTTTTTCTTGATAATCAACACAATGAAATTCTGATTTATATCTGGTTCTTCTTTATTAGTTTCTGTTGTTATGGAATCCTGGTTCCATTTCAAGGTTTTTATTGGGATGCACTCCCTTATCTTTTTCAATATAACTCATTTGGAGCAGCAGGATTTCCGGAATTTGTTGCATCCGATCGACCATTTTCTGCATGGATATTTATGCTCACAACCAGCTTGTTCAAGTTTAATCCCCTCGGTTATCATATTGTAGTTTTTTCCCTCCGCATTTCTTGTGTTTTTCTCTTTTATCAGATTCTAAAAGAAATCTGGCCTGAAAAGAGAGATTTTATTTTTTTTGCCTCATCAATTTATGCAATATATCCAGGCTTCTTACAGCAACCAATAGCATATCTTTATTGTCACCACTTTAGTTCTTATTTATTCTTCCTTTTATCAATTTCTTTAATGATTAAGGTGGTAAAAGGCAAGAAACCTGAAAATTTGGCATATTGTTTATCAATTCTTACCACTTTCCATATTTTTATAATTGAAAACTTTGCCATGCTTGAACTTATCAGGCCTTTTATTCTTTATTATTTATTAAAAAACCAAATAAAGAATAGGAAAGTTCTTTTGCATAAGATTTTATTAATATGGTTCCCCTATATTTTAGTTTTTGTATTATTCTTTGTTTGGCGTATTTTTATCTTTAAATTTCCCACCTACCGCCCTGTTTTTCTCAATCAGCTCATTCTTGATCCAGGTCAATCAATTTTAAAATTACTCGCACGCATCCCAATGGATTTCTATGTTACATCGATTGGTGCATGGATCAAGACATTTACGATTCCGCATATAAATGCCTTTGGCAAATCAGCTACAATTTTATTTTGGACACTAACATCAATTACTCTATTAATTTCTATCATTTTTACTTTCTTAAGATCAAACAAGGGTGTCATTCCACAAAAACATGAGAAATCAAATATTTCATTATTCTTTAGTGGTTTTTTGCTTTTCTTCCTTGCTGGTTTCATTGTATGGATATTAGATTTCCCTCTCGACATTGCATTTTCCTGGGACAGGTTGACTCTTGCGTTCATGCCTGGTGTGGCAATTTTGATCGGCTCTTTACTAGATCTACCGAAAAATAATAAAAACATTCCAAATATCATTTTCATTTTTTTAATTACCTCGGCTGTTGGAAGCCACTTACAAAACGGGATAGGGTTTAAGCGTGATTGGGAAGATTTTAAGGACTTGCAGAAACAATTTATCTGGCGCATCCCATCGCTTGAAAAAAATACTGCGCTTGTGACTGATGAGTTAACCTTACATTATTTTAGCGACAATTCTCTGACAGCGGCTTTCAATTGGTTGTACTCCAAGGATATCCATAATTATCAGCTACCTTATGTGATCATCTTTACAAAAGCCAGGATGGGCGGTAGCCTTACCTCACTTGAACCCGGTGTTAAAATTTTCCAAAAATACCGCACAAATTATTTTGAGGGTTCAACTGATCAATTATTACTTTTTTACCATTTGCCTCCTGGTTGCGTCCATTTCGCCGATTCTGATCTTGATATTTTCAATCCATTGATTCCTAAAGAAATCAGGCAGTATGCTGCATTATCAAGATTGGATTTAATTAAGAATGATGAGAATATTAATTCTGTATTTTTTGTTGAAGATCAATCGGGAGACTCCTCCTGGTGTTTTTATTATCAGAAAGCAAGTCTGGCCGTTCAAAATCAGAATTGGGAGGAGGCAGCTCGAATTGGAGATTTAGCTTTCTCGGGAAAGGATTACCCCAATGATGCAGCCGAACGTCTTCCGTTTATTGAAGCTTATGCGATGCAAGGTGATTGGAGGAAAGCGATTGAATACTCTAACCTTACTCTTGATATCTCCGAACTATACCGTCCGATGATATGCAGGTTATGGAAAAGAATAAGTTCAACATATAATGATGATGAAAAGATGGAGGCGCTGGAACTGCAAGAATATCTATCATCAAACTGCTTATCCTATTAATTATTCTTATTGGTTATGGAAAAAAAACACTATAAACTCATCCATTCAGATTATTCAATTGCAGCAATAATATTCATCCTAAGCTGTTTGAGCTACGGTCTCCTCGCACCCTGGATCAGATTTTTTCACGATGAACTTTCCATGTTGTGGTTCTCCCAGAATATGAATGACCTTGGCAGGTTCTTTGAAGGAAATCGTCCCTTCCTCAGATATCTCTATGAGCCATTTTTATGGATTTTTGGATCAAATTCCTTTTTATGGGTGATATTTAGCGTATTTACCAGATGGCTGCTCGCCATGAGCTTATATTGGCTCATAAAACAAATCTGGCCTGAAAGAATGTTTCTGGTTATAGCAATTTGTTGTCTTGCCGTCGTATATCCTGGTTTCCAAGCGCAGTATTCTTCAATGATCTTTGGGATCGCATTTCTTATCTTTTCCCTTTTTGTTTTATCATTGCTTTTCTCAATTAAAGCAATTGAGAATATTAAGAATCGCATTCTCTACCAGACATTAGCACTTATTTTTTCAGCAATTTCTCTTTTTCTCAGTGAATATTTTTTCATGCTTGAAATGATCCGCTACTTTCTACTCTGGGTGTATATCCACAAGACCCATGAAGAACCGCATTTAAAATTTTTCTTTCGCTTCGCAAATCCTTATTTAATTTTATTTTTATGCGCCATTGTCTGGCGAATATTTCAGGAATCTGAAGAGACTGCTTATTCATTGGTTCTTTTGGAAAACCTCAAGGCAGCATTCCTTCCAACATTGGTAAATCAAATTCTTGCTTCATTTAGGGATGTCTGGTACACAACTTTTAGAGTTTGGTTTGACTCATTTTATCCCTCGCATTTAATTGCACAGCAAGGTCAAAGAATTATTTTTGTATATATTGGACTGATCGGTGTAACCTTTTTTTCGATGACGGCCTTCCTGATAATTTTTACAATAAATGAGGAATTTGAGAAAACCAGAACTGATTTCATCAATATTTTGATCCTTGGATTAGTTGCAGTAATTGCAGCAGGAATACCATTTTGGTTGGCAGGGCTACCAGTCAATGAAAAATACTTTTTCACCCGTTGGACTATACCTTTCATAATAGGCAGCTGTATTTTGGTGCCATTATTGCTTTCTTTAGTAATACGAAATAAAATGATTTTTATTCTAGTGATTTCAGCGCTAGTTTCATTTGGTACTGGAACGCAGTTCCTGGTTGGTAATTCTTTTCGCCAAGACTGGAATGATCAAAACACACTCTACTGGGAATTAATTTGGAGGATACCTTCCCTTAAGGAAAATACGGTGATCTTTTCAGATATGCTGAATTTCCATTACGAAAACAGCGACGAGCTCAGCAGCGGTATAAACATTGCCATGTCAAGCAAAGACGTCTATTCATCCATACCCTATTTTTTGTTCTACCTTCCTGAGAGAATAAATACATCAATCCTACCTGAAATAAGAAAAGAAATCCCGCTTTCTGGTAAGCGTTATTACTTTGCATTCAAAGGAAATACATCACAGGCATTGATAATTGACTATAATCCGCCTGCATGTTTGAAAATCCTGGACCCTATGTTGGATCTTGATAATCCTGAGCTGGGAGACTTGACCAAAGA
>CAZBNE010000010.1:7101-42208 GCA_964493155.1 uncultured Pelolinea sp.
CCTGATTTAATTTCCCAATCAGCCTCATTCAAACCTGATCAAAAAGCAATCGATATTATTGGCTCCGAACCTCAAAAATCTTGGTGCTATTTTTTTGAAAAAGCTGACCTGGCCGCCCAATTTGGTGAATGGGCGGTTATTAAAGATCTTTATGGAGAGGTTGTAGAAAAGAAATTTATTGCGCGCGACGGACGTGAATATGCTCCTTTCATTGAAGGTTTATCTCATCTCTCAATGTGGGAAGAGGCTTCAGAATTAACTGATTTTTCTATGGAGATTTCTCCAGATCTAAAACCGCTGTTTTGCACCTTATGGAAGAAAATAACAAACGATACTAATGATTCATCAGAGAAAACCACCGTTATTTCTAATATGTCCGCAAAATTGGATTGTAGGCTGGGCAAATGATCAAGGATTTAAAAGATTTTTTTTATTCCCGCAGAGACAGCGACATCTTCGCATATTTTTGGTTTCTTCTCCTTTGTATCCTATGTTATGGAATCCTGATACCATTTTTAGGATTCTATTGGGACGATCTGCCTTACCTTTTTCAATATCATTCTTTAGGGCTTTCAGGTTTCCCTGAATTTGTTTCTTCCGACCGCCCTTTTTCTGCGTGGATATTTATTCTGACGACTGGATTGTTCAAATTCAATCCGCTTGGATATCATTTGCTTGCCTTCTTTCTCCGTTTTATTGGAATTGTGCTTTTTTTTCAAATCTTAAAAGAGATATGGCCAAATAAAAAGACCTTTATCTTTTTTTCTTCTTCAATCTTCGCAGTCTACCCCGGCTTTTTACAACAACCAATCGCACTAATTTATTGCCATCACTTCAGCGTTCTCGCGATTTTCCTTTGGTCAATTCTCCTGATGATCAAAGTGACTAAAGCAGAAAAAATCAACGGTTTCATTTATGGTGTATCTATTCTCGGCTCATTTCATATGTTTTCAATCGAGAACTTTGCGATGCTTGAATTAATTCGACCAGTCATCCTCTGGCAGGTTCAAAAAAAACAGGGAATTAATCAGAAATTAGAATTTAAAAATATCTTAAAGCTTTGGTTGCCTTACGGAATTGTCCTTATCCTTTTTTTGATCTGGCGAATTTTTATTTTCAAATTTCCCACTTATCAACCAGGATTTTTTGAAGACCTTAGGCAGGATCCTTTAGACTCTATAATCCGTCTTTTTACTCGCATCCCCATGGATCTTTACACTACTGTAATTAAAGCATGGATTGTGTCATTCGTAATTCCGCAGGTCAGTAAATTCGGACGTTCCGCAACCCTCCTTTTCTGGATCCTGATCATTCTTACATTTGTTATTAGCTATTTTTTCATATGGATCAAGGTTAAAGAAGATAATTCCCGCCAAGAAAATATTCGAGGAAACATACCACTTTTTCTAGGCGGTATCATTCTCTTCATCTTGGCAGGATTAATAGTCTGGGGATTAGGTTTACCCATTGATTTAAAATTTGCCTGGGATCGTTTGACGCTTGCGTTTATTCCGGCTATTGCTGTGCTTATTGGATTTTTGCTGGAAATAATCAAAAAGAAAAATATTTTTCTTAAGGTAATTTTCGCATTATTAATATCCCTGGCTGTGGGAAGTCACTTTGAAAATGGAATGCGCTATAAACGCGACTGGGAAAATATAAAACTTATGCAGTGGCAAATGAGTTGGCGAATTCCTGATCTGCAGCCGGAAACAACATTAATTACTTCTGAGCCAGGATTATTTTTCTATAGTGACAACTCGCTCACATCACCTTTAAATTTAATGTATTCAGACAAAATGTCTGACCAATTGGATTACTTCCTTTATTTCTCTGATGTACGACTGGGATTAGGCTTAAAGAAATTGGAGAAGAACATACCAATTTTTCAAAAATATCGTTCTTTTTCATATTCTGGAAATACATCCGAGGTCATTGCCTATAAATTTGATCCACCATCATGTTTATTATTAATGGATCGGGTATTTTCGAACTCCATAACAATTCCGAATTTATCAGATCTTCAAACCAATGAATTAAGGTTGACGAATTTAGACTTAATAATGAACACAGCTCAAAATTCTCCACCTGAGTATTTATTTGGAGGAGAACCTGAAAAGTCCTGGTGTTACTATTTTGAAAAAGCTGACTTGGCACGCCAGAATAGAAATTTTTCTGAAATTACTTTATTGGGAGATCAGGCAATTGAAAAGGATTTTTCCCCCCGGTCAGCGTCTGAGTGGTTGCCTTTTCTGGAAGGTTATATGTGGGAAAAAAAATGGGATAAAGTAGATTTTATAATTAACGAAATCATTTCAGCAGAAGGTAATTTCAAGGAGGGTTTTTGCTACACATTAAAAAGAATTGGCAATGATCCACAATTTCATTCATTACAAAGAGTAAGGCAATATTCAGAAGGTTATAATTGCCCGTAGGAAATCATGAATAATAGCATATCCGTAGTTATCCCTGTTTACAACAGTGAATTAATTTTGCCTGCTCTTGTCAGACGGCTCATCCCCTCTTTGGAAAAAATCACAAATGACTTTGAAATTGTATTGGTCAATGACGGAAGTCACGATGAAAGCTGGCGCGTGGTTTCACAACTGGCAAAGAAAAACAAGAGAATAGTTGGAATCAACCTGATGCGAAATTATGGCCAGCATAATGCGCTATTGTGTGGGATCCGATCCTCAAAAAATGAAATCGTACTTACGATGGATGATGATCTGCAGCATCCGCCAGAAGAGATCCATAAGCTGATCGAAAAATTGCACGAGGGATTTGATGTCGTCTATGGGATCCCGCTCAAGCAGGTCCACGAACCTTGGCGAAATTTTTTTTCCTGGTTTACCAAAGCGGTTCTATCCAAAACTCTTGGTATAAAAAGCATCAAATCCATAAGCGCATTCAGGGCGTTCAGGACAGAATTAAGAAAAGCTTTTGAAAATTTTGACAGCCCCAATATTTTAATTGATGCTCTGCTCACCTGGGGAACAAATAATTTTGGAACAGTTGAAGTCAAAGAAGAAGTGCGTTCAGTCGGGCACTCAAACTATACATTCAGAAAATTGTTTCAAGTGGCAATGCTGGTATTGACAGGATTCAGTACCTTGCCACTCAGAATTGCAAGTGCGGTCGGTTTTTTCTTTACCTTCTTCGGAGGAGGCGTATTGATTTATGTTGTTGCCAGAACATTTCATGAAGGCAGTATTCCGGGATTCCCCTTCCTGGCATCAATTGTGAGCATTTTCAGCGGGGTTCAACTATTTACTCTGGGGATTTTTGGGGAATATTTAGCCAGGATATTCAACAGATCAATGAATCACCCGGCATATGTTATCGGAGAAGTAACCACAAAACTATCAAAATGAAATGTGTAATCCTGCAACCTTCTTATATCCCCTGGCGCGGATATTTTCATCAAATCTATAAAGCGGATCTATTTATTTTTTATGATGACGTTCAATATGACAAGAATGGCTGGAGAAATCGAAACAGAATAAAAACATCACAGGGATTGCAGTGGTTAACAATTCCTGTGCATACAAAAGGATCCGTTCCAGAAAGTACACCCATCAATAAAATCAAAATTTCCTGGGAAAAACCTTGGCCTCTGCATCATAGGCGGGGGATTCAATTTGCGTATCGTAACGCACCCTTTTTTTCTCAATATGAATGTATTTTTTCGAACATCTTTTCACGCAAACCTGATTTTCTGGCTGATTTTACAATTGAGACGACTATTGAAATTTCACGATTGCTTGGGATCAACCACACCCAATTCATGCGTTCTTCCGATTTACCAAATATTATTGGTGCCAGAACGGACCGGTTAATTTCAATCCTTAAGTATGTTGGTGCAGATCACTACATTTCTGGTCCATCAGCAAGGGATTACATTGAGCATGAAAAATTTGAACATGCCGGAATAAAACTAGAATATATGAATTACGTTTATCCGGAATATGACCAGTTGCATCCACCTTTTGAAGGTCAAGTATCAATCATTGATTTGCTATTCATGCAAGGAGGCAACAGTCTGAAATTCATTACTTAATATATTATTAGTTCATCGTAAATGATGAACACAAAAAACCATTAAAGTTTAAGAAAGTTTTTTATTCACCTGATGTGGTTTATGAGATGTCTAGAAATTTAGATTTTTGAAATATTTTTTGGTTACTTTTCAAAAATTGTCGCATAGCTCCATAATCATGATTTGTTCGATTTCACAATAAGCGCTTGAAAATAAGGATTTTTGCCATAAAAAATGAACAAAATAAAAGTTGATTTTAATAAGCCTTATATCGCAAAAAATGAATTGCTATATATAAAAAACGCAATTAAGAGTGATCATATTTCCGGAGATGGAGAATACACAAAGAAATGCCATCAGTTACTTGAAGAAAACTTGGGCGTGAAAAAAGTTCTTTTGACCACCAGTTGCACGCACGCCCTGGATATGTCTGCCTTATTGCTGAACCTCGAACCGGGAGATGAAGTGATCCTGCCTTCTTTCACCTTTGTCTCGACTGTAAACGCTTTTATTCTGAGGGGCGCAAAGCCAGTGTTCGTGGATATTCGCACGGATACCTTAAATATCGACGAGACAAAGATCGAGCCTATGATTAATGATCACACCAAAGCGATTGTTGTCGTGCATTATGCAGGTGTTGGTTGTGAAATGGACAGGATACTTGAGATTGCCAAAAAGCATCACCTTTTTGTCGTAGAAGATAATGCCCATGGATTGTTTGGAAAATATCGGGGAAAGTTTTTAGGAACATTCGGCTGTATGGCAACTCAAAGTTTCCATGAAACCAAAAATATTTCCTGCGGCGAGGGTGGAGCTTTGTTAATCAATGATCCAGAATTTATAGAACGAGCTGAAATCATCCGTGAAAAAGGCACGAACCGTAGCAGGTTCTTTCGCGGTCAGGTGGATAAATATACCTGGGTAGACTTCGGATCAAGCTATTTGCCATCTGATATTCTTGCATCAATTCTCCTTGCTCAATTGGAAGAAGCAAATGAAATTCAACAAAAACGAAAGCAGGTTTGGAATTATTATTACGAAGGATTAGCCAGATGGGCAAAATCAAATAATGTTCAGCTTCCCTTTATTCCTGACCATTGCGAGCAAAGTTATCATATGTTCTATTTGCTTTTATCAAGCCTTGAACTTCGTCAAGATTTGATCGCATACTTGAAAAATCAAGGAATTAATGCCGTTTTTCATTATGTGCCGCTTCACACATCAGATATGGGCAAAAGTTTTGGATATAAGTCGGGTGATCTGCCAGTGACCGAAAGCGCGAGCGATAGGTTAGTAAGGCTACCATTTTTTAATGATTTGAAAAAGGAAGATCAAGATTTTGTTATTCGGTCAATAACCAATTATTAAAACCTAAAGACCATATGCTACAATTTTCAAATCAGGTCTACCTTAAAATGAATAAACACAGACAACAAGTTTTTTGGCAGATATTTTTACCAATATTTTTGATTATTGGAATGGTTTTTTCTTTAATATATTTTATTTTTGGGAAGAACCTTATCAGTGGCTTCGATCTTCGGATCTGGTCAGATATCTCTCTAATTTTTATTTTGCTCCCCTTTATGTTTTCTTCTGTTATTTCCTTGGGTTTCGTAATCCTAGGAATTTTCCTGATTTCAAAGAATCAATCAGCAATTTGTGCTGTTTTTTCAAAATTCAATGATATCGCAACAAAATTTTCTATAATAACCTCAAAATTCACGAATTCAATTTCTCAACCGATTATTCAGGTTGAATCAATAATTGACCATTTTCTTCCTCAAAAAAAGGAAAATAATAAAAATGAATGAAAAGAAAAGCAATTTCAGACTATATGTGGCTGGAGGAATTGCAGGCGCGATACTTGGGGTTGTTGCCGCGATACTTTTAGAAAAATCTGCCAGGTTGGAGGGCAGTAAACCACACCTAACTGGCAAGAAATTATCCAGATTAGGATTTGGTGCAGTATCAGCTTTATGGTCGCTAATCGATTCTGGAAAAGATTTATCGTAAAAGGAAATTATTTTTCTATATACCGTCGGGGGAATGATTTACAAGCAATGATTGATTCCAGCGCTTTTTGTGATGCGATTATCTTGGGGAAGCTTAACCGTGAGACGATCATAAACCGGAAGAAGGAGATTTTTCTCGATCAACCCGGTGGAAACCTGCTCTATACTGCTTATAGTTTCGCTTTATGGGGGAAGACTGCTGGTCTCATAGCGCGTATTGGAAATGATTGCCCGGATGAGTGGCTCGATGAAATAGCCAAAAACTCCATTAACACTTTGGGAATTACGAAAACGTCTTTGGGTTGTGATTCTAGAAGATATTATCTGATTGATGATAAGAATGCGTCATCCGAAAACAATCCGCAAAAATATTTTTCAGATCAAAAAATTCCTTTGCCAAAAGAACTATTGGGGTATGAGCCTGAGCAGAATAAAGTTGATAACCGAAAGTTGGGAACAGCAAACACGATTAAACCTGAAAATTTTCCGGTTGAATACCTTTCTTCTCGGTACCTTGCACTGTGCCCGGTCGATTTTCTCACACACAACATGATCCCGGCTTTTTTTCGAGCGCAGACACAAGGTGAAGTATTTATCCACGCCTCATCCGGATATACATATTCATCATTCTTTTTTGATATCCCTTCTCTTGTGAATGGCGCTTCAATGATAATGATTTCGGAAGAAAACGCCAGAAGGCTATTTCTAGGAAAATTAGATGATACGTGGCTAATACTGGAAGCATTGGCATGTTACGGAGTCGACATAATTGTTTTGTCAAAGAATAGCGGCGGATATGACATGTTAGACATTATCAATCATAAAAAGATTCATATACCCTCTTACCCGGTTAATTGTATTGACCCATTAGGCGCCGATGATGCTTTTTTTGGCGGCTTCCTTGCAGGTTATCTGACCAGTTTTGACCCAATGTATGCATCTATTATTGGCAGCGCTACTGCAAGCGTCAAAAATGAGGGCAGCACTCCCAAGTTCTTACTGGGGATTCTCAAGGATTTATTAATCGCCAGAGTTGAATTCTTGAGAGAAAAAGTGACAAGCGTTTAATAAAGCAGAAACCGAGAGCGAAATTCAGCAATTATTTTCTCTCTCCAACTTTTGAATATCAGAGCTAAGATTTTTTTATAATCCTTAAAATATTCACCAGTATCTGAACTTTTACTGTTTCCATACGTCAATTCTTGATATTGATCCAAGAAGAGTTTTCCAGATTGCTCATTGGTTTCAAAATATCTATTCAATTTCGCAAAGAACTCCCTGGGTGTTAATCTTTCCTCTTCCTGAAAAAGCAATATCTCCGAAATAAAGTGCAAATTTCGATAAGCTTTCTGTATCGCCGGCAACTTCTCATAATTTGCCCATTTACTTATCCAGTCAGGTGCTGAATGTCCATTTTGGATAATTCGTTGCTCTATCAATCCTGGAAATCCAATCTCTTTTTTCCTGAAAACAATTAAATAAGCGAGGGAAAAAATTATTCCGGATATCAATGAAATCGATATCATCAGTACAGACAGAATAATTTTCATTGGAAATTTCTGAGAAGAATCTATTTGATCGATAATTTCATATTTTTCGTTGATCCTAGAAAATAATTCTGAATCCACTCTCTTTCCCAAGTCTTCGTTTCCGAGAATTAGAGTCTCTTCTTTACTTAAATCTTCTGAAGTGGTTAACTTTTCTTCGATAATTACATTCGGCTGAATTGGTGTAGGTTCAAGAATTATCCACCCTGATCCCGGAAAAAAGGCTTCTACCCAGGAGTGGTTGTCTTTGATCTTAACAAGGAACTCATCATTTTCTAAAATTCGCTCCCCCTCGGCGTAACCAACCACCATTCGTGCAGGAATTCCTATAGACCTGAGCATCAACACATCAGCAGTGGCAAAGTAATTACAGAATCCCTCGCGTCCTTCAAATAAGAACCATTCAATTGGATCTTTTCCTTTGGGGATTTTCACAGTATCTTTATACCGAAAAGCATTTCTTAGATAGTTAGTAATGGTAATGGCTTTTTCTATGCGTGTCTTTGAATCAAAAGCGAGGTCTTCAGCAAGTGAAGTGATCTTTTCTGAAAAATCGGGTGGCAGCTGTAAATATCTTGACGTAACCCATTTGGGATAATTTTCAGAGGAATTTATTAAAAGCCTCCAGTCGGGATTATTAAAACCTCCCAGAATTTCAATCTGTTCATCAGTATGAACAAGCTTATCATCCACAATACTCTGAACATCCATATATTCATTATTAATCGTAAAATAATTAATTTCCGCTTCTCGATTAACTTTATGAATAATCTGAGGAGTGAATATGATTTCGCGTGGGTAGGCGTATATAAACGTAAAATTACCTTTGACTGTTGATTGAGCAGCAAAAGGTTTAATTTCAACCGAAGCAAGTTGTTGAGTCAGGATATCTTTACTTTGCCATAATCCATTTTCATAATAATCATAAGATCTGCCTTTCCAGTAATATCGATTGGGGTATTCAAGAGTTCCAGATACTTTTACCTTGAATGCCTCCACATCCTTCATGCTTCGCGAGCTACCCAGAACAAGAATTTCAGGTAAGTAACCTTCTCCAAATCCGGTTTGCTGCCTGAGTGGGTAAAAAAAATTCCGCAAAACTCCCCAAGAAGTTGAATACTCCCGGATTTGCGCGTTTGACAAATCATTCTTTTTTCTTGAACCAATTACATTTAATACTTGTGGAATTCCAAGAGAAATTATGATAAGGGTTAATGTAAAAATATAAATGTACTTGTTGAAAAAAGCCGATGTGTCTTTATCAGTTCTGATTCCATTTTCCTTCCATTTTCTTTCTCTTGTAAGGTAAGTCTGGCGCCCAAGAAAAATAATGACTAGCAGATAATAAATTGAAATAAAAAAATAATTCCTCTGTGAAGATGGAAGATAAAACTGGATGAGAAAATAAAAAAAGACAATGGTTAAAAAGCCAATCCAGGATTTTTCCTGTCTGATAAACTTTTTTCCCAAGTTTAAGCTGATAAAAAAGAACAAAGCACCTGCAAGTATCAAAAATAGAATACCATCTTCCAAAGGGATATTGTGTATCAGTTGATTTACGCTATTCTCGAATTTTTGGAAGAAAGTATTGAACCGGTCCATCCATAATGGAGCTTGAGACAAAGAAACCACTAGTTGAAGGAAAAGTACTTCAAATCCAAAGATTCCAGAGATTAAGGTTGATGTTTTTTCAGAGAAAGAAGAGAGCCCGATACTCAGACCAAAAACCAACCCAAGCATTGCAAGAATAGTTACACGGTTTAAATCATAGGTCCAGTAAGTAAGTTCCAGAGAATATGCGGAAAGAAAAATTATTAGTATTAGAGCAGCCCCAGCAACACCATCCCATTTGCGAATTTCCTTCAACATAGTTCGAGTTTACATTATACTTAAAGTGCAAAGACACACTTTAATAATAAATGAGTCTCAAACAATTGATTGATCAGGAGATTGACAATGCGAAAAGCAATAAATTTTATGCTTGGGGCAATTTTCGGAGGTTTTTTGGGTAGTGCGGTAGTTCTGTTATTCGCCCCTGGAAGTGGAAATGAGACTCGGGCAGCTTTATGCGAAAAGTATGCAAGTATGAAGGTTGAGTTTGAAAATGCAATTGCCGAAAAAAGGGCTGCTCTTGAATCCGAGCTTCTATCTTATAAGAATATGAAGTAGATTATCCTGCCTTCGAAATTTTGATACGATAATTTGCCGGTTGATAGGTATATCTAGTCAGGCCGCTGACCATAACAATCGGTTTAGTTGGAGATTGGTTGTTTTCTATTATAGATTGATACCTTAAACCGCCTGTGCTGATCATTTGTTTATCAGGTAAATGAGCAATATTTTCTATAATCGATACACCATAATTTTGCGGCAGCAAGTTCTTTATTCGCACAAAACCATCTGACAACCAACCTCCCTGATCCTTTTCGAAATCCGAAAAGTAATCGATCGCATCTATCGAAACATCATCAATCATGAATCCATCTCCATTGACTGCCATATCGGTAATATATTCAAATCGGAGCGTCACTTTTTGTCCCCGAAACTCGGAAATGTCCACTTTTTCGTTGATCCATCCTTCTGATTTGCCATTAAATCCACATCCATAATTCGCGCCTGTAGGATCATTTTCAGTGCAAGTCCCAGGTTTTAAGAGCTTCCAATTTTTTCCATCAACAGTCGCAGATAAGTATAGATAGTCGTAATCTTTTTCAATGTCATACCAGGTCCAAAAATCAAAAATGATCGGTGTGGAGGCGCTGGTAAGATCAAAGGATTGTGTCAGGCTCATATTCGACTCATCGCCATAATTTGACCAGAAAAAAAAATCTCCCGAATGAGGATTTTCCGGCAGGATTTTTATTGTTGTTTGCCCGGTTATTTCAACTTGAAACGCACTTCCGCAATCAATCTCAATATAATCCGTGCCAAACTGGCTGACTGTTCGTTCCTGCCATTCCTGATTTTCACAAGAAATTGTTTCAGTTGGTTGAAATCCAGGAAAGAACAAAAGATCCCCATAATCGTCATAGATCATGGCATCCGAAGCTCCATTCAGATAATTTGCGATACTCCAATCCTGAAAAATCTGTTCTGAAGTGATGGCTTCATTGTTTCTGGTGTCAAATTTTCCAATCACTTCATCAATACTCTCAAATCCATTTAAGGGCGATGCAACCAATTCTATGATCGCATTCTTTCCATACCTTTGGTTTAGATAACGCATGAAAAGATATGAAGCACCATAATGAGGTGATGAATCGCCCTGGTCATTGCCAGGCCAAAAATTAAGCTGCAAATCAGGATTCATGGCAAACATATAGCTGAATCCACCTGTGTCGTAGCCGTTTAACTCAACCGCAAGTTCCGATAATCCTTCAGTAATCCAGGCAGATTCATTCCGGTCAATATTCCAATGGATCATATGCTGAAGTTCATGGGCAAGTACACCATATGTAAATTCCTCATTGAGATAGGTATAATCCGCGGACAAGTAAAACATTTCCATCTCATTAGAGTAAGGTTCAATTTCTCTGGTAGATGAATCGGTTGAGGAAAAATATCCCCCAACCCCACCAAGATCTCTGGCAAAAAGGATTGTCAGATGAATGTCACGATCAACACCAGGGGACCACTCACTCCCAAAAATATCACGGTTTATCGGATAAATTTTCTGCTCAAAATCCTCTGCCAGCATAGCCAGGTCTTCCATAACAAAATCAATGCCTTTTTCAACCCAAAAATATAGATGAGGCGTAATATATTCCAGGTGGGCTTCGGTTTGAAAGTATTGGTTGCTGTCCACGTCCAATTTCCAAAAGTTTCTGACAGCTCCAACTTCAAAAACCTCTTGAACTCCTGATTTTAAGACTGATGCACCCGTTACTCCCTCAAACCGCTTGGCATTCTCTATGGGATTATTGATCGGGATTTCGGTTTTATTGAGTATTTCCAGGGTGGTCACACCTTCAACGAGAAGTGCAGCTTGTCTTTCAGCAGTTATTTCCTCATAAGTTTTTTTATCAACAACAGGTGTTGGTAATTGGTTTACTTCCGAATTGTATTGAATGCCATTTGATCTGATAATCTTGATTATTAGGAAAAAAGATATAAGGCAGAGTAGGAGCATTCCCAATCCCAACAAGACTGCAAAAAACGTCACACAATTCTTGGTTTTATTATCTTTATCCATTACTCGGTTTTTGCTGCCTTCCAGGTAAATGCATGTTTTTTTTATTTATTGATACTGCCATACCCAACGAAATCCACCAATATGGCATCGCAAAGGAATCTATGCTCAAGCCTTCAAACACCATCCCGATAACTACCATTAATCCTGCAAATCCTAACATTTGCTCACATTTCTTTATTGACCGGTATTTCTCGATCAAGCCAGAAATAAGTGAGATGATCCATCCAATAAATAGCGAGGTTCCTACCAAGCCTGTTTCTGCCAGCAGCCTGAACCACAGGCTTTTTACATTAAGCAACAGATGTGAGCGGTACAACAACCTGCGGACTTCAATCAAAGACCAGCCATAAGCAGGGATATTCTTAGGAAAATAAAAACCGGCTTTTCCCAATCCTGCACCAAGAATTGGATATTGATTAAAAATATTCCACCCTGTCAACCAATAGACAACCCGGTCGCCAAATTTCAATTGATTAAAGTATCGCAATATTGGATTATCTTGGTCAAATGATATTTCAAAAAGGTTCGCCATACGAGGGTCAACCTTGGAAAAAATAATGATTATTAATATTAAAGCTAAAGCATATCCGATATATATCACGATTGAAACCATTTTGAGATCTGGTTTATTCCTGAATCTCCATTTCGTTGGTACCCAGTCGATAATCAGCGATACTATTTTTGGATGTAAGCGAGTGAAAGCAAAAATGGCCATACACAGGAATGCGGCAAAACCAACTCGCGAAAGTGTTAATCCCAAAGTAAGAACACCTCCAATTAAGAGAATGTTCTCTAGGCTGGCCTTTCGTAAACGAAACGAATGGCTTGAAAAGCCGTTTATTGAAGACGAGATCCAAAATGGCAAGTAGAACATATTCAGCTGGTGCGCAAGCCATGAAGGCTCCAGTGCGAATCCCGTTACCCTTTGGCGATATAAAACACGCGCTGATAGCGTTCCTTGAATGGAAAACATCCATTGGGGATAATGATTGGTTCCATACCATGCGACTGTCTGAAATCCACACCAAATGAGAATGATCAATCCAGTCCAATTGATGATTTTTAAAGTGATTTTTTTAATCTCATCATCAGAAGGAAATGAGCTCGCGATGGTGAAGAAAAGAAATCCTATTGCCAAAGTTCCCACTGCAGTTACCACAGGTTTTACTTGTCCAAAGCCTTTAAATGCAGGAGTTTTATATAAAAAAGAGATCAAAGTCGTGATAACGACAATACAACAGAATAATGCCAGGGGAAGAATCTCTACCGCTCCCCATAACTCGTCATTAAGCATCAAACCCAATATCAACAAGAAAAATAGGATCAAAAGAAAAACCACTGCTGGGCTGGCTATTGAATCTGAACCCAGAAGTTTTTTGACCAAGGGCATGCTGGTCAATGGGAGTGAAGCGATCATCGCATACCAGGCATACTTCTGTAGCCTATGCAAACTCTTCAGGATCAAATGGATTTTCTCCGTTTTATCTCTTCTGCAATAATTTGCAGGATACTAAGAAAAAATCCGGCAATAGCGCCGCTAACAACAAGAAGGTTTCTTTGACTACCAACAGTAAACAGCGTTATGTCGCCAGAATTTACCGGTGATATGGACAGAGCATAAAAAAGTCCCTGACTTGCCATTTTTTCTGCCTGTATCTGTGAGCTGAGCTTATTAATTGAATTGATTATGGAATTCAAATCTTCGCTTTCGCAGTCTGTGTAAATAGTATTACTTGAAAAATCATTCAAACAAGTCTTGAGGTATTCAAGTTCTTCCAAAAGCGATTGGCCGGAAAAAGAATGTGCCAATCCTTTCTGAATGATGTCATTTGCGCTATTAGACCAAGCTTTCACTGCTATTTTAGAAATTTTGTTATCATGGTCACGGTATCTGAGAGTCCAGCGAAAATCTTCTCGATCCAAAAAAGAATTTTCCAAGAAATCGTTTCGGTCGATTAAAACATTGCTTTCCTTTGCCAAATTGGAAAGGGTGTTGTCAATTACCTGGTCTGATAAAATGATACTTCCAACTCCACGCATGGCTTGATCTTCCTGAATGTCTGTTAATGCCCCAGTCTGTGTGTAGTCGATCGTTACTGAGAATGTCGCCGAGGATTCATACATTGGAGGTCTCACCTGATTTATCACTAATCCCAAAAGACCGCCGATGATCATTGATACAGTTGTGACAATCCATCGTTCAGAAAACTTTTTTATCAATTTGACCATATCAATCGAGTCCAATCGGCACCTGTCCTTATTTCACAACAAAGTTCATAATGATTAGATTTTTCTTACAATCAGAATATGTCTTTATCGGTATTTCGCGTATGAGTACGTTTCCTTGAACATCAAAAATTTGTATCGTCAATGAATTTTCCGAATCAAATGCTTTATCAGATATGATTATTTCGTAACCTCCAGGGCCATAGATATCTGCAACAGGAATTCCGGTTAACCCCAAGGCGTCTATTTTGGTTTGGCCGAGATCGCCATCAATATTCACAACCAGATTATTTATCGTTTTTCCATCGGCATTAAAAACCTGACCGGCGATCCCAAGCCAATTACAGCCCTCCTCCTTATGTGCAAAATTTTGGATGTATGCTGGCGAGCCGGATTGGAGATATAGAGCCAGTGGCGTCTGAGTGGCTATTGGTATTGGTGTCGCTGTGATAGTATGCGTCGGTGTTTTTGTAAAATTTCTTGTAGGCGTGGGATAAGTATCAACAGTCCTCGTCGCCTCAACAATTGGAGAAATAATCGAAACATATTGACAGCTTGTTAATACCAACAGCACAAAGCCAAGAGTCAATAAAGGTCTTTTCATAATTTCTGTGATCAAATGAATTACAAATTATCCTGAAATTTTATTATTCTCTTTGTGATACAGATGATTGTCAATGATTATCTTATACACTTCTGGAGGCAAATAATACCGAAAAGGTTTTTCATCCGCGATTAGCTTTCGTATCTGATTGGACGAGATTTCAAGCAGCGGAGCTTCAACGAATTTTATTTTCCCTGATATCCCAGGAAGTTTTGATTCAATACTTTGCATATCAATACTATCTCCTGGTCGATGCATTACTCCAAGCCAGTCACATTCTGAAACAAATTCTCGAGCCTTGTACCAGGTATGCAAATCACGCAGCGAATCTCCACCCATAATGAAAAACAATTCCGCATCCGGATTCAGGTTTTTAAAAATTTTAACAGTATCCAAGACATAATGAGGCCCAGGCCTGTCAATGTCAACAGTTGAAAAATCAAATATTTTGTCATGTTTTATGGCTGATTTGACCATCTGAATGCGTAATTCAATCGGCGCAGTCTTTTGCCCAAGCTTATGCGGAGGATTGGATGCTAAAACCCAGTAAAGGATATCGAGAGAAAATTCAGCATATGCTTCCATTCCTAAAATTTGGTGCCCAACATGAGGGGGATCAAATGTTCCGCCAAAAATACCAATACGGATTTTATTATTCATCATCAATCCATTCTTGAGACCAAACTAATTCATGATCACCAATAAAAACAGTATCTCCTTCGACTACTCCTTTTTCGTTTAGAGCATCCTCGATCCCCATTGAAACCAGAATTCTGTGAAATCTTCTAACAGAAGCAAAATATTCCCAATAGGTCATGGCAGCCGCACGTTCAATTGCAGCACCTGCGATCCGCCAACCATCATTGTCCCTTTTTATGGTGAAAGGTTTATCTTTGGATTTGGGATGATAAATTGGCAATCCTTGAATAGGTTCAGGGATTACTACATTTTCTAAATACTGTTTTGCTTTCCAGAGTACTGGTTCTATATCTTTTCGCATGAGAGTGGAAATGAAAAAAAGTGAAATGCCTTTCTTTTTAAACATACCCTTGATTTCTTCAATTTTTTCCGAGACCTCGGGTAAATCGACCTTATTAATAACGACAATTTGAGATTTCTTACCCAATTCTGGATCAAACAAGGATAATTCTGAGTTGATCTGGGAATAATCTGCCAGTGGATCTTTTGAATTGCCGTCTAATAAGTGAATCAGCACTTTTGTCCTCTGAATATGCCTAAGAAAAGTATCTCCCAATCCCAAACCAGTATGCGCACCTTCAATTAAGCCAGGTATATCCGCTAAAACAAGAGTTGTATCTTCATCCAAAGCGGCAACCCCCAGGTTTGGCACCAAAGTAGTAAATGGGTAATCAGCGATTTTTGGTTTGGCATTTGTTACTGCGGCTAAAAAACTGGATTTGCCTGCATTTGGCATACCAATAATTCCAATATCAGCGATCAGCTTAAGCTCAAGCTTCAGGTTTATTTCCTTGCCTGGCTCACCCTTTTCAGCAATGCGGGGCGCCTGAATCCTGGAATTGGCAAATCTGGCATTTCCCCTTCCCCCGCGTCCGCTCTTGCATATAACGATTTCTTGTTCTAAATCGACCAGGTCAGCAATTAACTCATCATTGTCCGCATCGTATACCAGAGTTCCTGGCGGTAGATTGATAACCAAATCTTCTGCGGATCTGCCCGTCTGATTTTTAGGTCCACCTTTCCGACCATCCTCAGCAATAAATCGCGTCTGATGGCGGAATTTTTCAAGCGTATTAAGGTGGTGAGTTGTCTTTAAGATTATGCTCCCGCCTCTGCCGCCATCTCCCCCATCTGGTCCTCCACGGTTAATATATTTTTCTCTGCGGAAATGAACCATGCCATCCCCGCCCTTGCCTGACTTAACCGTGATCTTTGCCTCATCAATAAACATGGGGTTATTATAAGGCAGGCAGGTTTTTAAATAAATAGAGGCCATGTAATAAACCACGGCCTCTGAAGCTCTTATTTTCCAAACTTTTTCTTTAAAATATCCATTAGGGTTGGCTGACCGATCTCCTGCAGTTCGTATCTGACACGCTGCATAGGCTTATTCACTTTGATTATGCGGGTCAGGTCAATAGGTGTTGCCGAAATCACCAGATCAACATCCGCCTTATTGATTGTCTTTTCTAGATCTGCGATCATGGCATCTCCATACCCCATGGCAGGAAGGATAGGACCAGTTCCCGGATATTTTTCATAAGTTCTGGTGATCGATCCTACTGCAAATGGGCGAGGATCAACAATTTCAGCAGCTCCAAATCGTCTGGCAGCAACCCACCCTGCTCCATACGCCATTTCACCATGAGTAAGGGTTGGCCCATCTTCAACCACTAATACGCGTTTACCCTTGATCATTTCGGGATCATCAACGAATAGCGGGGAGGCTGCTTCAATGATGGTTGCTTTGGGATTCAGGCTTGAGATTGTCTCGCGCACACGGATAACATTTTCAGGGTTGGCAGTATCCACTTTGTTGATCACAAATACATCAGCAAGCTTGACATTAGTTTCACCGGGATGATACCTTGTTTCATGCCCTGCCCTGTGCGGATCTGCAACAACAATGAGCAAGTCGGGGACGTAAAATGAAAAATCATTATTTCCGCCATCCCAAAGGATTACATCCACTTCTTTTTCTGCCTGAGTCAAAATATCAGCATAATCAACTCCAGCATAGACGATCACACCGTTATCAAGATGGGGTTCGTATTCCTCACGTTCCTCAATCGTGCATTCATGCTTGTCTAGATCAGCGTATGATGCGTAACGCTGAACCCGTTGTTTAACCAAGTCGCCATATGGCATGGGATGCCGAATTGCCGCAACTTTATATCCCATTTCGATCATGATCTTTGAAACCGTACGGGTTGTCTGGCTTTTTCCAGAGCCGGTTCGAACTGCGCAAACTGAGATAACCGGCTTATTGGATTTAATCTGAGTGGACTCTGTACCCATCATCCGAAAATCAGCGCCAGCTGCCAGCACCACAGAAGCTTTATGCATCACAAATTCATGCGGAACATCACTGTAAGCAAATATAACCTGATCAACTTTAAATTTTTTGATTAATTCTTCAAGTTCGGTCTCAGGAAAAATATCTATTCCATTGGGGTAAAGGTTTCCGCACAATTCCTTTGGGTATTTGCGTCCTTCAATGTTGGGAATCTGTGTCGCGGTAAAAGCGACAACATCATATGCCTCATTATCCCGGAAAAAAACATTGAAATTATGAAAATCCCTTCCCGCCGCACCCATAATAATTGTTTTTATTCGTTGCATTCAAATCTCCTTTAATTTTTTTACATGACATCAGGAACATCAATTCCTAATAAACCCAGACTGTTAGCAATGATCTGTTTTGAAGCAGCTACGAGACGCAGTCTAAAATTCCGGATAGCTGGTTCGGCATTCAAGACCGGACAAGTATTATAAAAACTACTGAATGCTTTTGCTGCCTCATACGCATAATTTGCGATCATCAGCGGGCGCATTTCCTTTGCCGCTCGCTCTACCTCCTGAGGAAATTTGGAGAACACATTGATCAGCTCAATTTCCTGCTCAGATAAGGTATACCGCAATTTTTCTTCTTCAGGTATTGAAAAATGTACTTTTTTTAATATGCTGTTTGCTCTGACATATGCATACTGGATGTAAGGAGCAGCCTGTCCGTTAACATCCATAGCTGATTCCCAATCAAAGGTAATAATTTTTGTATTATCGCGAGAAAGCAGTGAATATTTCAAAGCACCAAGAGCAATCTTGCGGGCGACACCTTTTTTCTCTTCAGGAGATAGTTCAGGGTTTTTTGATTCCACAACAGCCAAAGCCCGTTTTTCAGCTTCTTCGATCAGGTCTTCCAGTAAAACCACCGTTCCTTCACGTGAGGCAATTGTTACGTTCCCGGGTAAATTAACAATTTCATAAGCCAGGTGATAGCATTTATCTGCCCAGGTAAATCCAAGCAGGTCGATTATTTTAAAGATCTGCTTCATATATAAAGACTGTCGCACGTCAATGACATATACCGACTGGTCAGGATTAAACTCTTCAAATTTCTTGATTGCCAGCGACAGATCCTTTGTCGAATAAAGTGAGGTGCCATCAGACCTGAGAATCACTGCAACTCGATATTGATTTTCTGTCCCCAGCAATTCATCCAGATCCACGATCACAGCACCCTCAGGGCGTTCATCTTTGGCCAATCCTTTATCAATTAATTGCTGGACGATTTCTTTTCCAGAATTCTCAACCTCGCTTTCAAAATAAACCTTATCAAACTGGATCCCGAGTAATTTGTACACCTCCGAAAACGCTTCCAATGACCATTCGCGGGTGGCTTGCCAGAGAGATATAAGCTCTGGATCCCGGCTGTCCCAGCGCCTGAACAAGTCTCTGACCCGGAATTCAAGATCTGGATTTTCATCAAGTCGTCTTATTGCTTCTGAATAAATATTTCCCATCCAACGGGTTTTCCCATTTGATGGAGGTAATTCTCCTCTGTGGTAATTCGAATAATTCCATAACCACTTGATAACATGCAAGCCAATATCTCCGATATAGTTGGTCTTGATAACCTTATTGCCCGCAAGCTCCATTATTCTGCTAACCGATGCGCCTAAGACCATGTTCCTTAAGTGGCCTACATGGAAAGCTTTATGAGTATTCGGTTGTGAAAATTCAACCATGATAGTCTGGTTTGCTGTTCCTTTTCCAAAACTATTACCCTCGCTGATTATGTTTTGGACAATGTGCTTTGCGTATTCGCTTGAATCAAAATAGATATTTAGATATCCTTTAATTACTTCTTTTTTTTCAAATTCTTTTGTAAGCTCTATTCCATTCGAAACCAGATTAGCTATTTCCTCCGCGCGCTGTTGGACAGATATCTCAGGTTTGAATTGTGTGTTGATCGATGCTGTTTTAAAAAATGAAGTCGATAACCCCCAGTGGCCGCTAAATGGTATCCATGACCAGATCAATTGAGATGGAAAAATTTCATATTTCCTTAATACTTCAAGGACCTTTTCGTTAATAAGTTCTTTTTCTTTATTGAACATGATGATATTTTAATACGCTTAAAATAAAAGCGGGTAGATTCATGATCTCCCGCTTTTTAATTAACACTATTCTTTCTAATTATTTTTCCATCGAAGCCAGACGTTTCATTAATCGGCTTTTTCTCCGGGCAGCATTATTTTTATGTACAACTCCCTTTGCTGCAGCTCGGTCCAATTTTTGGATCGCTTCTTTCACTTCAGCGTTTGCTTTTTCTTTATCGCCGCTAGCAATAGCCTCTTTTGCATCTTTCACCTGAGTGCGTGTGCTCCCTCGAAAAATGCGATTTAACTGGCGTCGTTTTTCGTTTTGTTTGTTCCTTTTTATTGCTGACTTAATATTTGCCAAGACTTCCTCCGATCAAAATAAATAAAGACACGCTATTTTACTAGACAGTCCTTAAATTGTCCAGTTTGTTCTTTATTTATCGAGTAAAGCGGTCAAGCCTGGCAATTGAATTCCTTCCAGCATTTCAAGTGAAGCGCCACCACCTGTGCTGATATGAGTGATCTTGTCTGCAAGCCCGGATTGCTGAATTGCCGCAGCCGAGTCACCACCTCCAATAATGCTGATAGCATTGCTTTCAGCAATTGCCTTTGCCACATCAAAAGTTCCTTTGGCAAATGTTTCCATCTCAAAAACGCCCATTGGTCCATTCCAAACAACCGTTCCGGCGTCGCTGATAACCTTTGCATAATTCTTAACAGTCTCAGGTCCAATATCCAGCACTCTCCAGCCATCTGGTATAGGCCCGGCATTGATCACTTTTGTTTGAGCGTCATTATCAAATTTATCCGCGATGACCACATCCACAGGCAAGCGTAATTTTGTACTGCCATGTTTAACCAATTCCTTGGCCACATCTAATACTTCATCTTCAACAAGAGAATCCCCCATCGGATATCCCTGGGCTTTAAAAAAGGTATTGGCCATGCCACCGCCAATTAACACAGAATCTGCTTTGCCCAAAAGGTTCCTAATGACACCAATTTTGTCGCTTACTTTCGCACCGCCGAGGATGGCAATAAACGGCCTTTTTGGATCTTCAATCGCTTGGTCCAGGAATTTGATTTCGCGCTCAAGCAGCAATCCCGCAACTGAGGGTAGGAATTCAGTAACGCCGACTGTCGACGCATGCGCCCGGTGTGCAGATCCAAAAGCGTCATCAACAAAAATATCTGCAAGTAAGGCAAGCTGCTTTGACATCTCAGGGTCGTTTTTCGTTTCCCCCTGGTAAAAGCGTGTGTTTTCCAAAACAAGTATCTCACCCTGTTTGAGTTCTGCCGCAGCTTTTGAGGCAACAGGACCCACGCATTCCGGTGAGAAAATGACCTTGGCTTTTACCAGGCCAGCCAAGTACTCTGCTACAGGTTTCATGCTGTATTCGGGATCAGGATCACCTTTTGGTCGACCAAGGTGAGAACAGAGTAAAAGTGAAGCTCCATGTTCAAGTAAATAGTTGATGGTTGGCAATGCGGCAACAATTCGGGTATCATCGCCAACTTTGCCGTCCTTTAATGGGACATTAAAATCCACTCTGACCAAAACTTTCTTGCCGCTTGCATCAATATCTTTGATCGTTTTTTTGTTAAACATTTTTCCCTCGATTAAAAATTATTAAAAAAGACGTAATCTGCTTGTTCGATTCAGATTACGTCTTCTCATAGTTAGTTTCTATTTAGAGGCTTTTTGCGATCATCGCAGCCAGGTCTGCAGTTCTGCAGGAGTAACCCCATTCATTATCGTACCAGGTTACAACCTTTACCAAAGTGCCGCCCATGACCATATTATTTTTAAGGTCTACGATAGAGGATCGGGGATCACCCTTGAAATCTGAAGAAACCAGGGGATCATTGTAATCACCAGTTGTCACACCCAAAATACCTTTTAGTGATGATTTTGAGGCTTCAACAAAAACAGAATTGACTTCATCAAGTGTTGTTGGTTTCTCTACAGTTGCAACAAAATCAACAATGGAAACTGTGGGCGTAGGAACACGCAGTGAATAACCGTCGAATTTCCCCTTTAACTCAGGGATTACCAGGGCAACTGCTTTTGCCGCACCGGTAGTTGTCGGGATTATATTTAAACCTGCAGCACGGGAGCGTCGCATTTCTTTTTTATGACCCTGGTCTAGTATGACCTGATCATTGGTATAGGAATGTATGGTTGTCATTACTGCATTGAGGATCTTAAATTTGTCATTTATGACCTTTGCAGCAGGAGCGAGACAGTTCGTTGTGCAGGATGCATTTGAAAGAACATGGTGTATCTTGGGATCATATTTTTCTTCGTTTACACCCAAAACAATGGTTAAATCTTCATTCTTTGCTGGCGCTGAAATTATCACCTTCTTAGCGCCGCCGCTATTAATATGCACATTCGCGCCAAGCTTACCCTTTTCAGGATCGCCAACCGCATCGGTAAAGATACCTGTGGATTCAATCACAATTTCTACACCCAGATCTTTCCAGGGCAGCTTAGCAGGATCTTTTTCAGCAAGAACCTTGATCTTCTTACCGTCAACTACCAGGTCATTCCCATCCACCTCAACGGTTCCCGAATATTGACCATAATTTGAATCATATTTAAAAAGATGCGCGTTCGTTTTTACATCGAATAGGTCATTGATAGCAACAACGTCTAGCTCACTGCCGTGCAGTTCTTTAATAGCTTTCAACACTTGACGGCCAATTCGACCAAAACCATTAATACCAACTTTCACTGCCATAACATCCTCCAAATTTTTTAGAATTTCATCATCTATTATTTTAATTCATTTTTTATTCCTGGTTGTCTGGGATTAAAGTTTTTCCCCCATTTAATGGCCCAGTTCTCTCGTAATAAAGGTCAGTGATCACCTCCGCCAATTTGTTTGAATTATGCCTGCTTGGATTTTTTGGATCTATCAGAGGTGCAAAATACATTGAATGCTGATCCTCCAGTTCGGGGTCCGGAACAACCATCTCAACTTGCTGTGAAGTGTTTTGAGTAATATCGTTGTTACAGATGATAATGTCAAAATGAGTGTCGCTGATATGTTTCTCGATAACTCGGATATGGTCGCTGCTGGAATAATTCATAGTCTCACCCTGCTGATTGGCAACATTACAAACGAGAAATTTTATGCCTTTGCTTGCTCGGATCGCTTCTGCCAATCCGGGAACCAGCAGATTTGGCAAAACACTTGTATAAAGGCTCCCTGGTCCAACAATTATTAAGTCGGCATTTAAGATCGCTTGTACTGCGGGTGGAAAAGCTGAAGGATTATCCGGCTCAAGCCAAAGATGGTTGATGGAACCGTTTAATTGCGGAATAACACTCTCGCCAACAACTTTAATTTGTTTTTCCTGGTTTGCCATTTTTATTTCAGCAACCAGTTTTACATCATGTAGAGTTGAGGGTAAGACTCTGCCTCTAACCGCTAAAACCCTGCCAGATTCAGCAACAGCTTCTTCAAAACTACCTGTGATATCAGTCAATGCGCTGATAAAAAGGTTGCCAAGTGAATGCCCATTCACTCCCGCACGTTCACCAAATCTGTAGCGAAAGATTTGTGAAAGCATTTCTTCATCATCAGCCAGGGCTGTCAGGCAGTTTCGGATATCGCCCGGCGGGAGAATGCCAAGGTTCTTGCGTAATTCACCTGAAGAACCACCATCATCGGCGACGGTTACGATCGCGGTTAAGTTATTGGTATATTTTTTTAATCCTCTTAAAAGGTTTGCAAGCCCGTTACCGCCCCCAATAGCTACAATTCGGGGCCCACGAGACCTTTTCTTGAAGTCCGACAGTGTATCTATGACGGGTTGGCCGGGCTTAATAAAGGGTTTGAGGATTGATCGGTTCATTTCCCATATTCCGATCGACAAGATCAAAAATCCTGCTCCACCAAAAATCATTGCTCGCAGCCATCTCGGCAAGAATAATAATGAGATCATATTGAAAGCAAGGCGCAGCCAGCTGATCTCGGTTTGTCGGTACACGTCCAGTATGAGAATAGCCAATCCCAAGGCAATAAAAGTTGTTCCAATTAGGACAACGATCAACCAACGTTTGATACCCAAACCGGGTGTGAGCCAAAGTCTAAGGTCTGAAAAAAACTTTTTTAGGCGGTCATGGATAATTCTTATTAAATTCTGCATCCAATAAAAAATAATAGCAGCCTTTTACCCTTTCGTCAACGAGATTCGAGGGACTTTAAAGTTATAATTCTCATTATGCCTTCTTCTTTCATTACCCTGGATATTGGTGGAACGAATTCACGTTGTGCGCTTTATCCAGAAAATGGAATCTCTCCTCTCAATCAAAAAAAAATAGTTACGTATGTTGAAGGACAAGCGGCGATCAATCGTCTGATTGCTGTTATTGAAGAAATTTGGCCGAAGAATAATTCAGTATTGGGGATCTGCGCAGCCGCACCCGGATCCATTGATATAAATGAGGGCAAAATAATTTTAGCTCCAAATATTCCGGATTGGAAAAACCTGGAGTTGCGGAAAATCCTGTCAGAAAGATTCAATGTCCCAGTCTTTGTGAATAATGACGCCAGAATGGCCGCAATTGGCGAATGGAAACATGGTGCGGGAATTGGGCATGAGAATTTATTGTATTTTACAATTAGTACCGGATTGGGAAACGGTACGATTATTAATGGTAGGTTACTTGAAGGTTCGTTGGGAATTGCCACAGAATCTGGTCATGTCACATTGAATGACAACGGTCCAATTTGTGGATGCGGAAAAGCCGGGCATTTGGAAGCATATTCTTCAGGAACAGGGATCGAGAATTTTGTGCATTCTGAATTACGGAAAGGCACAGAATCAATTTTTCTTCACTCATCACTTCCCAGCGCCCGGCAAATCGCTGAAGCTGCCAGAAACGGTGACAAATTATCGAAAAGCGCGTTTGACCGCGCCGGATACTATCTGGGAATTGGCATAGCAAATTATCTGCATATCTTCAATCCATCCTGTGTAATTCTTGGCGGGGGAGTCTCGCAAAGTGGTGATATATTGATGATCCCATTTCAAAAATCTTTAACGGATCATGTTCTAAATCCACTATATTTAAAAAACCTGGAAATAAAGTTGGCTGCTCTGGGAGATGATGTAGGTCTTGTGGGCGCGCTTGAATATTTGAAAGATAAACTCATTTAAGATTTCTTAGATTTCATTAAGGCATTATTTATCTGAATCATACTTTAATCAACTAAATTAAAACTTATGCTGCCAGATATTAGAGTACGTCAACGGGACTATTTACTTGAAATCTCCAGGGCGCTAACCCAGGAGTTAGATCTTGACACACTCCTCAAACGAATTCTCAGGATTTCTATTGAGATGCTCACAGGGCAAGCCGGTCTGATCATTCTTCGTGGAGAATCTGGTCCCTGGCAGGTCAGAGTATCTGAGGGAATTACACCTGAATTCCTTGAAGAACTTAATCCGTTATTAAAAGAGATACCTGAAAATGAAAATCCTGAAGAGTTTGAGATCCCTGAAGTCAATCGCATTTTAAACAGACTCACTTTTGCAGCTTCACTGGGATTGTTGAGCGGGGTTGGCCTACCAATGGTCACTCGACAGCAAGTATTGGGTGTAATTTTCATCTTCAGGAGTTATGCAGGAATTTTTTCTACTAATGACCGAAACGTCTTGGGTAGCTTCGCCAGTCAGGCGGCGATTGCTGTAAAAAATGCACAGCTCTATACAACTGTGACAACTAATAAACAGCATCTTGATACTGTTTTGGATTCAGCGGCTGACGGAATCCTGATAATTGGACCGAATCAGATAATTGAACGCTGCAATCCGGCGTTCTCACGGATAATCTCTTTACCTGTTGAGGAGATCCAAGGACAGCCCCATGAAAAAATCGTTGTATTTAGCAATTTGACTCACGACATAAAACTTGAAGATGCGATTGCTGGCGGTTGGCCGTTGACACCTCATGCGCAGTTATATGTTGAGGGTGACTTAAATAAACGTAATCCCCCTTCCTTACCTGTTGGGATCACTTACGCTCCGGTTTTATCTTCCGACGGCATTCTACTAAATATTATCGCCACAGTCCGTGATATCACTCGTTTCAGGCAGGCAGAAGAATTAAAAAGCACGTTCATCTCAGTCATCAGCCATGAATTAAAAACGCCGGTCGCTCTAATCAAAGGATACGTTTGTACTCTGCTTCGAGATGATGCCAAATGGGAGAGTGATTTTTTCCATGAAAGCCTGAATGTTATTGAAGAAGAAGCTGATCGGTTAAGCCAATTAATTGAAAACCTGTTAGACGCTGGCAGGCTTCAGGCAGGTGGTGTGTCATTGAAGAAAACCGAGTTTTTTATTCCAGCGGCAGCCAAAAGACTGGCAACCAGATTCCAAACGCAAACAGAAAACCATGAAATCATAACGGATTTTCAGGATAATTTCCCTTCAATTATGGCAGATGTCGGAAGGCTTGAGCAGGTACTTGGTAACCTGATCTCAAATTCAATAAAATACTCGAAAAAAGGAAAGATAATAATCAGCGGACAGACCAAAAAAGACACTGTTATTTGCTGCGTGAGTGATGAAGGAGAAGGTATCGCACCACAAGATATCCCCTTTGTATTTGACCGTTTTTACCGTTCAGCGGATGCTTTGAGAACCAAAAAAGGTGCTGGTTTGGGATTGTATCTGACCAAAGCGATCATCGAAGCACATAACGGTAAAATATGGATCGATCCGGAAAATAAAAATGGCGCGAAAATTTGTTTTTCTCTTCCGATAGAAACAAAAGAAAAAGAAAATTAGAAAAATTCATAAATAAAAGGATTTATTAATGCCAAAAACGCAAACAACCTGCCCCACATGCCGCCAGCCAGTTGTCGTCGAAATTCAACAGCTTTTTGATCTTGTTCAAGATCCACAAGCAAAACAAAAATTGTTATCCAATGCTGTCAATGTGATGCATTGTCCATCCTGTGGTTATCAGGGAATGGTATCAGTGCCTATTGTCTATCATGATCCAGATAAGGAATTATTGCTGACATTTTTCCCGCCGAATTTAAATGCACCATTAAACGAGCAGGAAAAACAGATTGGGCCATTAATTAATCGCGTTATGTCCTCTCTTCCCCAGGAAAAAAGGAAGGCGTATTTGCTTCAACCGCAGTCGATGTTCACATATCAGACACTCATCGAAAAAATCCTCGAAGCCGATGGCATAACCAAGGAGATGCTTGAAGAACAGCAAAAACGCATTAAATTGCTTGAAAAGTTGATCACTTCCCCTAAAGAAGGTCGAATGCAAATAATAAAAGACAATGAAGAACTCTTTGATATCAGCTTTTTTACTTTGTTTTCCAGAATTGTTCAATCCACCATCGCTCAGGGAGATGAATCATCCAAGCAAGAACTAATCGAAATTCAGCAGTTATTATTTGAAAACTCCAAAGTCGGCAAGGACCTTTATGGACAGGCAAAAGAAACCGAAGCTGCTCTAAAAATGTTGCAGGAAGCTGGAAAAGATGGGCTGACTCGCGAGAAGCTGCTTGACGTGATCATAAAACTAAATTCGGATGTTGGCCTCTCAACAATCGTCAGTTATGTCCGCAGCGGTTTGGATTATGCATTTTTTCAATCCTTAAGTGAAAAAATTGACCAAACGTCAGACGAAGCAGAGAAAAAGAAATTGACAAGTCTCCGCGAAAAACTGCTTGCAATGACTGATGAAATCGATAAACGACTTCAAACAGAATTTGAAAATTCAAAGGCGAGGCTTGAAAAAATAATCCAGGCTGAAAATATTGAAGCTGAAATAATGAAGGATGTTGATTCAATAAATGAAATTTTTGTTCAAAATCTGGAGGCAGAGTTATCTCTGGCACGGAAGAAAGGTGATCTGGATCGACTTAACAAGCTTGAACAAGTCATGATCGTGATTGAAAAGATATCATCACCTCCCGAAGGCGTAAAACTGCTTGAATCATTACTGGATGCCAAATCTGATGATGAGTTCGATCGATTACTGGATGAGCATAAAGAAGAAATTAATGAAGAATTTTTATCTTTAATAAATAATGTGGTTGCGCAAACTGAAAATCAGCCCTCTCAAAAAGAGATAAACGAAAAATTAAAGAATATTTACAGAAGGGCTTTAAAAATTTCAATGAAAGCAAATCTGGAGAAAAAAGAATAGTAAATATTCTTAAGTCTAATAATTGTCATTTTGAAGGATATACCCGATCCCTCGCACAGTAATAATATACTCATGAGAGGGATCGTGTTTAAGAAGCCTTGATCTTAATCGCCGGACTAGAGCATCAATCGCCTGTTCAGTGACACCGCTGGAATTCTTTACCCCCCAAACAACTTCGACGATCTGTTCACGGGTTACAACCTTACCTTCATTTTCATTCAGGAAAGCTAAAAGTGCATATTGTGAGACCGAAAGTGGCGGCGATACTTCTTTTTCACCAATCCACACTCTCCTGGCTTTTTGTTCGATGAATAATTTCTTTGATACAGATTGTTCTCTCAATCGATCATGGTCCAGAGGTAAGGTTGCGTCAGAACTGATAAATACAAACTCCTGGACAAGCGCGATTTTAATTTCATCTCCATCTTTTAATTTAACAGGTTCAGTAATAATCTCCCCGTTTACATATGTCCCATTCTTGCTGTTCAGGTCCATCAGATGAATTTCATTCGAACCAATGACTTTGATTTGTGCATGAATTCTGGAAACCTGACGATCATTGATCACAATATTACATTCAGCATCTCTGCCAATAGAGAGATTCTTTGATAATGGCCAATTCATACCATTTAAGGGACCACTATGGGCAAATATTATTGGTGATTCCTTGATCATTTTTCTCATTTTAGTATAAATTATTCCTAGAAGTATAATATAGCAAATCTTCAAAAGAATGTAAAATGGTTCATTGTTTATGACTCTTCCATTGAAAACTGGCGACCTTCTCCGAGGGCGATACAAGATCAAACGGATCATAGGCCAAGGCGGCATGGGAAGTATTTACCTCGCTGACGACACACGCCTTAAGGGCAGGCTCTGCGCATTAAAAGAGGTGGAGCATGACAAATCCTTAAGTAAAGCGCTTAACAAACAGGCTCAAGATCAATTTTTTCAAGAGGCGACAATTCTGGCTCGCCTTGACCACCCCAATCTGCCAAAGGTTTCTGATTATTTTTCAATCGGCGATCGTGATTATCTGGTCATGGATTATGTACCTGGAGACGACCTGCGCACCTTGATGCTTAAGGCAAAGCATCAGGAAAAATTCCTTAACGAGAAAGAAGTTCGAGCCTGGGCGCATCAACTTGTAGATGCGCTAATCTACCTTCATACACAGAATCCCCCAATCCTCCATCGTGATATTAAACCAAGCAACCTCAAATTAACACCAAGTGGTCTCTTGAAACTTGTTGACTTTGGACTGGTTAAAGTCATGGCGCCGGGCGAAATGACCATAACAATCATCCAAGGACAAGGAACCGCGCTTTACACACCACTTGAGCAGTACGGGGGTGATAGCACGCATACAGATGTTCGCAGCGATATTTATTCGTTCGGAGCAACTTTCTACCACTTACTGACAAACACACCACCTGCGGATGCACGCGAAAGGTTCATTCATCCTGAAAGTTTAAAATCACCAAGGGTGATTAATCCGTCAATCAGTCAGCAAATGGAACGGGCAATACTTTGGGCTTTGAATTTGCATCCAGACGAGCGACCTCAAAATATGATGCAATTAAAAGATTATTTCACCGGGTTAACTTCTTCTTATGATTCCAGGATTTCCGAGAAGTATGTATTAAAAAAATATGGTGCCGATCCTGTGATTCGTAACTTCTTAATTGCATCAGCTGCATTGACAATTATTGGGTTCATTACTGCTGTTTTTTTCTAATTATTTGTGATTCTTTCTGAATTGACTGCGGATGATCCATACCAATGATCCGCCAAGCGCTCCACTAAAAAAAACCAGAATACTCAAAAGAAAATAACCCTGGAATCCGATCCTCGAAAAGCTCCCCGGTAATCCGGCCAGAATCCATACACCTGCGGTCAATCCGCTGAGTATCAGCATACAGCTAATGAGGACGCGTTCGCGTTGAATTTTGATAAATCCTGAATTTGTATAGAAGAGGAAGCCAGAACCCCATGCCAGCAATGTGACCATTACCCATTCAACAAACCTGTTATTCATCTTTTCGGGAATATCTGCTTCATTTTGATTATTATCTACCAAAATCGGGAGCTGGTCGTTGCTTGTCATATTTGTAGGGACCGGGGTTGGAGTGATTGCACTGATAATTGCCTCATTCCCTTCGGAAATATCAATAAGAAGAATTTGTGAATTCAAGGCTGGTTCTGTTATTGCCCTGATTTCTTGTTGTCCTGGCACTTGAAGTTTAAATGACGCCTTGGCTATACCTTTTTCTGTTGTTGATTCGATTTGCTGGATAGTTAGATTTTCTCCTTGTTCGCTGAGCATGAACTTCACAACTGTGCCATCGGGTACAGGATGATTGTTCTGATCCAGAATGATACCTGTTTTGATAGGTAGATTGTCACCAAGTTTATATCCCGCAGGATTCTCATCAGTATTCAGAGCTTCTGCAGTACTTTGAACTATCAAGAGCGGTTCTTCGACCATCAGTTCAATGATTTGATTCGGATTAGGCGATGTGGCGTTGATCAGATTGTAGGCAATTCCAGTAATCGAGACTGGAGAATTTCCTGAAGGTGAAATTTCTTTAAACAACAACCTGGCCGCTGTTTCAAAAGCAGATGGGATTTTGGTATACAGGCAGTAATATGCAGTAAAAGCAGAGATTTCTGTTGCATCATAATAATATGGCGCGTTAAAAGAGAAAACAACGATGTTCTTGTTCCGAATCACTTCTGGTTTTTCTGCAAGAAGATTGTGCAATGCAT
The DNA here is from genome assembly GCA_964493155.1 of uncultured Pelolinea sp. Classification (GTDB taxonomy): domain Bacteria; phylum Chloroflexota; class Anaerolineae; order Anaerolineales; family Anaerolineaceae; genus Pelolinea. The sequence goes on from CAZBNE010000010.1 coordinate 37,769, forward strand.
AAGATCCATCTCTGTCAGGATTTTGGCTGTGAATAATAAAAATTACCCAATCCGCCCTTGATAGGTTTGTTTCAAGTTCAATCCTGTTAAATGGATTATTAATATAATCCTGCAGTTCAATAAAGGAATAAGAAATTAAATTTTGGTTCTGAATCTGTCCGCTGCCTGATCGCCCATATAGTTTTGTGATCGCATTCTGCATTTCATTGATCGAAATAATGTCCTGGTTTTGACATGAGACGCATTGAGCTGCTGTAATGCTATCAGTGAATATGACGATGCGATCATTAATTCCCGGTTCTTCTGGTAACGCCGCTGCGAGCTGGTCAATCTTTGGGCTAATAAGTGTTGCGGCTTGGCTTGATACTTTATAAACCGTTTCTTCACCGGAACCAATATTGGCAATGCTACCTTCCGCAGGCATCACTGCCTCAAATTTAAATTCAGGGTAGATCCGAAATTTTAAAGTCAGGATTCTTAGAACCGACGAATCGACCTTTTCGGCAAAAGCCTTGTCTTCGCGGTATTTCTGGATAAAAAGTTCAATCGTTTTCTTATAGGTCTCAAATCTGTCTTTATCACCAGTAGAAAGAAGCTGGTCCATATATAAAAGATCATTTCCTGCCAGGAAGGCATTGCGGGCAATCTGCCGGGCGTCAAAGGCTTGTCCAGCTGGATTAAAGAATTTTCTGACCGCCGGGCTTCCAAGATCATCGCTGATTAGAATTCCACCCCTCTCTCTCCAGGAAGCAAACGGACTGATCGACATTAATAATTCTATTGCGGTTTGGTCAAAGCTCACCGGTTTGGTGGTTGCCCGGATATTTCCCTGAAAGCCCTGATAGCGAATATGGCTGAGAAGCAATCCATCGGTTAGCGAACTCCCGGTTGTTTGCGCATTATCGGTAACCTCAAAAAAAGGCGCTAATTCGATTAGTTTTAATTGCTCTAATGATTTTCTGACCGTAGCAACCTCTTCATCCGGCAGGCGATCCGATCCCCCGCGCCCGGGAAAATTCTTGGCAATAACAGCCAATTTTCCAGCGCTCCCCAAATGAAGTCCTTTTATATAAGCTTTTCCCATTTCGCCAACCCAAAACGGATCACCTCCAAAAGTACGTACTCCAAGGTCGCCTTTGCCTTCCCCGTAAGGATTTTCCAGGACATCCAGCGAAGGACTAAGGATTAGATTAAATCCCAATCCAGTGATTTCTTTTCCAAGTAATATGCCTGTTTCTTCTGCCAGGTTGGCGTCCCAGGTAGCGCCAATAGCCATTTGCGAAGGCAGAGAAGTAATCCCATTAAGGATTTGGTCATCCGGATAAAGATCGCCAGATTGTGAAATCCCGATCAACAAGGGGACATAATCATTTCTTGATGTCTCTTGAGGGCTGACAATTAAAGAGTTAGCGTTTTCCCATTCTAATTGCTGCAAACTTTTTATCAGATCGTAAGCGCCCCTCAGGGATTGATCCGAATCGGTAAAGTTATTATTTGCTTTATTGAGAATTACACCCCCCAGGTGATAATCCTGAATTAGTTCCCTGATTGGTGAATCTTCTGGAAGAGAAGGACCATCCACTGTTACCAGGAAGAGTTGGCCCACTTTTTCTTCAGCCGTAAGGCGTGTAAGCATCAACCGGGCTTTCTGGACAGCCTGATCAACCGAACCATTATCCTGCCCAGATACAGAAGCGATAATCGAGAAGGCAAAAATACATACTAAAGTAAGGGTTAGGATCACTAACCTTAATTTCTTCTTCTCCATATCATTAATGATACACAAAAATAAATTTATCGGGGGTTCAATAACCTTAATACTTCCAGCATTGTTATCGGATCATCTGTGAAGATTCCATCAACATCATTACTAAATAATTCTTTTGCTCTGGATTTGTCATTAACCGTCCATACATGAACACGACGGTTTCTAAGATGCTCCTGCTCTATGAATTTAAAGTCAACATCATTATTAAAGGGGTGAATGACTTCTGGTGAGAGTTTTATAAATAAGGAAGACCGGAAAAACCATCCTTGCACCCCTGAAGGGCATAAAAGGGCGACTTTGGCTTGAGGCCTTTTTTCCCGGATCAATTTCAGGTTTCTTGGCAGGAAGGAGGAGAATAAAATCGAATTCCAAAGATTCTTTTCGTCCACCATATTTATTACTTTTTCGGTTAATTGATCATGCGGGGCATGATAATTTTTTAACTCAATATTGATCAGTATATCCTTGGAAAATTTTTCCAATACTTCGCACAATAACGGGATTCTTTCATTTTTGAAAGTTTCCGAAAAATATGATCCCGCATCCAGCTGTTGAAGATAAGCTGCATTGAAGTCGCTAACGAATCCTTCCCCATTAGTGGTCCGCTCCAAGGAATGGTCATGTATCACCACGGGAATTCCATCTCTGCTGAGCATGGTATCCAGCTCAATCGCCTTTGCGCCTTGCTTAACAGCCATTTTAAAAGCCGCCAGTGTGTTTTCAGGAGCGCTCGCAGATGCTCCCCGATGGGCAAAAATAACAGGCTTTTGCAGTTGATCGAGTAAATGCATAACCACCTCTCAAGGTATTTCAGGGCGATTATAGCATTTCAATAAATCACCTGGCATGGGTGTTTTATAATCGGAATATGCGTATCAGTATCCTGATTCCTGTTTTCAATGAAGAAAAGACTCTGGCAGAAATTTTCAGGCGTGTCAAACAGACTGGTTTGGCTGATGAGATAATTTTTATTGATGATGGTTCAACAGATTCTACTTTAGCGATTCTAAAAAAACTCACCAACGATAAAACTGTGTCTTACATTCAGTTTAAAGAAAACCGCGGGAAAGGGGCTGCAGTCAGAGCGGGTATCGCAGCAGCAAAAGGGGATGTCATCATTATTCAGGACGCTGACCTGGAATACGATCCGCGGGAATACCCAGCACTGCTTAAACCGATCGAAGAGGGTATTGCCGATGTAGTTTTTGGCTCACGATTCCTGGGCGGGGGCCGTCGTCCGGCAATGTACTGGCATATGGTTGCAAACAAGTTTCTGACCTTCATTACCAATCTGCTTTATGACAATATTCTAAGTGATATGGAAACCGGCTATAAGGTTTTCATTAAAAAGGCTCTGGAAGGGATTGACTTAAAATCAAACCGGTTCGACTTTGAACCGGAATTTACTGCCAAGGTATTAAAGAAGAAATGCCGGATTTATGAAGTACCGATTTCATTTAACCCACGTGATTATTCGGAAGGAAAAAAAATTGGCTTTCACGACGCTGTTATTGCCTTGTGGTCGCTAATCAAATACCGCTTTGTTGACTGAATCATAAATGAATCAGTAATTCGCATCTTTCATTGATGAGTCCGAGACTTATCTCATTCAATCATCGCTTTTCAGGATACGAATATCCCGAATATTTAATTGAAGTGAGCTGCTGCCGTTAAATTCATTGATCTCATAAGAATACAAAATATCGATCTTGTCTCCTTCTTTTAGTTGCTCAGCAAGGTATCCGGAATTGAAAGCAACTGCGTTATAAATAATTTCTTTAAAGTCGATCCCTTTTTTTCCAGTTGAACTTCTCACAATAAGTCGTAAATGAATACCTTCTTTGCCCATTCGCTGAATATTTTTTATCGCAACATTACGCGAGATCAGTAAAGGATAGGGATTCTCCATTCCTGTTGGCTCAAGCCGTGCGTAAAAATCGATCAGATTTGGTTTGATATCTAGCAGGTCAATTTCCGCCGCGGCAAAAATTTTAGGTTCAATTTCCTTGCCGTCTAATACCCGTAGAATAATCTCATTCATGCGCTGTCGAAATTCCTCTGAGTGACTTGTTTCGATGGTAAATCCGGCTGCCATGGCATGCCCGCCATGCTTAACCAAAAGATCTGCACACTCATCCAGCGCACTGGTAATATTGATTTCAGGGATGCTACGGCAGGAAGCACGGATATAGTCTCCTTTCAGAGTGCCTATAATAGCAGGTCGGTAATAATTATCCGCCACCCGCGAAGCTGCCAAACCGACTACACCCTCATTGAATTTTTCATCATAATGAAATACCAACATTTCTTTGGGATCATCACCCACACTTTCGACAAAATCTTCGACATTTGCCTGAATATCCCGTGTGATCGCTTGCCTTTCCCTGTTTTCGTAATCAAGATAATCTGCAAATGTCTTAGCTTCTTCATAAGTTTTAGCAATTAGAAGGGCAAAGGCATTCTCAGCAGTCTTCAATCTTCCTGCTGCGTTTAATCGCGGCCCTAACATAAAGCCGATATTACCAGCCTTAACTTTACCCGGGATTATCTTGCTGACTTCGATCAGGGCATTGATCCCCGGACGCGTTCCATTATTTATTTTGTCAATTCCTTGTCTGACCAGGGTCCGATTTTCATCGCATAAGGGAGCTAAGTCTGCAACCGTTCCCAAG
>CAZBNE010000011.1:0-36797 GCA_964493155.1 uncultured Pelolinea sp.
TGCCCTCATTATCAGATGCCATCGGCTCAAGCAATCTTTACGATTTATCAGAATTTTGAAATGCTCCTGCGTGTCAATGCCTTGTCAATGGAACGATTGTCATGCTGGCGCAGCGACTGCCAGGCCTACCCTCTGGGTAAGCAGTCCGGCCAATTTTCATAAGATCCTGATTAAGAATTGATATTTGAAAATCGTTCCCGCGATTTCATCTTCCTTCTATACATATTCGGGAATGAATTCTATAAATATCCACATGAATATCATTTCATAAAAATTTTTTTTGACCGACCTGGTTGCGAATGTATCTTTTATGCTTGAGATTCCGGCCGTGGCGATCATCTCATGGGCGATTTTTTTGCACTTCTGAATTTTTTTATCAACTTTCGAAAATCCCGCAAAACCGAAGCAAGCCTGAATTCTTTCAAGCAAATTGTTGACCGTCCCGTGCAGGTTGCGCGTAAATTGGTCATTGCCGTAGACATTATCAACACGGTTGTTTTAGATGCCTTTATTGAAAACGTGCTGGTCATGGGTATATTGGTCCTCATCCGCACTTTCCCAGGTTGGACGCTGGTGCTTGAGACAGAAGGTCAGTGGCCCTGGCAGAAACAGGTACAATAAAAATAAATTAAAGATTAATTTTACGGAGGTCATCATGGATTTGCTTCAATCAATTCAGGCATACGCAAAAAGCATTCCTGCGGATTTCAAAGAAAAGAAAGGCTCATGCGATCTTTCATTCACAGTTGCCGAACGCAAGGCCTTTTTATCCAAACAAAAACTGACTTACCAAGCCAAATTCAGGATCGATGACCGTGAGAAGGTGGTCCATTTCGCCGAAATGTTAAAAGAAGCATCTTTAGGTATGGACGCGGGTTCGGGATTTCAAACCACGAGTTCCAGCACGGGCAAAGGCGGGCAGCAGAATTCCGTCATCGAACAGCAGTCAGAACAATTCGGAAAAAAATACGACTATCAGTTTGATTTTAAATCCGTACGCGGCCAAATCGAAAATCTGGCCAAAGACGCAGGATTTAAATTTGAGTATCAGGTCACGTTTAAAGGACTGTAATAAGAACCTGTCCTTAATTGTTTCTGTTGAGATACAAATCTTCAAATGGCCCAATTGAGAAGGGTATTGTTCAACAGCATTTTTTAATCAATAGAAAGAAACAACAAATTCATCCAATAGATTTTTGGGATACTTTACTGATCATGATTATTTCAAGGTCCTAAGGGATGACCTTAAAAGATCGATATGCGCTCCATCTGCTTTTTTGGCCGTAAGCATTGATCGAACGCACTCGCCAGTAATAATAAGTAGTTCGGCTAATATAAAGTGGATCAGGAGTGTATTCTGTTACAGATGCTACTGTTGATTGCTTAACAATAGCAGTGAATGCGCTGGTCAAAGAAATTTGTACTTCATAGTCTTCAGCATAATCAATCTTGGTCCAACCAAGAATTGGCGTGGTATCTGTTGTTGAAAAGCCGTTTACCGGGGTTGTCAGCCTTGGTACAAGAGGGATCGGCGCCCTGATTTCTATCGAACGTGACGCGCTCCAGCTGCTCCAGTTGCCGGCTTTATCACGCGCTCGCACCTGCCAAAGGTAATGCCCAATTGGCTGTATGGGCGGTTTATGGTTGGTTCTGCTGGATTCCTGGGATGTATATAAAACGGTTTCATCTGTCGCAGAATACCGGAATTGGTAATATGCGCCCGAACTTACACCATACCAGGAATACGTTGGCGTGCCATAACTGATCCCGTTATTAACCGGAAGGTAAAGTGCAGGGGCGGCTGGTGCAATATTATCAACGTAAAAGTAGCGGATGCTGCTCCATCTTCCTTTTTGGCCGTAAGCGTTTATTGCCCTGACTCGCCAGTAGTATCTGCCGTCCGGCAGGCTGGACAGTGTTTTCTCTGAGCTATCGATTGTCTCGCTTTGAATTATTGTAACGAAAGTGCTCCCTGTGGCTACCTGATATTCATATCCCTCTCCGTAAGGCACTTCAGACCAATCCAAAGTGGGTGTGCGATTCATCATCGCCAGCCCATTGATCGGGGCAACAAGAATTGGTCCACTAGTGATCGGCGCCTGTATCTCTATCGAACGTGACGCGCTCCAGCTGCTCCAGTTGCCGGCTTTATCACGCGCTCGCACCTGCCAAAGGTAATGCCCAATTGGCTGTATGGGCGGTTTATGGTTGGTTCTGCTGGATTCCTGGGATGTATATAAAACGGTTTCATCTGTCGCAGAATACCGGAATTGGTAATATGCGCCCGAACTTACACCATACCAGGAATACGTTGGCGTGCCATAACTGATCCCGTTATTAACCGGAAGGTAAAGTGCAGGGGCGGCTGGTGCAATATTATCAACGTAAAAGTAGCGGATGCTACTCCAACTGCCTGGTTCATCATCAACATTTAATGCTCGCACTCGCCAGAAATATTTCCCATCCGCCAGGGCGATCAAGGTAAACTCGGAACTGGGTGTTATACCACCCTGAATAATTACTCTAAAGGTGTCAGAAGCAGATACCTGGAATTCAAACTTGGTTCCATCGGAAACTTCAGACCAATCAAGAATTGGAGTGGGATTTGTCATTGCCAGTCCATTTAAAGGCGCATTTAATGTAGGCCTGGCAGGAATTTTTGGTCTGATCAGCAGGGCCCGGGTTGCACTCCAGGCGCTCCAGTTACCTGCCGCATCTCGCGCGCGCACGTCCCAAAGTTGTGTTCCGATTGGTTGGTCGGGTGGTTTGAGGCTTGTCATACCAAGATCGGGTGAAGTAAATATCACGGTCCCAAGAGTGGTCACGGTGCGTAGTTGGTAATAAAGAGCACCTGCAGATGCTTTCCAGGAATATGTTGGGGTGCCGCGGCTGCTGCTTAGGTCAGCTGGCAGGTACAAGACAGGTACAGCAGGTGGTGTTGAATCAATGGTGAAAGTTCTCGCTGAACTCCAACTCCCGGTTTCGCCAAATCGGTTGATGCCGCGTACTCGCCAGAAATATTTTCCATCCGGGAGAATTGGTGTTGAATAAGTCAGTGCTGAGCCAGAATTCCCTGTATGGGTTATTAATGCAAATGCAGAATCCCTGGCAATAGCAATTTCATAATCGACAGCATCGGCTGCGGATGACCAAACCAATTCGGGTGTTGAATCGATTGTGACAAACCCCGAAACAGGATTTGTTAGAACAGGTACGGCAGGTTTCGCGGACACCCTAAAATAGATCACATAATCCCCTCCCGAAATTCCATTGCCATCCCCATCGAGCAGCAGTTTCGATCCATCCATTATGGTTCCGCTTCCGGAAATTGTGAATTGATAGGCTGCATTTGGCAGTATCGCATTACTGTTGTTATTGAGAGTCGCAATGCGGGAAGAGACATTATAGGTTGCGCTATTGATCACCACCGGGACATCATCCCCTCCACCAGGTTGGTCGTCTGCTCCAAGATTGATTAAGGAATAGTTGGCCAGGTTGAGTACATCATTCACGCCATCGGCATAGTGCATATTTTCACTGAATGTAACCAGCAACTGGTTCACGCCAACATTTATCATTTCGTTGTTGACGATCATATTATCGTTTGTATGCGTAATTGAATCCAGTTTGCTTACGTTTGGCGGTGTCGTATCCTCCAGGGATTCATACTCAACATAAGTGGCATTCCAGCCAACACTGGAAGTGCCCGCCTTGATATACATGTACCCATTATCGCCCCACCAGGTCCCCCACGAGTTTCTCAGGATCCAGACTGTGCCGTAAGTTGGATCGGTAATCCAGCCAATCAGGATAATGGCATGGTTTGTCTGCGATCCGCTGCAAGTCTCGTTGGTCGTAAATATCCCGCCGCTGTAATTATTAAATGCCGATAAGCTACAGATCGATGCGGCAATCGGCCCCTTGGTGTAAATAGCATTTTTAATTACGTCCTCATTTGGGAGAGTACCCCAGGTGGGGTTAACGGTATTCCAGCTCATCAACCGGTAAGGGTGATCTACCGCCGTACAGGTTGATTCCGATGCAGTGTAAGGCATAGCGGATTCAAAAACCGCACCAGCAGCGCTTTGTTCTTTCGCCAGAGTGCCAACATGGTAGATATGGCTGTCAGGGCGTCCGCCATCGCAGCCATGATTGATATAACCTGTCCCTTCAGTGCATGAGACGAGAAATTGTTCTGAGAGATCAGCGGATATGCCATTAATCAACATCGCCGATTCCATGACACCCACAGTGGCGAATGCATAACAGCTTCCGCAGCTCCCTTGGTTCCGAATAGGTGGCACATTGCCGCTGTCGCGCCAGTCAAAATTATCAGGGAAAGAGCCAAGTATCTCCATCTCTCCATCCGATTGAAGAAGCGAAGGTTCGATGGATTCTGGTGCAGACATAGCCATAAAAGAAATATTTTCGGGGGATGCAAGGTAGACCTCTTCTGGCAGCGAAATATTTAAATAAATTCGACGCTCAGGTGATGATTCCGCTTGCCAGGGGCTTGAATATTTAAATGAAATTGTTTGTGAATCGGATCCATCGTTTTCTAATATAAAATATTGCCGGCCTGTTCCACCAATTTCACCACCAGTGTTATTCTGGTAACTTTCAGATGACACTGTAATACCTGAGGCTTCCACGAGATGCCAGCCATAACCGGTGGTGATGTTGGAATCCAGCTTTAACTGCCATTCAGAAACAGCTTTGCCAATGTTGGAGACCCATATCTGGGTGACGCCGCTGATCGTTCCAAATTTGGCAGCCAGGATATCCAGATAAATATGCCTGAAATGCTCTAATCCGCCGGTTCCTTCAATGACCAGTAAAAATGAACCACCTTCACCTTCAGAGATAAAACCAAGCTCGTATGATACGCTCTGCTCGGCATCAAGAATGGATAAATAATTCCTTAATTCAGCTTCCGCACCAGTTTCACCGCCCATGCTCGCCAATAATTCTGAAGAATAGAACAGGTCATATTCCAGGCGCCAATTTTCTTCAATTGTTTTTTCTGTCGGCGTCAGGGTTGGCGTAACATTTGGCGTAGGCGTTTCGGATGGCGTTGCGGTTGCAGTCAGGTCAACAGTTGCAGTTGCAGTCAGGATTTCAGTGGGTGATTGTTCGAAAGTCGGCAGGTTATCGGGTGTCGGAGTCTCGGTAGGGGGTGGAGAAACACCAGGAGTCTCGGTCGGAGTCTCGGTTGGGGGTGGAGAAACACCAGGAGTCTCGGTCGGTATTTCAGTTGGAGCCGGGATTTCCGTTGCAGGTTGTTCGTTTGCCGATGGTTCGTTTGTGGGCGTCTCAGTGGACAGGAATTCAAGTGTGGTTGTTGGCAGTACAGTAGGTAATTCCTGGGCGATAACAGACGGGCTGAAGAAACCCAGACATAATCCAACAAAAATTGAGATACAGGTTATCCTGACAAACCAACTTTTAATTGACATCTCTCGACCGAATTTCGAATCTAAAACGAACCTAAGGCAATCAATAATAAATGATTTATTTTACAATTCTTATAATTAATATATATTTAGTATAATTCATATTTCGGATTATTGTTTAGATACTTTGACATTCAGCTTATGATGGAAAAAAGATCAAAGATCATTGAGTGCCTTCTTGTATCACTTTGAATAGTCTTTTTGAAGATTTCGCTGAATAAATACCCGAGATCAATGTATTAGATTGAATCAGCTTCTTAAGATCCCGGATTACTGCTTGGCTGAGATACTGGTCGTCATCAACTTTATATCCTCCAAAGTTGCGCCACCTGAACCATATCCTGTTGAGGTCTTCACAAAATCTACGCCGGCTTTTTTTTATGATCTGGAAAGCTTTGATGACCATTTCCTTTGTAAGTAAATAATTCTCAAGAATTATTTTTTATTCAGCGTTATGCGTATACGCCAATTCAGCTTTTGCACAAATGTCATCCTCACCATATGTACAATCGCCCGAAAGCATGCGTCTGATAGCCATGACCATATCCAGTTCGATCGCCCCCGCGACCAATGAACGCTTGCCTTCAAATACTTTCACTTCGGTCGGCACCATACCATGTGGAAATGCCACCATGGTACTCAATGGTACTCCGCTGCCTTCAAGAAATTTTCCGCCCGGGCAACATCAAAAGGCACCACGCTGTAGGTAGCCACCTGATGCTTTTTGATAATTCTATACATTCAAAGAATTCTACATCGTTCAGGTTTGGCTTTAATAAAGAAAATCGATCTTTTGCGCAATGTCAAAGGCAGAGAGTTTTATGCTCCAACCTTTCTCTCATAATTGTCCTAAAATGTTATTATTAGTTCTTGGAATAAGAATACAACTGTCTAAAAATGAAAGTTAATAAATAAGGCTCAAGGCGATGTTATAGGAATGGTCGCTGATACGCTCTAAATTGCGCAAGCTCTCCACGAAAATTGTATCCAGCTCCGGATTGCAGACCTTCTTTCTGAGTCGTTCGAAGTGATTATTCTTGAAGGTTTTTTCAAGGTCGTCGATTTCTTCTTCACCTTTGATGACCTGATCAACAAATTTCCTGTCCCGGGTTTTCAAAGCTTTCAAGGCTAATCCATAGGTCTTAAGCACCTTTGAGGAAATGACCTTTAATTCTTTTCGACCGTATTTGGTCATGCCGTGCTTCTTCGATTCAATAACCTTCGCGAATTCTGCCAGGTTGTTGGCATGATCGCCCACGCGCTCAATATCGGTGATCAAATGTTTCAGGTCTTCCAGCATTTCCTGTTCATTCTGTCCAAGTTTTTCACCCGGGATGCATTCAAGGAAAGACTCCATTGTATGGCAGATTTGGTCAACATCTTTTTCATGCTTCAATACCCATTTGATCCCGTCGCTGCTGCCGCTCACAATGGCATCGGTCGCTTTGTCCACCATCTCATGTGTGATCCATCCCATACGCAGCACTTCTTCCTTTGCCATTTGAACCGCCATAACCGGCATATTCAGCAGGCGCTGGTCAATAAAGCGTGTTTTGCGTTTTTCTTTATCCTCTTCCTTATCTGGTATTGCTTTTTCAATGAATTTTGCTAGTGGCTTTACAAAAGGCAGCATTAGCCCGCTGACCACTATATTAAAAATCGTGTGCGCATTGGCAATTTGGCGTGGAAGTTCAGGTGAGGTCCTTAATACAAGGTCCGTAAACGGGTATATAAAGGGAAGAAAGAGTATTACACCGGTAATGTTGATAATTATTTGCGAATAGGATGCCCGTTTGGCACTGGAACCAGATTGGAACGCTGCCAGCCAGCCCATGATGCAGGAGCCAATATTTGCCCCAAGTATGATGGATACAGCCACTGGTAATGTTATGCCGTTGCTGTGGCCCATGGCGATCACCAGGCCGGTCATAGCTGTACTGCTTTGAATTGCCGCTGTAAATACGGCGCCAACTAACACACCCCAAAGAACCTGCTTGCTTAATAGCAGGATCGACTCCTGAAAAAAAGGCATCTGGCTTATGGCACCGCCGGCTTTGGACATTAGGTTCATGCCCAGAAAAACGATCCCGAAACCAAAAAAGGGCTGCCCGACGGCTCTCAGTTTTGGCTTGGTGGAAAAGAACATCAAGAAAAAACCGATGATCAAAAAGATCAGGTTGAACCCGCCAATTTTAAATGAAACCAGCTGGCCAGTGATCGTTGTGCCGATCTCCTGTCCGAGCATGATCCCGATGGCTTGCTGCAGGGTAACCATGTTGGCATTGATCAGTCCGATCATTGTCACCATCAGCAAACCACTGCTTTGCATCAGGGCAGTGGCAACCATGCCAAACAAACCTTGCCTGAAGAGGTTTTTTAATGATCTGTCCAAAAATGAGAGCAGCTTTGAGCCCGCGACTTTTTCCAGGCCTTCACTTAATAAATGAACACCATAGATAAAAACCGCCAGACCGCCGAATAATTCAAGAATCGATTGTATCGTTTGCATTGGTTTTCTTTAGACAATTATAAGTTTTTATCAATTGTTTTTCAAACCTGTGCTATAACTGGCAGAATTAATGGATGAACGTTTTTAGATTTTATCAACAAGGATCCTTTCATGGGTGAACAGAATTATCTTAAAGGATATTTAAGTGCGTTTTTCACGATTTTTGTCTGGGCGGCTACGTTTATTTCAATCAAATTACTTTTGACTGATTTCACAGCCATAGAGATCATGCTCTACAGGCTTGTTTTGGCTTACCTTGTCTTGTTGGCCGCAAGCCCGCGATTTATAAAAATAGGCACTTTAAAGCAAGAATTGCTTTTTTTAGGAGCAGGCCTTTGCGGGGTCACGCTTTATTTTATTTTTCAAAATTCCGCACTATCCCTAACCCAGGCGTCAAACGTGAGCGTACTCATTTCCATCTCCCCTTTCTTCACTGCTATATTCTCCAGGTTTTTCGCAAAAGAAGAACGATTCAAGTCGAATTTCTTTTTTGGTTTTGGCATATCCATTATTGGGATCTTTTTGATCGGGTATAACGGCAATTTCATCCTCAAGCTTAATCCTCTTGGTGATTTTCTGGCAATTCTTTCAGCGATTGTCTGGGCTGGATACACATTGATAATGAAGAAAATTAGCTCACTAAATCTGAGCACAATTCAATTCACACGGAAAATATTTTTCTATGGCCTGCTGCTGCTTCTGCCATTTCTGAAAGTTCTGGGATACCGCATGGATCTGTCTGGATTCTCATCTTTGCCTTACTTGATAAATATATGTTTTTTGGGTGTCGGCGCTTCTGCTTTATGTTATGTCACCTGGAATTATGCTGTCAGCACATTGGGTGCTGTAAAAACCAGCGTCTATATTTATCTGATTCCGATCATTACGATCATCATTTCAGCTTTGGTTCTGCAAGAAAAGATCACACGGGTAGCTTTGCTGGGTGTATTGCTGATCTTGTGTGGTCTGTATGTTTCCGAACGTAACACCAGGGCCTCTCGATCCTAAGTGGTGCTCAACCTTTTCAAGAACCTTATCCTCAATCATGCTCATATTTTTACCTTCAGGTTTTGACAGGCTAAAACGTATCCCTTGAAAATCATCTCATATTATCAATTTAAGAAGATGCTAAATTAGAACAGGATCACTTCTGCACATCACCCCGATCAGAATTTTTTCTTCACTTTGTCAGCAAAAATATAAACTGCGTCTCTTAGAAATTTCACACCGCCCTCGCGGATTCGTTCATAATTTATTGAGAATCGTTCATCTGCAACCCACATGTCTGAAAGCTTGCGCAGAAACTCAGCGTCGCACGTATAGAAATATTTATTGAAATACGCAAGATATTCTCCGATCGCCTTCTGCACATCCGGATCATCCGGTTTCACATTAGGGTCTGTTGTTACCATTCTTATAGCATACTGACCACCTTCTTCCTTGATGGCCTGTTTCTGTTCCCTGGTATAGCTGGCCCATTTTTTACGGGATTCTGCGTATTGGGGACTATTTCCCCATCTCTGTCTGGCTTCTTCTTCATACTCGGTCTCATCAAAACCTTCAAACAATTCCTTGTCTTTCATAATGATTTCTCCTTTAATGCTATCAATAGTACGGTCTACAGTGCCGATCAATTTTTCCAGCCGTGATGCTTGTTTTATTAACGCTGCCCGGTGATTTTCGAGTGCTTCAACCAGGTTAAAATCCGGCTGGCTTAAGATTAGAAGAATATCATCAAGCGGCATGTCCAATTCGCGATAAAACATGATCTGCTGCAGATGCAGCAGATTGCCTTGATCGTAGTACCGATAACCATTTTTTCCAACACCTGCGGGTTTAAGCAGACCAATCTTGTCATAATAGCGCAGTGTGCGGGTGGTTACCCCAGCCAGGTCAGCGATTTTCTTAATACTGTATGCCATACTTTTATCTTCCAGAGGTTATCATACACCTTTACGTTACGTTAATGTCAAGAGGGAAATTTTTGTATTTCAGAGAAATGATATTCTTCGTATGTCAGGTGAAAAATCGATACTATCTTCCGAAATCATATCGTGAAAAAAAATGGGGGGAAGTAATAACCAGGCTTGCTCTTACTTATTAAATTTAAAGCCTGCGGATGACAATGACGAAATCGCAGGCTTTTTTTCTTAAAGGATCTCTTTTATTAATGGAATACGCCTAATGAATGTTGCCAGCACATAACAAGCTGTTACCGTAAAGAGCGAAGCCAGTGAGAATTTGATGAGCGGATTAATCGCGATGGTCCGAATGGCAACTGTGAAAGCAACCAATACAATAGGGTGGAAGAAGTAAACAGTAAATGTGTTGGAGCTCAAGAAAGAAGTAAATCGGTTGCCCATATGGACTTTTTCACGTGCCCACAGGGTAAGTGTTGTGCAGAAGGAAATACAAGCCATTCCAAACCAGAGGCACATAATGGCGCAACGCCAATTCATGCCGCTCATATAAGGATCAATTCCGATTTCCAATGCACCGGTGGTCAGGATAAAGGCCGGCAGAAAAACGATCAGCCCCAGCGAAATCCATTTCCAAAATTTCAGCATTTCTGCCGGCATCTCCGTCAACCAGTTATTGCGGTATGCCAGAACACCACCAATGAAGATAACAATATAGAAGGGGAAAAAGCCTACCATAAGCGAAAATATTCCAAATATATCAACCGGTTTAACGATCGGCAGAATCTGACCGATAGCGAACATTGCGCCTGCCATCAAAAATGCCGTGATGATCAGAGCCAGATTATTCGGGGCGGATAAATATTTTGGGGCATGGTTTTTGTTTTTTAACTGCCGATCAATCAGGCGCCAAATAGTGTAAGCGAATGTGAAAGCCAGCAGTGCAAATAAGAACCAGGTAGGTCCTTCATCAGCATCTGAAATAAAGGTCCTGACGCCGTATTGCCAAAATGAGGTTGTTTCATCGTTGTTTACAACATCATCCATGTAGTTAGGAATTCGGCTTAGAAAGAATGTATAGAGGATCATTGGGATTCCCAAATGAATCATGCGGTCTTTCCAGAATCTTATTATTCCTTTCCTATCGAAAGAACCTGGTGTGAAAAAACCCGCAAAAAAGAAGAACAGGCTCATAAAAAAAGATTGGCTGTACATCACGAAAAAAGTAAGCAATACGGAGGACATTTCATTAGTGGATTTGGTATCCACATATGTCCAGCTTCCAGCTGAACCGTATGTTACAGCTGCATGCACCATGATTACCAGGGTGATAAGAACGAACCGCACTACATCAATGTATGCCATTCGGCTGGAAGCTTCTGCTTTGGTGGTCTCCAAATAATTACTGACCAACTTTCCTTTTATATTCATCTCACTCGTATTTTGCATTTTTATTCTCCATTCTTTATTTTGATATTTGTTTATCCTTGAATTTCTGTTAATCGTTTTTGAATTAATATTTGTTTTCAGGTTTTCTTAATCATCTCCAATAATTTCACTGTATCCCTGCCCTTTACCAAAAATGCATCTGCGCCTGCTGCTTTCGCCGCTTTGACTGCTTGTTCATAATCGTGGACTGTGAGAACAACGATCAGAATCCCAGGCATATTTGTTTTGATTTTTTTAAGAGCCCTGATTCCTACTAATTCTCCTCTTCGGTCATTCTCCTTTTCAGGATTGTCCATGCTCATTTCCAGGTCCATTACGATGATGTCAGGGGTAAGTAATTTCGAGAACAGGATTGTCTCATTGCCTGTGGCTGCTTCACCAACCACTTCTACATCTTCTGTCAGTGTAAAAAGCATTCGCAGATCAGCTCGAACATCAGCGTTGTCATCGGCGATCAGTATCCTGGTTTTAG
Source organism: uncultured Pelolinea sp. (assembly GCA_964493155.1). Lineage (GTDB taxonomy): Bacteria > Chloroflexota > Anaerolineae > Anaerolineales > Anaerolineaceae > Pelolinea. The sequence goes on from CAZBNE010000011.1 coordinate 11,803, forward strand.
TCCTCATTATTAGCCTCTGAATGCCTTCGGAAAGATTGAACCTTCAGATGCTTGCGTAAGCGCTGCGGATTTCTTTGCCGTGGCATTCGGGATGCAGGATGTGATCCGCGTCATATACGTTTTCAGCCGGGACAAATACATCCAAATAGGCTCCTGATTTTGAAACACCAAAGCTGACCGGGACTCCTGCCCGCACAAGGATGGATTCGATCCAGATTGCCTGCAGCCATCCGTTTACTGAGAAAACTTTCTGATTGTTGGTTGTTTTCATTTTTCCTTTCCTTTCATCATTCAATTTCGCATTTATCATAACGACCATGACATAAAGAGTCATCAGTCTGGTGAATGGTTTAAATGAAAACAAAAGGCTGATTTATAAACCAGCCTTTGGATAATTAATATCAATCTGAAGTCTTAAGACTTTTGGATTAAATCCGGCAGGTTATTCCTTCACAAGTCCATTTTTTAATGCATGGATTGCCAATTGTGTTCTGTCGCCCAAGTTGAGTTTGCTCAATATACTGCTGATATGAGTTTTTACTGTCTTCTCGCTGATCACCAGTGTTTGGGCGATCTCCTTGTTGCTCATGCCTTTTGCCACCTGCTGAATCACCTCCATTTCTCTTTCAGTGATTTCGGTGGCTGTAGCGCTTGCGCATTTAGGAAGTGTGGCTACCTGATCCATCAGTTTGCGTGCAACATTGGGGTGCAGCCGAGCTTCACCGCGTGAAGCAGCCCGGATCGTTTCAACAAGCTCTGTCGGAGATACATCCTTCAAAAGAAAACTTGTGGCACCCGCCCGGATAGCTGGAATGATATTGCTGTCCTCCAAAAAACTGGTTAATGCGATGATCTTCGGAGGTTGCGTTTGTTCACAAATGTTTTGTATGGCGGTTATACCATCCATTTCCGGCATCATCAAATCCATCAAAATTATATCTGGATGCAGCTTGTCAGCTATTTCGGTTGCGATCATCCCATTGGAAGCCTCGCCGACAACTTGAATATCATCCATCAATTCGAGCAGAATTCGCAATCCCTGACGCACAATGGTATGGTCATCTACGATCAGAACTGTTATATTTTTATCAGGCATCATCTGCCTCCTTGCTCGCTTTTCAGTTTTCCAATTTTTGTGGAATTTTCTGTTTTTGTTCCCCGCCAGTCTTGATTACGACCTTTACGCACGTTCCTTTTCCAGGAGAGGAATCTATTGATAAGCTGCCGCCAAGAGAATCGACGCGTTCTTGCATGCTTAAAAGTCCTACATGACCTGACCTAAGTTTTGCTGAAGAAATATTAAATCCCGCGCCGTTATCCTCAATGATCAGCTTGGCCTCATCGCTTTTAAATATCAAAGACAATGAGGCTTTATCAGTTTTTGCGTGCTTGACAATATTATTAAGGGCCTCCTGTGCGATCCTGAATAATCCTTCTTCCACATTTGCAGAAAGTTGCCCTTCTCCTATTACCTTTACATCAACGTTAAGGTTATCTTGTTCAAGCCGTTCAGCAGCATGGTCCTTTAATGCCGCTAGAAGCCCATTTTCAATAAGAGCGTGGGGACGGAGCTGTTGAATAAGGGATCTCATTTCGCCCAAAGCATTCTGGGATAATACTTGCAGATGGTCAAGTAGTCCGTTCACTCTTTGCGGATCACGCTCGAGCAGGATACGCGCAGATTGAGCGGTCAGGTTCATGCTGAAGATGGTTTGCGAGACCGAATCATGCAGTTCACGCGCCAGGCGATTACGCTCTTCTGCTGCTGCAAACATTTCAATCTGCCGGGCGTAATCCTGCAGCTTTTGGTTCGCGACCTGCAGCTCCGCCAGTAATGCCTGGCTTTCATTCTTTGCCTGGTCTGCCCGTAATGTAACCGAGCCCAGGATTGCTATCAGCAGACAACCGACGACATAGGTTAATCCAAAACTCAATCCTTCCAAGTTTCTATAATAAATTAGCATGCTGGCAAGACTGAAAAGGCAAAATCCAATGACCCATTTTTTCGCGGTTTTCTCCGGCAGATTCCATACAGCAAGGCCGCAAAGCGGTAATACCAGGTTCGTAAAGTAATCTTTTGGGGCAGTATCGGAAGGAATGACAAGCAGGCCTAAGATAATTGCGAGTTCCAAAATAAAAATTGTTTGAATGAACACATCGGATTTTTTACTTAAAAGGCGCTCGGAAATAAAAATGGCAAGGAAAGCCAAAAGTAATCCAATGCTTATCCACTGGTAAGGAGTTTTTATGAAATGGGGGATCATCCTGAAAAACACAGCACCTATCAGCAGCAAATAGACTGTATAAAAAGCACCCAGTCTGATTTTTAACGTTTCCTGTTTCAGGTTTCTGACCCTCCCTGGATCTTTTTAAAAATTATGTCAGCATTTTTAATATATCACAAACATTTTTATTGGTTGAGGATAGGCTAATTTTTATTAATACTTTTTTTAACGGTAATTAAATTAAGAACAAATCAAATAACAATGTGAAACTAAAATATTCAATATAAATATTATTCTAAATAATAAGTGATGCAAGTTATTAAATTTTATATGATGGGATAAGTAGGATTTCAATGATCAGTTCTAATGTAACGGGTAAGGCCTCAGGATAAATTATTGTATTACCTGAATTATGCTCTTTGATCCTGTTAGGTTTTTTAAAATACCCTTAATCATTCTAGTCTTAGGTTCGATTTCACTCGTATAATAAATACACAAATTGATTTTTAGGACAGTAATTAATAATTTTGATGGAGGTGGAAGAATGACTGGATTCGTAAGTGATATTGAAAAAATGACAGTGATGAACGAAAATTTTAGGGATGTACTTTATACCGGCAAGTACTGCCAGTTAGTGGTGATGTGCCTTAAAGGCGGCGAAGAAATCGGCCGGGAAGTTCACGCGAAAGTCGACCAGTTTTTCCGTGTTGAAGAGGGTAAAGCCGAATTTATTTTTAACGACACAGAAGTTCACGAAGTGAAAGCAGGCGGCGCAGTAGTTGTTCCCGCTGGAACTTACCACAATGTTATAAATGCGTCCAAGACCCGAAAACTTAAGCTCTATACCTTATACTCTCCTCCCAATCACCCGGATGGGACCATTCATAAAACCAAAGCCGAAGCAGATGCGGCAGAGGAAGCGCATCACAAGTAAAGAAAAACGCAGATTTTCGCTCAAGTATTCCTATTCATTTCCCTTGCGGGATTTGTTTGGAATGATATTTTTTTCCGCTATTAGGAATCGGATGAAATATCAGCGGTTGATTCTTATTATTGAAAAAGCTTGGCAGGAATTTAAGGCGTCATACTTCGGTCTTACTGAAGACCAAATTTCTGAGGAACTCTCGATCGGCGAATGGTCAATTAAAGATATTATCGGTCATGTGACCACCTGGGAAGAAGAAGCTCTGAAAGCCCTTCCCTTGATCTTGCAGGATCAGCGCCTTCCCCGATATAAGGATCAATATGGCGGTTTAAATGCATTTAATGCCCTCATGGTTGAAAAGAAACGGGCTCTGCCCCTCCCGGATCTTCTGAAACAGGCGGAAACTACTCACAGAAAGTTGCTCGCATTTATTCAGGATGCGCCGGAAGATCAGTTCGGAACCGACACTCGCTTCCGCCGTCGTATTCGCCTGGACACCTATAGCCACTACCCGGAACATACTCGAGCGATTCAGGCCTGGCGTAAAACTTTACGATAACTTTCACGCGGCTTGATTGTCCGCACGTGAGTAAAAAATTTTCTTGGCTGCTTCCACAACCATTACGTACAAGGTCGTTAATGCAATGATGGTCAACAGGAGCGGCGCTGGCAGCGGTATAAATCCGAACAGGGAATTGACAGGCAGGTAAGGCAGTGCGAGCGCTATGCAAATGATTATCAGCGTGCTCCCCAGCAGAAGTTTGCCGGGCCGGCTGCGGAAGAATACCCGGCGCGTCCGTACAACCAGTGCGATCACTAATTCTGTTAAGAGAGACTCGAGGAACCAACCCGTTCGAAATTCATCCATCGTTGCATGAAAAATAAACAACAAAACAACAAAGGTTAATATATCAAAGATAGAACTGACCAGCCCGAACAGCACCATATATCTTCGGATAAAGATGGTATCCCAGCGGCGTGGCTTTGCCACCCATTCCGGATCAACGCTATCACTTGCTATGGCTGTGCCGGGAATATCAGAAAGAAAGTTATTGAGCAGTATTTGCGAAGCAAGCAGCGGCAGAAATGGCAGGTAAACTGAAATAATTGCCATGCTGAACATATTTCCAAAGTTTGCGCTGATGGTTGTCAATATATACTTAAGCGAATTGGCAAAGGTAACTCGGCCGACATCGATTCCTTCCTTTAAAATGTCCAGATCCTGCTTCAATAACACAAAGTCAGCAGCGTCCTTGGCCACATCCACAGCAGTATCTACCGAAATGCCGACATCGGCGGCATGCAGGGCAGGGGCATCATTAATGCCGTCACCCATATAGCCAACGACGTGCTTGGTTTTTCGTAAGGCAAGAATGATACGCTCTTTTTGATTCGGATCAACTTCTGCAAAGATCGTTGTGCGTTCAGCCGCGTGCCAAAGCGCGTCATCAGGCATCGCATTAAGTTCAGCGCCTGTCATCAAACGATTAATGGGTAGATGAACAGCTTCTGCCACATGCCGTGCCACCTTTTCATTATCTCCGGTGATGATCTTGATCTGCACACCCCGGTTTCTGAGATCTGCAATGGTTTGCTCGACATCGACTTTGGGTGGATCGAAGAAAAGCAGAAACCCGATAAAACAAAGTTCTTTTTCTTCGTCGCGGGTGTAAGGTTCAGTTTGAACTGCAAGCGTCTTCGTTGCTACCCCCAACACCCTGAATCCTTTTCCGCTCCAATCGCTGAAACGCTTCTCGATATCTTTCCTTTTTTTGGCATCCAGAACTTCGGCTTCCTCTCCCAGCTTTACCCTAGTGCTGATTTTCAAGATATTTTCAAGTGCACCTTTGGTTATCAGCGTCCTTTTTCCATCTAAATCTTCAGTAACCACACTCAAGCATTTGCGCACAAAGTCATAGGGAATCTCATCCACTTTCTGTTCAGAGCCGATCTCCAGGTTGGCTTCTCTGGCAAAAATCCCAATAGCGTCATCCAAAGGATTGCTCATACCGGTTTGATATTGTGAATTGAGAAACGCGTAATACAGGACTTCTTTTGAGGATTGCCCCATTGGATCGTATGCCGCATCCAGGTGCACAACCCCCTGTGTCAGTGTGCCGGTTTTATCAGTACACAGCACATCCATGCTGCCGAAGTTTTCTATAGAGTTCAGCCGGCGTACGATCACACCCCTTTTAGCCATTTGCTGGGCACCGTGAGCCAGTGTAATGCTAATGATGGCAGGCAAAAGTTCAGGCGCCAGCCCCACAGCCAGGGCAAGCGCGAACAGCAGAGAGTCAACGGGAGGTTTGTCAAGAAAGATATTGATAGCCATTACCACAATGACCATTACCAGCATCACCTGTGTAAGCAGACTGCCAAACCTCATAATACCGCGTTCAAATTCAGTCTGACTTGGCCGCAGATTCAGCTTGTCTGCAATCTGGCCGAAGAAAGTTGCTTTGCCTGTTTGGGCGATTAGCACTCGCGCCGTTCCACTTCTTACACTTGTACCCATGAACACGCAATTTATGCGTTCGGCTAAACTGGCTTTACGTGGGACGACACCTGCAACCTTCTCCATTGGATAGGTCTCACCGGTTAATACAGCCTGATTTACAAAGAAATCCTTGCTTTCCAAAACGATCCCATCCGCCGGGATCAGGCTGCCAGCTGAAAGCAGAGCTATATCGCCAGGTACAACCTGCTCGGATGGTATGGTTTTTATTTTCCCATCTCTCAATACATTCGCCTTGATGGTCACCTGTGAGCGCAATTTTTCAACCGCGTTGCCAGCCCGAAATTCCTGTACAAACCCAAGTGTTGTGCTCCCGATCACTACTGCCAGCACAATAACAGCGTCCGTCCACTCACCCACAAAAGCAGAAATAATAGAAGCGAAGATCAAAATTAGCACCAGCGGACTTTTGAATTGGCTTAGTAAAAGGCTGAAGGCTGAGGAACTTTTTTGGGCTTGTAATGTGTTTAGTCCATATTTTCTGATCCGCGCATTAGCTTGATCCTGAGAAATTCCTTCGATGGTGGAACCCAAGGTATTAATAAGTTTTCCGGCCTCGATTGACCAATAATTCTCCAGATCTGGATTTGCTTGGGGATTGCTTTTTAAGCGCTGATTATTGCCGAAGAACTTCATTTGTCCTCCCAGACTAAGATGATTCACATCTCCAAATGATTATAGTATCAGCAGACCTTCTTATTAAAGGTAGATTTCCGAAGTGTTATGCTTGTTAAAGCAATGGTACTAAGGCTTTTTCTTGTGTAAAGAAATACTTTTGTTTAATATTTTTGACAATATCTTTATTTTTTTAAATTCTAAATTGTATACTTTCAAAGAGGGCAAATAATCCCGCCATAAAAGACTATTGCATGAAAACGATCTTCCTTTTATCGGCTTGCCCAACCCAAAAGCAGTTGTTCTGAAACGCTTTGGACAGGAAACCAATCTGTTTACACTGGGATGCACGCCTGCTCAGGTGATCGTGGATTAAGCCAGGAGAGCCCGCTTTGCATATTATGGCCACTCTATGTCCGACATACCTGGGAATTCTGAACTATTGGAATTATTGGATCAAATGAATGCATGACCTGTAAATTAAAAATTTTTTATTCAATATTAAAAAATCCGCACATTTCGGCAAGCTCAATGTACGGATGATCTGTTGATAAAAGTTTCTTTTTCTCTAGAAATGAGTCTCTAATTCACCACAGCAACTTTCTCAAGGAATTGGTCCACAACCTGCTTTAACATGGATTCCGGCAGCGCGCCAACCTGGGTCTGGATAACCTTTCCGTCGGCGATGAATAATAACGTGGGTATGCCTTGCACACCGTATTTGGAAGCCCATTCCGAGCTTTCATCTGTGTTAACTTTGGCAACAATTAACTTGCCACTCTTTTCTTTGCCGATCTTGTCAAGGATCGGCGCAACCATCCGGCAGGGACCGCACCAGGGCGCCCAAAAATCCACGATTACCGGTAATTTTGATTTCAATACCTGTGTTTCAAATTCTGCATCTGTTACATGAATCGGTTCATTCATTTTTTTCTCCGTTTTTGTTATCTTTTTTAATGATTTCTTCTTGTTGCTTTATTTTGCCCAATCGGGTTTGATCTGCTTGCGCCCGCGTAAAGCTTTTTCCAGCGCCATTCCTGCCACTGCGCCTTCACCTGCTGCGACCACCACCTGCTTTACATGGTTACACAGTACATCCCCAACAGCATAAACGCCATCAATTGCAGTCTTGTACTCACGATCTACCACTAGGCAGCCAGTTTCGCTGATCTCAAGCTGCCCTTGCAGGAAATCAGTTATCGGTCTCGCACCCTGTAGATAAACGAACGCGCCCGCGATTGGAAGGATTTGCTCGTTTTCGTCTTTTAATTGGATTCTCGCAGCTTCAACTTTTTCTTGGCCGAGGATTTCCAGCAGTTTTGCTTCTCTGTAAATTATTATTTTTGGATTTGCTTTCAATTCCTCCATAAGTGTCGGTGGGGCTTTAAGTTCCTCCGTTGGAGAGAGGAAATGCACCTTGTCTGCGAATCTAGCAAGATACAATCCTTCTTCGATCGCCTCATCATTATTGCCAGCGACCAAAACTTCCCGGCTTCTGAAGAAAGCCGCGTCACAGGTGGCACAATACGATACACCCCGCCCCAGTAGTTCGTCTTCACCCTTGACGCGAATGCCACGTCCCATTGATCCTGTCGCGATGATCACAGACCTTCCATAATAGGTGCCAGCATTGCCGAATACGGTTTTCACATTTGCATGCAGATCAACACCGATGATCCTGTCAGTGGCAAATTCGGTTCCAAAGGAACGCGCCTGGCCTCGCATTCGTTCCAAAAGTTCTGCCCCACTCACTTCATCCGAAACACCGGGGTAATTAACGATCCTGTTCGTTTTTCCCAGTGCCCCGGAGGTTAATCCTTTGTCAATTACAAGTGTCCGCAGGTCGGCACGCGCCGTATAAATTGCAGCAGTAATTCCGGCAGGCCCGCCGCCTATAACAAGCACATCGTATTGATTCAATTCTTTGTTTTCTTCCGCTTTCAAGGTCATGGCATCATCATTCAATTAGGGGGTTTTATCCAGCAACGCGATCATTTCCTGAACCATTCTTTCCCGCTTCGCTCTGGAGTTTTTTTCATCTTTCTTCTCGGGGAGCGCGTCCATTTCAGCCAGGCAAGCGGTCGCGTAATCCTGTAAAAAGATCCTGCTGGTGGATTGCACCGCCGAATGTATCGCGCCCAGCTGCTGCATGATCTCCCTGCAGTCGCGTTCTTCATCCAGCATCGCTTGAACGCCGCGCACCTGGCCTTCGATTCGTTTCAATCTTTGGATCAGAGTTAATTTCGTTTCGGGATTATTTATTTTCATTTTGTTATCCTGGTTTATTACCGGCGCATGGCCGGCATTGAATTATCCTGCTCAGGTAAACCTCCCGCCTAACTCGTAACAGTTGGAAGTGTTGACAACTTCTGATTCAGTTTTACAAAAGGATGCAATGGTTGATAATTTTTGTTTGTGTCCATGCTGGTGCAATCAGGACAAACCGGCTTTAGATCTGCTTCCGAAAATAGGACCACTTTTTCAAACGCTTCTCCGTAGTCGTTGCATTGATATTCATATAAAGGCATGAGCATATTTCCCTTGATTCTAATACTATACCCCAGTATAGCATTTTTTTGTAAACTGTCAAGGGTTTCATTTTAAAGGATACACATCACTCAATGATTTCCAGAGGGGATCGGGGAAATGGTAAACTTTTTCTCATATGGATTTGCCTGCCTTGCTTCAATACCTTAACCTGCTTTCAATAAAGTATGAATATCATGAGCATGTTGCCGTCTATACGAGTGAGCAGGCACGCCGCTTGATCCCTCCGCTCGCAGGTGCCTCCGCCAAAAATCTTTTTCTGCGCGATCGTAAAGGGCATCGCCATTTTTTACTATCCCTGCCGGATACAAAAGTTATGGATCTAAAATCTCTGGCAGCCTCATTGGGATTATCGGGCTTGTCGCTCGCTTCCCCCGAGCGTCTGCTGAAATATCTTGGTATCACCCCCGGCGCGGTCTCATTAATGGCTTTGGTCAACGACACGCAGGACAAGGTCGAGGTTCTTGTGGATGACGATCTTTGGCAGGCGGATTATCTGCAATGTCATCCCTTGGTCAACACCGCCACTTTGGTTATTTCGCTCCAGGACATTAAAAAGTTCATTGCGTCAACCGGGCATTCTGTCAGGCTGGTAAGAATTTGATCCCGCCTGTTTCAGATGAATCATTCTCTTCAAGCTTGACCTTGATTCCCGGTCATTATTCTTCTGGGTAAACCTTCCATCCTATATCCACCAGGCTGGCTGTCTTCAATTTTTCTTCCGGCACATTGACCAGCAATGTATTGCCCTCTGCCAGCAGTTCTCCGCTTTCAGCGTCATAGATTCCTGCCCAGCATTCGGCACTGAAGCCTCTGTCCTGCCCGGCTTTTCCCACCAGTTTTAATGGTTTTCCGATTGGCACATTCTTGCGGTACTTGACTTCCAGTTTTGCGGTAAACATGAAACGCGGCTGATCCACAGGACCCATCAGGGCCCGTCCGCTGATCTCATCAATAATGGTCGCGATAATACCACCGTGCAGCATGCCGGGGTAACTCTGAAAATGTTCCGGGGCCGTGAAAGTGCTTTCCACCCTCCCCGGTTCAACTTCATAAATCCGCAGTTTTAATCCAACCGGATTTTCCAGTCCGCAAATAAAGCACATTTTTGAATTAGGTTGTAAATTGCCTTTAGTCATGAACTATCTCTATCTCCTGCTTGATTTCATATTTTCTTCTCCCTTTTTTTATTGGGAGAGTCCATCCTGCCTGTGAAGGTTCTAATCCCCGATTGTTTTTGCCATATTTAAATTGGTAACAATGTAACCAGCTTTTTCGTAGAGTGCCTTTGCACCAGTATTAAAAGCAAACACGTGCAGTTCCATCCGCTTTGCCCCCATCTCGCCAGCTTTTTGTTCTGCAGACTTCAACGATTTCATTCCGTAGCCTCTCCTGCGAAAAGGTTCAAAGATTATAAAGTCAAAAATAAAAGCTACGGGAATTGGTCTTTTGATATCCAGCAAAAACCAGATCATACCTATCTTTTGCCCGCTGGTTTCCTCGACAAGCGAAAACAAGTGCTGGTTTTCGGTATTAAGCCCATTTGGCAGTTCATTTTTAAATTCCTGCTCAGCTCGCGATAGGGCTTCATCCGAATGCCAGTTTCCGGAGGCAACTTTATCCCGCGCATAATCCCCGGCGGCTTTCTCCGCATAATTCTGAAATTCTTTTTCTTCCATTGGAACTAAACGAATCTCCATCTTGCACTCATGCCATTCCTAAAGCATTTTATTCCAAGGCTTTGGCGATCAATTTTTTTCAAGTAATAAAAGTATAAATCAACAGGCTTTATGGAAAAATTCAATTATTTTTTATTTGATAAATAAACTTGAAAAAAAATATGCAATAATAAAAACACTTACTTATCATGTATTCATTGAAAAAAATATTATGTCGCTAAACTCGCCAACCTTCCTTTTCCTCTTTCTTCCAGTTTTTCTAATCCTGTACTTTGTCAGTTCCTTTCGAATTCGCAATTATCTGCTTATCGGTTTCAGCATGATCTTCTTCCTGTGGAGCGACCCGCTTTATGCACCGTTCATTTTCGGACTGATGCTGATCAATTATTTCTTTTTGAAAGCCATTAAATCTGATCTTACAGGCAACCGAAAACGATCGCGTTTGCTTGTTTGGGGTGTGGCTGTCAATCTGGCAAGCTTAATATTTTTTAAGGTTTTCATTGCCTGGTGGCAATCGCTTCCTGATCTTTCTGCTGTCTCTGGATTAAATATGCCGGGTTGGGCCTCGTCGATTCTCCCTCGTGCTGCGCATTTTCCCCTTGGCATCTCTTTTTTCACCTTGCAGGCCATCTCCATGCTGGTCGATGCTTCCCGCCAGAAAGATGATGACAGGCCGCAGCTCTTACCTGTTTCCGGTTACCTTTTGATGTTTCCCAAAGCAATTTCCGGTCCGCTCGAACGATTCCAGAATATCGCCAGACAGATCGATCAAAGAGATGCCGACCTTGCCCAGGTTTCTGCCGGCATCCGGCGCTTTATGCTCGGATTTGCCAAAAAAACGCTCATCGCGGACCAGTTGGCGCTGCTCACCAGCCGTGAGATCTTCAGCCAATCACCGCTTCGCCTCCCCACTGGTCTTGCCTGGCTTGGGCTGCTCTGTTATACGCTTCAAATCTATTTCGATTTTTCCGCTTATTCCGATATTGCTATCGGGTTGGGACAAGCCCTGGGTTTCAATTTTGGCGAGAACTTTAATTACCCTTACCTTTCACTCAGCATCACAGAATTCTGGCGACGCTGGCACATTTCCTTGTCCCGGTGGTTCAGAGATTATGTTTTTTACCCGTTGGAGTTGAAGCGCCGTTCCATCTCCTGGCTCAAACAGCCCTTGAATGTTCTCATCGTTTTTCTGTTAACCGGACTCTGGCACGGTATTACCCCGCCATTTATTGTCTGGGGTCTAATCCAGGGAGCCGCCCTCATCCTGGAATCCGGCTGCTTTGGCAAGTGGCTGAAAAAAACTTGGCGGCCGCTGCAGCATGGCTATGCGCTCGCCGTTATCATGCTGGGCTGGACGTTCTTCCGGTCACCCGATCTTCCTTATGCCTGGAATTATCTCAAAGCGCTTGTCGGGCTTTCCAAACCTGCCGCGGTGTTGACCTTTACAGCTTATCCACCAGTTTCGCCTCTGGTTTGGTGCGCCCTGGCAGCCGGTATTCTGTTTTCTTTTCCCATTTTTCCTGCCCTTGAGCAGCGCTTTTCAGCAGATCGATCTCCTGAAAAAGCGGATTTATTCAACTGGGCGCTAAACATGTTTTCGCTGGTGTTGTTCATCGCGGGGATCATCGTTCAGGCAGGCACCACCTACCTGCCCTTCATCTACGGAGAATTTTAATGCCGCGTAAACTACCCAACCTGGTTCTCCTTATCATTTTCGCATTGATCATCACCAGTCCGCTTGCTTCATTGCCCGCTGACTTTTCCCGTTTTTTGGATCAATCAGAAGCGCCACGGCAGAATAATTCTTTAATAGCTTTCGTTAAAACTTTTGTTGATTTTCCGCCAGCGTTTTCGGACTTTTTTGAAGACCATCACCTGCTACACCAGCAGCTGGTGGATACGCTGATTGGTTTTCGCTTTCATCTTCTGCGCGAGACTGTCTTTCCGAACGTTCTGATCGGTAACGAGGACTGGTTGTACTATACCGGTGAAAATAACCTCGCTGATTATGAATGTTCGCTTCCTTTTACTGCCGGCGAATTACAGGCAATTCGTTCACGCCTGCTGGATTGGGATGAACAACTAAGTAAACGAGGCATAAAGTTTTATGTGGTTTTTGCGCCAAACAAAGAGACCATTTACCCGCAATATCTGCCAGATAATGTCAAATCCGGTGTTTTGTCATGCCGCATAGATCAGGTTATGCAGGAACTTCGCTCCACGCAGTTATCAGTGTTGGATCTGCGCATTCCTTTAATATCAGAAGCCCGCAATACCCGGGTATATCACCGCACTGACACGCATTGGAATGCCGCAGGCGCCCTGCGCGCGACCCGTGAAATTCTCTCACTGATTAAAAAAGATTTTCCCCACCTGACTGTCCCGTCTAAGGCAGATTTTGCAGAGGATCTGCAGCCATTCAGCGGCGACCTGGCTGCTTTCCTCCCCTTTGATGAGAGATTTGCGGAACGCTCGATCTCTCTTGTCCCCCTAACTCCCCCTCGCGCGGAATTGGAACAAGGCGCGGACCGTATGATTATTTCATCCATCCCTGAAAGTCCGCTGCCTGGCGCGCTGATCTTCCGCGATTCTTTTTCTGATGCACTTATTCCTTTTCTGTCGGAGCACTTCTCCCGTGTGGTTTATGCCCATTCATTTTCGGTCGACCTTGATCTGGTAGATAGTGAAAATCCGGATATCGTTATCTTTGAGCTCGCCCAACGCTATTTGACTGTTCTCCGTTAAGAGGTTGTCAAATTTTTAAGCCGGTTCAGTATTCTAACAAATAAATCATACTTTCGGGAAATGCCGGATCCATAATAAAATTTCCATAGAGCTCTGACCATCTTTATGCTGGCAAAACAGATCAGAGTGGATGGATTGCCGATAGATCACCTCTCGGTCAATCCTGATTCTATTATCGGGTATGATAAATAAATTAGTCTGTGTAAGAAAACGGATTTTACAAATGCGAAATAGCATCGTTTCGTCTATGGGTAGCCCTGCTTCTATACGTGCCTTGGCTGTAATTCCTGCCCATAACGAAGCGCAAACTCTGGGTATGCTGGTTGCGCGCGCCAGGTCCTATCTGCCGGTTTTAGTGATCGATGACGGCTCCAGTGACGATACTGCCCGGATTGCCCGCCAGGCAGGCGCAACTGTCATAGAACATGCTGTCAACAAGGGGAAAGGCGCTTCCCTCCAGACAGGATTTGCTTATGCCCTAAAGCATTCATATGATCTGGTATTAACCCTGGACGCTGATGGCCAGCATGATCCCGATGAAATTCCACTGTTCCTGAAAGCATTCAATGAAGAAAGAGCTGACCTGATCATCGGACAGCGCGATTTTTCAAAGATGCCGCCTGTTCGCCGGTTGAGCAATTGGCTGGGCACACACCTGCTTTCGCGGGCGATTGGCATGCACCTTCCCGACAACCAATCCGGCTATCGACTGATCTCTCGCAGATTATTGGAAATTTCGTGTGATTCGGATGAAAATCACTTTGAATTTGAAGTTGAGATGATTATTCATTGCGTTATCAGGAACTTTACGATGAGATGGATCCCTATCCGCACGATCTATCAGGGAGAGAAAAGCCACATCCGCCCTCTCCAGCATCTGATCCATTTTATACGGATAAGCTGTAGGGCAAAGCAAATGGTTGATCGGGCGCATGACAGGCAGCCTCTTTTTTAAAATACCTCCATAGGCCCCCGCAGCGTGCGCAGAAGCGGCTTCAAATGTAATTAACCGAAAAGAGTAATTTGCTTCATTTTTCTGAAACGAAGGTTATTGATCCGGTTAACCCGCCTGGTCAGGCGGAATTAATTTTTGCATAAAGAAACTGGTCCAATAACCTGCCGTCCTTGATCACATTCTTACACATCCGCCCTTCAAGAAGAAAGCCCGCCTTTTCCAGTACCCGGCAAGAAGCGGCATTAGTGGCATACGGTTCGGCATAAATGCGCACCAATCCAAAACGCATAAAGATATAATCCGTGAACATGATCACCGCTTCGGTCATGATGCCTTTGCCCCACCAGGGTTCCGCCAGCCAGTAGCCCAGCTCAGCGGACAGCCGGTGCACGTCGCTGTTAATGGTAACCCCGATCCCGCCGATTGCCTCTTCAGGTGTTGCGATCGCGTAAAAGGTGGGCGGGATTTTCTGGCTCGCGGCTGCAAGGAATTTTCTGGCGTTCTCGGCCGTATATGGGTACATGAACCCGTCCCGCATGTTCATCGCGATATTGCGGTTGTTGGCGTATTTGACCAGCGCGCCCGCGTCTTCAGCCTTCCAAAGTCTCAGTGAACCGAAAGATGTTGTGATTAATTCCATTGATACATTTTTACAATCATTTAATAATAATTATACCTGACAAACAATAATGTTAATCCTGTTATACAACTTTAATTACTTTTTTTGGACCTTTTTATGTTTTCTTTATTTTTTTCACCTGCAAAAAGTTGCAATATATAATTAACTCCAGAATGTCAGCACCTATCTTAACCACCAAGCTATATATCCCACCAGCTCGCCTTGACCTTGTCCCGCGCCCACACCTGATCGAGCGGCTGAATAACGGGCTGGCAAAAGGCTGCAAACTGACGCTCATCTCCGCACCCGCGGGATTCGGCAAAACGACCCTGCTCAGCGAGTGGGTCGCGCAGTGCGGCAGGCCGGCCGCATGGCTGTCGCTGGATAGCGAAGACAGCGACCCCGCCCGTTTTCTGACGTATTTCATCACCGCTTTACAGACGGTTGCGCCGAATATTGGGACAGAGGTTTTGGCCGCGCTCCAGGCCCCGCAACCACCGTCCACTGGATCTATCTTGACTACTCTGATCAATGAGATCACCGCCAATTCAGAAAACTTTGTCTTCGTCCTGGATGACTATCACAGTATTGATTCCAAACCGGTTGACGAGGCTCTTGCCTTCCTGCTCGAACATCTACCGCCGCAGATGCACCTGGTCATAACCACCCGTGAAGACCCGCAGCTGCCTCTGTCCAGGTTGCGCGCCCGCGGCGAACTAAGCGAAGTACGCGCCGCCAACCTGCGCTTTACGCCCTCCGAAGCCGCCGAATTTCTCAACCAGGTAATGGGTCTTAATCTTTCGGCCAAAGACATCGCCGCATTGGAAAACCGCACCGAAGGCTGGATCGCCGGCCTGCAATTGGCCGCGCTTTCCATACAGAACCGTGAGGATGCGCTTGATTTCATCCGGGCATTCACCGGCAGCCATCGTTATGTGCTGGATTATTTGGTTGAAGAAGTACTCCAACACCAGCCGGATGCCATACGCGATTTCCTGATCCAAACCTCCATTCTTGAGAGGTTTTGTGCCCCTCTGTGCAACGTGGTCACCGGTCGGGAAGATAGCCGGCGGATGCTGGCTGAGCTTGAACGCAGCAATCTTTTCATTATGCCCCTGGATGATGAGCGCCAGTGGTACCGCTATCACCACCTTTTTTCGGACGCCCTGCAAGCCCACTTTATGAATGAACAGCCGGGCAAGGCAGCTTCAAGCCATATGCGGGCATGCGAGTGGCTTGAAAAGAACAGCCATCGATCTGATGCCATCCATCATGCACTGGCTGCACAGGATTTCACAAGAGCTGCGGAGCTGATCGAATTAGCAATACCTGAAATGCGCAGGCGGAAGCAGTCCACCACGATACTTGGATGGCTTAAGGCATTGCCCGAGAATCTAGTCTACTACAGACCTGTACTCAGCGCAACGTATGCCTGGGCATCATTTGGAGCAGGTGACTTTCGGGTGATCGAAGCCCGGCTGCAGGACGCCGAACGATGGTTAGACACGACAACCGATATGCATGATCCATCGAAATCCCAGCCATCAGGAATGGTTGTTGTGGACAAAGAGGAATTTCGCCGTTTGCCGGGATTGATAGCCATCGTTCGTGCCGGCCAGGCGCTGGCAGAAAATGATATGCCCAAGATTTTGAAAAATGCTCAAAAAGCCTTTGATTTCGCGTTTGAAGGAGATTACCTGACACGCGGAGGAGCAGCTTCGCAACTCGGATTAGCCGCATGGGCGAATGGTGATCTCACAACCGCCCATGAAATGACTACAGAGGGGATTAAGAATTTGCGGCGAGGCGGGTATCTATCCGCGGTTATTGGCTGCGCCATCACACTTGCAGATATCCAGATCACGCAGGGCCGCCTAAACGTGGCAAAGGCCACCTATGAGCAGGCATTGGGGTGGGCAACCGCACCGGACGCACCATACCAGTGGGGAGCGGCGGACATGTATGTGGGATTGAGCGCGATCGAACGTGAACATAATGACCTGAAAACAGCCGAGCAGCACCTGCTGACAAGCCAGTCACTGGGCGAGCTGGCAGGATTACCGCAGAACCCTTACCGCTGGTGCGCAGCAATGGCGTGCATTCGCGAAGCCCGGGGCGACCTGCAAGCCGCGCTCGACTTGCTTGTGCGAGCCGAGAGCCTTTACGATGGCAATTTATCACCCAATGTACGCCCGGTTGCTAGCCGGATGGTGAGACTATGGATCAAACAGGGCAGACTTGATGAAGCCATGAGGTGGGTATGGGATCAGGGGCTGACCATTGAAGATGAGCCAGACTACATGTGTGAATTTGATCACATCACGTTGGCGCGGTTGCTGCTGGCTCACTGCCAGGGTAATCG
Source organism: uncultured Pelolinea sp. (assembly GCA_964493155.1). Lineage (GTDB taxonomy): Bacteria > Chloroflexota > Anaerolineae > Anaerolineales > Anaerolineaceae > Pelolinea. The sequence continues at coordinate 28,993 of CAZBNE010000011.1, forward strand.
GCCGGAGGACTCCTCCGCTGCGGCAATGGCGCTGCTGGAACGCTTGCTGAAAGCTGCCAAAGCGGGCGGCAGGATGGGGAGTGTGATCGAGATCCTGGTTCTGCAAACGATCGGATATTTCACGCAAGGCGACCTTCCGACCGCCCTTGAACAGCTCCAAAAAGCCCTGGCGCTGGCTGAGCCGGAGGGTTACGTCCGCATTTTCATCGACGAAGGCCAACCCATGGCGCAGCTGCTGCGCGAAGCGGCCGCGCGCAGGATCATGCCGGTTTATACCCAAAAGCTGCTATCAGCGTATAAAAATGAAAAACCAGGCGGCGAGCCCAGATCAGAATCAGGCTCAACCGACCGGATGGCAGAGCCCATGAGCGCCCGCGAGCTGGAGATCCTGCGGCTGATCGCCCAGGGGCTGTCCAACCGGCAGATCGGCCAAAGGCTTTTCCTCGCCCTGAATACGATCAAGGGGCACAACCGTGTCATCTTTGACAAACTGCAGGTGCAGCGGCGTACCGAAGCCGTGGCCCGTGCAAAAGAGATAGGTTTACTGTAACCGTAATTCTCCCGAACGATCCCCCCACTCCCTAAAATTTAATACCACTTTCAAATACTTAAGTGTCTTCTCGTTAACACCTCGCGGGGGATATTATCCACATGCATTAAGCAAAAAGTTCTGCTCGCAAAAACCGCCCAGGAAAGGAGAAGAAGCATGCCAAGTGAGATCGAAATTGAACCTGAATCATTTGAACCCATGACCTACCAGATCAGGATCAAAGGCCAACTGGATGCCAAATGGCATGTCTGGTTCGAGGGACTGACAATCACGCTGCAAGAGAACGGTGACACGCTGCTAACAGGCCTGGTGACCGATCAGGCCGCACTGCACGGGCTGCTGAAAAAAGTGCGCGACCTGGGAATGACTCTGATCTCGATTTGCCCGGGTCGACCGGATGACGTGGACTCATCTAATCTGAAAAAGGAGTAATAAATGAACTCATACAAATCAACCACCGGAATAGATCCAAGAATAAAACTTTCACTGTTATAAATATTTGTAGTCCTCAGTATGGCTTATGCAGATATTCTTTCATTAATGGATCCCACGTCTCCGATTCGTGAAGTAATATCAGGGGCGCCGATGCCTGTGGGAGGCTTGTTAGCCGGCGCAGTAGTAATGGGGACGGCAGTTGTTATGGTCATCTTATCCTGGATATTGAAATACAAAGTAAATCGCTGGGTAACTATCTTTATTTCCGTATTAAATATCCTTTTCGTTGTACGCGGCGGACACGGTTCGTATTATGTATTTTTTGCGTCAATGGAAGTTGCTTGCATGTTGTTAATAGGCTGGTTTACCTGGAAGTGGAAACCATTAGTTGAGACGATTTGAGCACCGTAAAAAAAGTGGACACAAAACCCCACGGAGATAGTGAAATGATAAAAAAAGGTTCGTTTGTTCTATCCATATGGTGCATGATCAATTTTATGCTTGCCCTCATCATCTTGAGCTATGTCCTCATTCTCAAAAAGGACTCCCCAATTTTGCAGGTAGCCTCCTTTTCAGAAACTGAAATTGCCAGTCTCAGCGCCAAAACTATGGCAGCTCTGAATTGTTTCACCATCCTGTATAACTCCTGCTCGTTGATGATCTCGGTACTGACCTGGCCGTTGATCCGAAAAAACCTGGTCGCGGGTCAAAAATCGGCTTTCTGGATGCTGTTATTCGTGATCGGTTTTGTGGAAGTGATGGCATTTTTCGCATCCTCATATATTGGGAATGGACGCTGGCAGGTGAATGTTGTTCAGAGCGTTTTATACGTTGTGGGCATTGGCCTGTCGGGCTTTTCCCTGTTCAAAGGAGATAAAAAATAAACACGATCAAAGGGAGTCCCTTGCGGACGACCAAAGGGAGTCCCTATGGGACAAACTGAAAGACCGCAGCAGGCGTATGCGGCTTATTTACGCCAAAATCAATCACAAGAAAAGGAAATGAAAAATGAACTCGACCACAGGAAGTCCCCTTGGGACAAATAAAAAGATCGCAAGAATCGCAGGTTTGTTTTATTTTACGTATATCATTGCTTCGATCATTGCAGAGCAGTTTGGCCGCTTCGTATTCGTGGACGCCCCGCTTACCGTCAATCACATTTTGGCGCATGAAGCTTCTTTCCGCGTGGGGGTGGTCATCGGCATGTTCTCACATGTGCTCTTTCTGCTGGCAGCCTGGGCTTTATACCGCTTGCTGAAACCGGTCAACAAAGACATCGCTTTGCTTTTCCTGATATTCAACGTGGGAGGATTCGCGATATTAGTTTTTAGCCACGTGAATCTGGTCGGCGGCCTGGTGCTTGCAAGCGGTGCAGATAACTTGAAAGCCTTCCAGCCGGATCAACTGCAGGCATTGGCAACAGTATTTATTAATTTATACAAATACGGCTCCACGATCGCGCAGATCCCCTTTGGCATCTGGCTACTTCCCCTGGGCTATCTGGTTTACAGATCGAACTTTCTACCCAAGATCCTGGGCGTCTTGTTAATGGCGGACTGCTTCGGCCTGCTGATCTACGTCTGCCAGCGTTTCCTGTTCCCGGCCTATACATTCATCGCCTACCCCTGTTGGGCGTTGGGTTTCCTCGCAGAATTTGGGTTGGCACTTTGGCTCCTGGTTAAGGGAGTCAAAAATCAGAATCAAACTTAAACGAACTAGAAAGGACCAGGAAAAATGACCCTATCAAAAAATTTTTGGGGAAGGACTGCAGTACTGACCATCGCGGGAGGAGCAGCCTTCTGGTTGTCAAACTTCGCGATCTCGCGCACCGGAATTGCGGCAGAATACAGGGCTGCTATGTCCATTTCTTATTATCCAATGCTGCTTGAATCCTTGATCGGCGGCTTGATCATTGGATTGTGGGTCAGTTATCCTTTGCTGCGCTTCTTTGACAAGATCCCGGGAAAGGATCCGATCCTTAAATCAGTCATCCTGAGCTCGATTGTGCTGGTCATTGTCACGATCCTGCTCGGAGGTCCTTCAAGTTTTTATGCAACAGATAATTTCCTGCGGTACTTTATGATCGGAACAATTTTCAATGTGATCCGCATCACAGCCCTTGGAATTACGATTGGCTATGTATTTAAACAGCAATACAAGGGAATCGATTTGTCTGCAGATGTAGCGAAACCTGCCGGGTTGGAATAAGGAAGCAGCCATGGAAACCCAACTCACAGGTCAAAACACGGCGCAGGCTTCTCGAGTGTTCTCAAAAAAAATGCTTATGTTGGTGGCAACAGGAGGCGCGGCATTCTGGATCACCGACTTTTTGATCACTGTCTCTCCCATCACCGCGCAGTACCAAGCTGCATTCTCGATTTCTTCTCTCCCGGTAGCACTGGTTGAAGCTTTGGTTGGCGGACTGGTGATCGCATTCTATGTCAGTTATTTCCTCCATCGATTCTTTAACAGGATACCCGGTAAGAACCCCATCCAAAAGGCGTTGATCCTTAGCGTTAGTGCCATGGCAATTATCGAAGTCCTTTCGGCGCTTGCAAACCCGGCCCATGCCCCAATCTACCTCCTGCTCGACACAGGCATGAATGTGCCAAGGTTTCTCGCCCTTGGATTGGTGATTGGCCATGTATTTTATAGGCAAAACAAAAAGGTCTAAATATAAAAGCAATAATCTGCCCCAGATATGGTTCTCCGGATGTTCTTCAACTCCGGGAGGTGGTGAAACCAATACCGCTAGAGAATGAGGTGTTGATCCATATTCATGCAGCATCTCTCAATTCGCGCGACCTGCGTATGCTGCGAGCTAAACCAATTTTTATGCGACTGATGCCTGGTGGTTTTTTCTTTCCAAAAAACAAGATCCTCGGTGCTGACTTTGCCGGACTGATTGAGGCAATTGGCGGAAATGTCAGGTTGTTAAAACCGGGTGATGAAGTTTTCGGGTTTATGCCCGGGGCAACCGGTCGCTGCACATTCGCAGAATTTGTCTGCGCCGATGAAAAAACGATATCACTCAAACCTGCCAATCTCACGTTCGAACAGGCGGCAGCGGTCCCTTTGGCGGCGATGACCGCGCTTCAGGGATTGCGTGACAAGGGCAACATTCAACCTGGGCAAAAGGTGTTGATTCATGACGCTTCAGGCGGCGTGGGGACTTATGCCGTGCAGATCGCTAAAGCCCTGGGAGCAGAAGTGACCGCGGTGTGCAGCACAAGGAATCTGGAAATGGTACGCTCGCTTGGTGCAGATCATGTCATCGATTATAAGGTGGAAGATTTTTTCCAAAACGAGGTCCAATACGATATGATCCTGGCTGTAAACGGATTCCATCCTATTAAGGATTACCTTCGTGCATTAAAACCAACTGGATCATATGTTGCTGCCGGGGGTTCCATGCGTCAACTCATCCAGGCAGGGAGCAACAGGAAAGGAATTTCTCGAAGTGGTGGTCAGAAAATAATTGTTCTTTCAATGGTACAAAGCCAAAAGGATTTGATCCTTTTAAAAGAACTTCTAGAATCCGGAGAGATCCGGTCGGTTATTGATGGGAGTTATCAGTTAAGGAAAATTGTTGAAGCCTTCTGGTATTTTGAGAAGGAACATCCCAGGGGAAAAGTTGTCATAAGTATAGGGTGATCACGTGAGTTATTCAATTTAATAAATTTCATACCAAATGCCCAAAATACCCCTAAATGTGGGTGTGTTTTTAAGATTATTATTCATAAATCTGAACATCTGGAAAACTTGAACGGATCAAGGATCCGAACCTGGGATCACATGGCTACATAATTAAATCATATTTTTAAAATTATATAACCACCTTTTCAGGTGGTTGTTAGTAGCGGGGCTTGGACTATAGGACCCCACAGGGGTATTCAAACTAAGGATAAGACAACCACCTTTTCAGGTGGTTGTCAGTAGCGGGGCTTGGACAACAGTACTCCGCAGGGGTATTCGAACCAAAAAGCGCCGTTTGTGGCGCTTTCTCTATTTAATAGCGGTGCTTGGACAATAGTGCCCCGCAGTGGTATTCGAACCAAGGACCTCCGGGTTACACTGTACCACATTCGGTGTGGTATGAGTCAAAATCCTCAATCCGTGTTGTTTATACACCGGGCTCTGCAAATCAGCCAACCTGACGAACTCTGGTTTACGCTTACCGGGCACACTGCAGTACCTAATCGATGTTCGTATAGAATCTGTTTTTCGCGGATTCGTCAAATACTCCTTCTTGCATTTCTTCATTCCAGCTCATTTTATAAAAAGCTATTTTCTTTTATGTGATACCTCCTCTCTAAAAAAGAAATTATGCATTGCGCATTCGTTTATAAATCCTCGGGTTCTCAAAGTGTTATATTTCCGCTAATGAGCCTGAAGGATGCATTATGCGATATTTCCATAAGTTGGTAAAACGATTTTATTGGTTTTGTGTTCTCTTTTTTTGCATCCATATTCCCAGTAAACAAAAGGCAAAGAATATAACTATTTGAATGAGCCATCCATAATGCAGGTATTGGGGCGGTACATCTTTTTGATAACCACCGAACAATTCCCCTGCAAGCATTCCCAAAAGATAACCAGTTAGCGCAGACAAGGAGAACCTCATCTTATCGAAAAATGAGGTGAGCAGAATAATTAATGCAACCACCCAAAAGACATTTCTTGCCGACCATTCTGGCGTGTAATAACCGGGCATAAAAAACCTGGTAACAACAAAAATAAGCAAGAGAATCACAGCAAGAATTATTGTGGTATTCCAATTCGCTTTTATCATCAAATTATGAATCCTATCGTCATACAGTTCCAAAATATGACCATCAATTGGTTTTTCAGAGGATCGAATGTGGGGAAAACCTCATTATGTTTTATTGGTAAACCAGGGTTGTAAGAGAAAATTTGCTGTATCCACTTTATAAAGTGGCATAAGTTTGCTTGCTATCAACTCCCGATTGATCAACAATATGATGAAGAAAAATGCTTGAATGATCAACCGATTAATAACTGATCCTACCGCAATCCCATTTGCATCTCCACCATAAAAAAAAGGCCCAACAGAAAGATTGAGAGCGTCCAATAAAAGGAATGAGAAGGTTGCATAATAGGAAAAAACTTTCCAAAATCCTGATTTAGAATGAATAAATTGCCCTCGAAGTAGAAGTAGAAGATATCCAATCAACAGAGTCAAGACATTGCTCGAACCAGAAATGATCGCCCATTGAATTCCCGATCGTGAGGAGACCGGTGTTTGAAAAACCACTTCCAGTCCATAAGGTCTGATGTGAAATGAATGGAATTCGTTAAACATAAATGCTGTTATAGCGTGCATGCCCTCATGAACTATCGCAAAGATCAACAACGTGAACAAGAAATAAACCCATCGTTTCATTGAATACCTCCTCTGTATTCACCCAAAAGTGATGTAAAACCGATCGACAAATATATTCAGCGCCGCCAGAGTATCGGACACGATCATGGTCAGTATACGGTTTCAGCGCTCCACCAGGGCGCCGGCAAATACGGTCACTGAGCCGGTCTTTTTCGTCAGATACCAGATGAGGACAAATTGTACCGGACGGTTCTCGAAGACTGAGATCTCTTGCCGAATCCACATGGGCAGGTAATTTCGCAGCGAGTGCTGCGAAAGAGATAGGCTTTCCGTTTTCTGCATTATGTTTATCCCATTTTTGGTCAACTGAGTGGTAAGCTTTTTCGGCAAACTGCTTGCCTTTATACAGAAAGAGCCTGGCGCACATTCCTTTTACTCTAATTTTTAATAAAACGAAAACAATTGGAAAGAATCAATACTCTCCATATTTGATCCTATTTGAGCGTTACGAAGTTGCTCAAAGGTTAAACGGCTGTCATTGGTCAGAATGACGAAGTTTGTTTCAGTTTCAGGGTTTGTGATAATTTCCAGGTGATCATAGCGGAGGTTTTTATCCTCCTTGCCTGCGGAATTCAACCTCTCATCAATATTATCAATAAAAGCAAGGAACTGAACCTGATCAAATAAAACATTCATAAAAATCGGATCCCCTTCTGTTGAATATACCGTAATGATGATCTGGGCAGCTTTACCCTTTGAAGAATTAGCCACAAAAGTGTCAAAAAAGCTGCTTGTTTCTTCAGACATGGTGCCATGGAGGATGGAAACCATACCATTTTCCTTCATTATTTCAGTCGTAATTAATTGGGGGAGTCGGCTCGTTTCTTTTGCCATTACTCTGAACATTGTCAATTGGTAAAACTCTGAGTTCTTCGGGATAAGATTCATGGCAGGGCAGTTTAACAGGTCGATGGCGTTCTGATGGGGCAAGTTCAGCAGTATAACAACTGCGATTGTCATGAACACAACGATTGCGCCAAAAAACATCCATAAGAAGATTTTTCGTTTAAACATCATGTAATCCTTTCTACTTTTCCTTTGTTATTACCTGTGCGGGTAGAATACGAATTCAGGAAGGCTATTGCCTTGTCATTTCCATACCATTATTGATATAGCGAACTCATTATTATCTTAATTTGTAAAATATATTTGTCTTCTATCGAAAGATAAGTCTTCTGGTTTGTTTTTATAGTTTTTATGGTTTCCATACTATTCCACCCAATTCAACCTGAAGGTGGCTTTGTATTCATGTGTTATCCAGCCCGGGAAATTGGCCGCTAATGATCAGCACGGAAAATCAAGGGCTTGACCGACACTGGAAGTTGATCCTGAATCTTGCCGTTCTCATAGAGTACACCTGGAAAGAACCGCCCTTAGAAAAGAGTTTTAAATGAAAGGAGACAGACAGATGGACCT